>NZ_BAAAPC010000010.1:97966-231578 GCF_039530945.1 Nocardiopsis rhodophaea
GCCGCGTCAGCGCGGCGGCCGCCGATTCCTTGCACAGGGTCGGGCGGCGCCTGTCAGCCGCCGGAGTCCGGCTTCCCGGCCGCGTCGCCCGGGTCCGCGGCGGATACGGGCGACGCGCCCGTTCCCGCAGCGTTGTCGGGGTTGACGGCGACCGAGGGGTTCTCCTCGATCGGCTCGCGTCCTGGCGTGGGCAGGTTCAGCTTCTGGATCAGCAGATAGAAGATCCCGAAGTAGACGAAGAAGTAGAGCACGCCCATGCCGAGGATGAGGAACAGCCCGGTGGTGTTCGACTTCGTCGCGTTGAACAGCAGGTCGATCAGCCCGGCGGAGAAACCGAAGCCCAGGTGGGCGTCGAGCGCGTTGAGCACCGCCATGGAGATACCGGTCAGCACGACGTGCACACCGAACAGGAGCGGAGCCACGAAGATGAACGCGTACTCGATGGGCTCGGTGATACCGGTGACGAACGCGGTGAGCGCTGCGGGGATCATGATGGAGCCGATGGCGCTGCGCTGGGACTTGTGCGCGCACATCCACATCGCCAGGGCGGCGCCCGGCAGGCCGAACATCAGCACCGGGAAGTAGCCGGAGAGGAAGCCCCCGGCGCTGGGGTCACCGGCGTAGTAGCGGAAGATCTCGCCGTGCACGGTGCCGTCCGGCCCCTCATAGGAGCCGAACACGAACCACACCACGGAGTTGACGATGTGGTGCAGGCCGAAGGGGAGCAGCAGGCGGTTGATCATGCCGTAGACACCGGCGCCGACCGCGCCCGCGCCCATGATCCACTCGCCCAGGTCGTTGAGGAGCCCGCCCAGCGTCGGCCACACCAGGCCGAAGACGATCGCGAGCAGCATCGCGGCGAGCGCGGTGATGATCGGGACGAAGCGGCGCCCGCCGAAGAAGCCGAGCCACGTGGGCAGCTTGATCTTGTAGTACCGCTGCCATAGCACGGCGGCGACGATGCCGATGAGGATGCCGCCGAGGACGTCGGTGGGGTTCTTAACGCCCCAGTCGATCGCGGGGCCGTCCGCTGCGGCGACCGTGACCCGCTCGCCCATCTCGCCGCCGGCGTCGAAGAACAGCAGTTTGCTGACGCGGTCGAAGACCACGTAGCCGACGACGGCGGCCAGCGCGGTGGAGCCGTCGGCGCGCTTGGCGAATCCGATGGCCACACCGACCGCGAACAGCAGCGGCATGGCCTGGAAGATGGCGTCACCCGCGGTGCCGATGACACCGGCGACAGGGGACATCCAGCCCATGCCGGCGAACCCGGACAGGCCGTCCTTGCCCAGCAGGTCGTCCTGGCCGAGGCGGAGCAGGATCGCCGCCGCCGGAAGCACGGCGATGGGCATCATCAGGCTGCGGCCGATGCGCTGCAGGATCGCGAGCGCCTTCGACGATGACTTTGATGCGGCGGATGGGCCGCTCGATGCGGCAGGTGCGGAGCTCACCGCGGGTCCTCCCTCAGGTGACGGTCGGGTTGGGTGACGGGGGTGCGTTCCGTGGTGTATCCCAGTCGTCCACGGCACGTGCCCCATGGGGGTGGAGAAAAAAAGGGGGATCGGGGGCGGGGCGGGATCAGCCGCCGTTCGTCCGCGGGTTAAGGCGGGAGTGCAGCTGGTACCGGTCGGCCCGGTAGGTGGAGGTCGCCAGCTCGACGCAGGCGCCGTTGCTGAAGCTGCGGCGCTGCATGGACAGCACCGGACTGCCGTGCGCGAGCCCGAGGAGCCGGGCGTCCGCGGCGTCGCAGATCCCGGCCTCGATGGTCTGCTCGCCTGAGTCGAGGAGGAGGCCGAACTCCTGTTCGAGGATCTCGTACAGCGAGCGCCCGGACAGCGAGTAGGAGTCGAGGTTCGGGGCGATGGAGACGGGGATGTTGGACCGCTCGACCGCCATGGGTTCATCGTCGGCGGTGCGGAGCCGCTCGATGTGGTGGACGGGCGCCCCCGCCTCGATGTCCATCATGCGCGCGACGTGCCCGCTGGCGGGCACGATCCGGCGGACGAGGTCGCGGGCGCCCGGCCGGTAGCCGCGCGCCAGCATGTCCTGCGTGAAGGACGCCAGGGCGAGGGGCATCTCGATCTTGGGTCGCGCGACGAATGTGCCCTTCCCGGGGACCCGGTACAGCTTGCCCTCGGAGACGAGCAGGTCGATCGTCTGCCGAACCGTCATGCGGGACAGTTCGTAGCGCGCCCCGAGTTCCCGTTCGGAGGGGACAGGGTCGTCCACCGAGAGGCCCGCCTCAACGATCCAGTCGAGCAGAAGGTCCCGCAGCTGGACGTATTTCGGGACGGGGCTCGCGGGGTCGATCGCCATGAGTGTGGGTGCCTGTTCGGTCGTGTGACATTCTGGTATGACTGGTATAGGCCGGACTAGACCACAGTGTGGTCGCATGTGTCAATATAGACGACGTGCACACGGCTTAACACCCTTCAAGCCTGTATATGTGCTGCTCAGTGCCTTTTCCGACCCCCCAGGCGCGCGGCACAGCTGGTGGACCGACGATGGGACGTAGTCAGATGACGACCACAACGAGCGTCATGCGCTCGGAGATCGTGCAGCAACCCGAGGCGTTGCGCACCACCCTCGACGCACTGCTGCCCATGGCCGCGGAGGTCGAACGCCTCGGCCGCGAGACCCGGCAGGTGCTGTTCATCGCTCGCGGATCCTCCGACAACGCGGCCGTCTACGGCAGCTACCTGCTCCAGGCGCACGGTGGGCGCCTCGCCACCCTGGCGTCGCCGTCCATCGCCACCACCTACAACGCCAAGATCGACCTGTCCGGTGTGCTGGCCGTCGCTATCTCGCAGTCGGGGCGGACCGAGGAGATCGTCGACACCATGAGCTGGGCCGCGGAGTGCGGCGCGCGCACCGTCGGCATCACCAACGGCCAGGGCTCCCCTCTCACCGAGGTCGCCGACGTCGCCCTGGTCACCCGGGCCGGAGACGAGCTCGCCGTTCCCGCGACGAAGACCTACACCACCCAGCTCGCCGCGCTCGCCGTCCTCGCCCTGGGCCTGGGCGCCGACCTCGACCCCGGCCTACTACGGAGTGTCCCCGACACTATCGACGAGGTCCTCGCCCAGCCGACCGACCAGCTCGACGCGATCGTCGAGCGCCTCGTCGGCGTGCAGGGCGCGGTGATCTCCGGGCGCGGGATGGCGTTCTCCACGGCACTGGAGTCCGCCCTCAAGCTCAAGGAGGCCTGCTACCTGCACGCGATGGGCCTGTCCTACGCTGACCTGCTGCACGGGCCGATCGCCGTGGTCGACCGCGACACCCCCGCGATCCTGGTCGCCGCGAACTCCGGACCCACCCTGCCCGGTACCGTTGCCCTGGCCGAACGTGTCGTGTCGGCGGGCGCCCCCGCCTACGGGATCGGCGGCGGTACCTCCCTCGCCGGCGCGTGCGACCTCTCCGTGCCGATGCCGGAGGTGCCGGAGTGGCTGGCACCGATCAGCCTCATCGTGCCCGCCCAGCAGATCACCGAGAGGCTCGCGCGCAGGCTCGGCTATAACCCCGACGCACCCCGCGGCCTGGGCAAGGTCACCCAGACGTCCTAGGCGCGACCTGCGCGGGGACCTAAGCTCTGGGGTAATTCACCGATTCTTCTCACACGGGCCCATCCGGCCCGTCGCACCACACACGGAGGTAACACATGGCCGACAAGGCAGCCGCGATCGTTGCGGGTCTGGGCGGCTCCGACAACATCGACGACATCGAGGCGTGCATCACGCGACTGCGCACCGAGGTCGGCGACCCCGCCAAGGTCGACGAGGCGGCGCTGAAAGCGGCGGGCGCCCATGGCGTCCTGATCTCCGGAAACGTGGTGCAGGTCGTGGTCGGCCCCGAGGCCGACGCCCTCAACGACGACATCGCCGACCTGCTTGAGTGACATCCGCACCCGCGGGGGTGCGGCCGCCGACCCGCGCCGCACCCCCGACCACCCATCCACCATTCCTAGGAGGCAACCCGTGCTCAGCGTGCTCTCGCCCGTCCCGGGCGCAGCCGTGGGGCTCTCCGATGTGCCCGACCCCGTCTTCGCACAGGGCATGGTCGGCCCCGGGGCCGCGGTCCAGCCGCTGGCCGAACCGCAGCAGGCGGTCGCGCCGATCAGCGGAAAGATCATCAAGCTGCACCCGCACGCCTTCGTCGTGGTCGACCGCGAGGGCCGGGGTGTCCTCGTCCACCTCGGCATCGACACGGTCAAGCTCGACGGCACGGGCTTCGAGAAGCTCGCCGCCGAGGGCGACGAGGTGGAGGCCGGCGCTCCGCTGATCCGCTGGGACCCGCGGGAGGTCGCCGCGCAGGGCCTGTCCGCGATCGTCCCGGTCGTCGCCCTCGACGCCGAAAGCGACGTCGTGTCCGGCGCGGCCACCGGCGACGTGGCAAAGGGCGAGCAGCTGTTCCAGTGGGCATGAACACGGGCGGCGACCTCGATCCCCGCGGCGCGCTGTTCGACCTGGACGGCACGCTGATCAACAGCGAACCCCGCTCCCTGGCGACCTGGTCCCGGCTGCTGGACATGCACAACGTTCCCCATGACACCGCCACCCTGCACCGGTTCATGGGGCGTCGCGGACCGGACGTGATCGCCGAGAACCCCGCGCTGTTCCCCGGAGTGACGTGGGACGTGATCCTCGCCGAGATCCAGGAGATCGGCAAGGACCCCGACCTTCCGCCCGTCGCCGAGCTTCCGCGGTCGGTGGAGTTCGTTCACCGGCTGCACGCCTGGGACGTCCCCTTCGGCCTGGTCACCTCGGCCGGACGGGATTGGGCCGAACGCGCGTTGACCATGTTGGGCATGCGTGAACTGTTCCACGGCGTGGTGGCGGCCGGTGACGTCACCACGGGCAAACCGGACCCGGAGGGATACCTCGCCGGGGCCGAGATCCTGGGCCACGCCCCCGAGCACATCGTCGTGTTCGAGGACACCCCCGCCGGGATCGAGGCCGCGCGGCGCGCGGGAATGCGCACCGTCGGCATCACCACCACACACGAGCGCTCAGCGCTGCGGGACGCGGATCTCATCGTCGACCACCTGACCGAGGTCGACTGGCCGCACATCACCCGGCGCGCCTGAGCGAGCGACACGAGACAAGAGGAGCGACCAGTGGCAGAACGCCGTGTCAAAGTCGAGTCCGAGGTCGGGCTGCACGCCCGCCCCGCGGCTCTGTTCGTCGAAGCGGCCTCCACGGCGAGCGGCAACGTGACCGTGAGCAAGGACGGCAGCGCGCCCGTGTCCGCCAAGAGCATCCTGGCCATCATGGGCCTCGACGTGCGCAACGGCGACGAGATCGTGATCACCGCCGATGGCGACGACGCCGATGCGCTGCTCGACCGCCTGGTCGAGATCGCCAACGCCGGCTAGTGGGAGCGACCAGCCGTGTGGACAGACCGGCCTTCGGGAGGATGCCATGGGTGACATGCTGAGAGGCGTCGGGGTCAGCTCCGGCGTCGGGTACGCCCCGGCGCTGCGGCTGTCTCGCTCCATCCCGGATCCCCCCGCCGACGCGCGGCACAACGGGGACGCCGACGCCGAGATCCGGTGCGCCATCTCCGCGATGGAGGAGACGGCGCGGGACCTCACCGCACGCGGCGAGCGCGCGGGCGGAGCGGCGCAGGAGGTGCTCGCCGCCCAGGCGCTCATGGCGCGCGACCCCGCGCTCGCCGACGACGTCAAGCGGCGGGTCGGCGAGGGCGCCACCGCGGCGCGGGCCGTCTCCGAGGCCATGGCCGTCTACCGGGAGATGCTCGCCAGCGCCGGCGAATACCTTGCCGCCCGTGTCGCCGACCTGGACGATGTGCGCGACCGCATCGTCTCCCGCCTACTTGGCGTCCCAGTCCCCAAAATCCCCGACTCCGACACCCCCTTCGTCCTGGTCGCGGGTGACCTCGCCCCCGCCGACACCGCCACGCTCGACCCCGAGCGCGTCGTCGCCTTCGTCACCCGCGAGGGCGGGCCGACCAGCCACACCGCCATCCTCGCCCGTTCGCTGGGGCTCCCGGCCGTCGTGGCCTGTGCGGGCGCCGACACTATCGATGACGGCACGCGGGTGCTGGTCGACGGCTTGACCGGTGAGGTCGTGCTCGAACCGACCACCGAAACGGTGGAGGCGGCCCGCTCCACCGCCGCGGCGCGGGCGGCGGCCGCGGCCGAGAGCACCGGGCCCGGGCGCACCTCCGACGGCCACGCCGTCCCGCTGCTGGCCAACATCGGCGGGCCGCAGGACCTCCCGGCCGCGCTCGACAACGGCGCCGAGGGCGTGGGCCTGTACCGCACGGAGTTCCTGTTCCTGGACCGCGCGGACGCACCCGGCCACGAGGAACAGGTCGGCGCCTACCGTGCTGCTCTGGAGGCGTTCCCCGGCGGCAAGGTCGTGGTGCGCACCCTGGACTCCGGCGCCGACAAGCCCCTGGCGTTCCTGCCGGCCCCCGGCGCGGAGCCCAACCCTGCGCTCGGCGAACGGGGCCTGCGGATGATGCGTCGCCATCCCCGCGTGCTGGAGTCCCAGCTGGCCGCGCTGGCCGAGGCCCAGCGCGACACGGACGCGCAGCTGCACGTGATGGCACCGATGGTCACCGACGTCGAGGACGCCGAGTGGTTCGCCGCTGCCGCCGCCTCAGCGGGCATCGAGCACGCTGGCGTCATGATCGAGGTGCCGGCCGCCGCCCTGCGCGCCCGCCACCTCGCTCGGTCCGCGGACTTCTTCAGCGTCGGCACCAACGACCTCACCCAGTACACGTGCGCCGCCGATCGCGAGGTCGGCGGGCTCAGCCGCTTCCAGGACCCCTGGCAGCCGGCGGTGCTGGAGCTGGTCGCGGCGACCGCGACCGCGGCACACCAGGCCGGACGGCCGTGCGGTGTGTGCGGTGAGGCCGCGGCCGACCCGGTCCTCGCGTGCGTGCTGGTCGGCCTGGGCGTGACGACGCTGTCGATGGGCGCCACCGCCCTGCCCATGGTGCGCGCCGCCCTGGCCCGCTCCTCACTGGAGCAGTGCCGGCAAGCCGCACAGGCCGCGCTGGCGGCCCGCACGGTCGACGATGCCGTCACCAGTGCCCGCGGCCACCTCTCGGGCCTCTCTGACCTAGGGCTGTAACGCGGGAGGGGCGCGCGAAACGCCTCGCGCCCGTCAGAAGGCGGGGACGCCCAGCCCGTGCAAGGCGTCCCCGTCGTGCAGCCGTGCCCCGTGCCGTTCCCCGCCCTTCGCCGGACCCGCGGACCCGTTGCGGACCCGCGCCGTCGTCCGGGAAAGGGGCAGGAAGCGCCGCCGCGGGATTATCGTGGATCGCGGTGACCCCCGCACCGTCGGTGCCGCGGCCCCCTTGGCGTCCCGGCACCCACTGCCCGCTTCTCGCCGTCCGAAAGACGAGCCATGCGACTGCGCCACACCCTCGCGCCTTTGGGCGCGAGCCTGATCCTGCTGACTGCCGCCTGCAGCGGAGGTGGTGGCGGCGCGCCGGGAGAGGACCGGGAGGACGGGCCGCGGGGCGCGGGTTCGGCGGCCGAGGAGCAGCGGATCGCCGAGGACCTCCTCTCGGAAATGGAGCTGGAGGATAAGGTCGGCCAGCTGCTGGTACTCACCGCCTCCGGGACCACGCCCGAGGTCGACGCCCAGGCCATCGAGGACTTCCGCCCCGGCGGCTTCATCTACTTCCCCGAGAACCTCGAATCGGCCGAACAGATCGCCGGGCTCTCCAACGGCCTGCAGGAGCGGGCCGCCGACACCGGGGCGGGCGTCCCCCTGTTCCTCGGCATCGACCAGGAACAGGGCATGGTTGCCCGGCTCCCGATCGGCGCCCGCTTCCCCGACGCCATGGCGGTCGGCGCCACCGGCGACGTCGAGCAGGCCCGCACGCTGGCGCGCGCCACCGCCGACGAGCTCGGCGCGCTCGGTATCAACCTCGACTACGCACCCGTCGCCGACGTGAACTCCCAGGCCGACAACCCCGTCATCGGTATCCGCTCGTTCGGATCCGATCCCGACGCCGTGTCCGAGATGGCGGTCGCCGAGGCCGAGGAGTTCCAGGCGAGCGGCGTCGTCCCCGTGGCCAAACACTTTCCCGGGCACGGCGACACCGACGTCGACAGCCACACCGGCCTGCCCACGATCGACAAGAGCCGGGAGGAGTGGGAGAGGACCGACCTGCCGCCGTTCCGCGCGGCCGTCGACGCGGGCGTGGACGCCATGATGACCGCCCACGTCGTCATGCCGCGGCTCGACGGCTCCGGAGCGCCGGCCACCCTGTCGCCGGACATCATCGGCGGCATCCTCCGCGACGAGCTGGGCTACGACGGCGTCGTCACCACCGACGCGCTGAACATGGACGGGGTCCGCCAGGCCAATGACGACGGTGAGAACGCCGTACGTGCCATCCTGGCCGGTGCCGATCAGCTCCTGATGCCTCCGGACCCCCAGGCCGCGGTCACCGCGGTGACCGACGCCGTGGAGAAGGGCCGGATCAGCGAGAAGCGGCTGGACGAGTCGGTGCTCCGCATCCTGAAGCTCAAGGTCCGCCGCGGTGTCATCGGCGCCGAGCCGGTCGATCCCGCCGCCGCCGCGAAGGCGGTGGGATCGAAGGAGGACCAGGCCGCGGCCCGGAACCTCGCCGAGGCGTCGATGACCCTCCTCCGCAACCAGGGCGACGTCCTGCCGCTCGCCGCGGGCGCGTCGGTGTACGTGTCCGGCAAGGGGGCCGAGACGATCGGGGCGGAGCTGCGCGCGCTCGGCTACACGCTCGCGCCCACCTTCGCCCGGGCCGACGCCACGGTCGTCGGCACGTCGGACGCCCGCCAGGACAGCGCGCAGCAGGCCATGGTGGACAACGCTTTGAGGGCGGGAAAACCGGTGGTAGTCGTCGCCCAGGGGACGCCGTATGACCTCTCCGCCTTCCCGGACGTCGACGCCTACCTCGCGACCTACTCCGGGGTCGAGGTCTCCCGCGTCGCCGCGGCCCGCACCCTGGCCGGGCAGGTCGACCCGGCGGGACGGCTCCCGGTCGACCTGCCCGGCACCGACCTGAAGGTCGGCGCCGGGCTCGGATACGAGAACTGAGCCCCCGCGCCCACCGCCGCACTCCCGCGTTGATCTCGGCGATATCGACCGAATTTCGGCGGTTATTCGGTTGATATCGCCGAGATCAACGGAGAGGGGAGCCCTACTCGGTGATCCTCTTGATCTCCTGGCGTGCCATGGAGCGCAGGTGGACCTCGTCGGGGCCGTCGAAAATGCGCATCGCGCGGGCGTGCGCGTACATCTGGGCGAGGGGGACGTCATCGCTCACCCCCGCGCCGCCGTGCACCTGGATGGCGCGGTCCAGGACGTCCACAGCGACGCGCGGCGCGGCCACCTTGATCGCGGCGACCTCGGTGCGCGCCGCCTTGGTGCCGTGGTTGTCGATCAGCCACGCGGTCTTGAGAATGAGGAGCCGGGCCTGCTCGATGGCCAGCCGGGACTCGGCGATCTGCTGGCGCACCACGCCCTGGCGCGCCAGCGGCCCGCCGAACGCGACCCGCTCGGCCGCGCGGCGGACCATCAGCTCCAGGGCTCGCTCCGCCATACCGATCGCGCGCATGCAGTGGTGGACGCGCCCGGGGCCGAGCCGCGCCTGGGCGATCGCGAACCCCTCGCCCTCACCGGCGATGAGGTTCGCGGCCGGGACGCGGACGTCGGTGAACCGGAGCTCGCAGTGCCCCTCCTGGTCCTCGTAGCCGAAGACCGGCAGCGAGCGGACGATCTCCAGACCGGGGGTGTCGCGGGGGACCAGGATCATCGACTGCCGCCGGTGCACGGGGGCGTCCGGGTCGGTCTGTCCCATGACGATGAAGACGGCGCAGCGCGGGTCGGCCGATCCGCTGATCCACCACTTGCGTCCGTTGATCACGTACTCGTCGCCGACGCGCGTGATCGAGGTGGCGATGTTGGTGGCGTCGGAGGACGCCACATCGGGCTCGGTCATCGCGAACGCCGACCGGATGCGCCCCTCCAACAGCGGGTCGAGCCAGCGCTCGCGCTGTTCAGGGGTGCCGAACATGTGCAGCACCTCCATGTTTCCCGTGTCGGGGGCCGAGCAGTTCAGCGCCTGCGGCGCGAGCACGGGCGAGCGGCCGGTCAGCTCGGCGAGCGGGGCGTAGTCGGTGGCGCCCAGTCCGCTGACGTCGGGGAGGAAGAGGTTCCACAGGCCGCGGCGGCGCGCTTCGGCCTTCAGCTCCTCCATCACGGGCGGGAGCGTGTGGTCGTCGCGGCCCGCCTCGGCTCGTTGGCGCTGGTAGACGGGTTCCGCCGGGTAGACGTGGGTGTCCATGAACTCGTGCAGGTTGGCCAGGCGGTCGCGCGCCGCGGGGCTGAGTTCGAAGTCCATGACCTGAGTATGCCACCAAACCGACCGGTCGGTACCCTCGGGGGTGAGGGTGTCTTTACGCGCGTATCGGAAGAGGATTCGCCGTGAGGCGGGCGGGGAAGGATGTTTCCCCGGCCCTCGGGCCGCAGCGTCGCCAGGGCCGACGTCCGCGCCGCGGAGGCCCGCGACGCGGATAAGAGACGGCGGACGACGACGGAGACGGAGGCGATGGAGTGACTAGCACGTGCCGCGGCATCATCACCGACTGGGGCGGGGTCCTGACCTCGCCGCTCCACGACACGATCGACGCCTGGCTGGACGCCGACCGGATCGATCCCGACCGCTACCGGGAGGTGATGCGGTCCTGGGTCGAGGGCGCCTACGGCAACGGCGACGGCAACCCCATCCACGCGCTGGAACGCGGCGAGGTGGACACGGGGGAGTTCGAGCGCGCGCTCGCCGCCGAGCTGCGGCTGGTGGACGGTGGTGAGGTACCGGCCGTCGGACTGATCGAGCGGATGTTCTCCCGCTTCCACCCGGTCGACGAGATGTACACCCTGCTGCGCCAAGCCCGCGACCAGGGCGTCCGTACCTGCCTGCTGTCGAACTCGTGGGGCAACGGATACCCGCGGGACCGCTTCGCACAATCCTTCGACGCCGTGGTCATCTCCGGCGAGGTCGGCATGCGCAAGCCCGAGCCCGAGATCTTCCAGCACGCCCTCGAACTGACCGGACTCGCGCCGCGGGAATGCGTCTTCATCGATGACATCGAACACAACGTGCGGGCCGCCGTCGACCTCGGCATGACCGGCATCCTGCACCGCGACCCCGCCGAAACGCGCGAACGGCTCGCCGAGGCCTGCGGCATCGTGGTGGACCCGCTGCCCTCCTAGCGCCGCGTCGACGCGCGGTTCGACCCGATTTTCGGCATACTCAGCCTGTCAACGCCGCCCGCCCGAATGCCGAGTCCCACGATGCGCATCTACCTGCCGAGTACCCTCCCCGCACTCGCCACCGTTCTCGCGGACGGGGAGGTGCGCGGCGATCCCATCACGGCCTTCGCGGTCACCCCGGAGCTGACCGAGGGCACCCCCGGCGACAGCGAAGAACTCGAATACGAGGCCCTGTACGCCGCCGCCGACGCCTCGCTCCGGCTGCTGGCCGCCGACCCCGCGGCACCGCGCCGCCGCGTGGTCCTCGCGGCCGACCTCCCGGACAAGCTCATCGGTCCGGCACCGGACGCCACGCACCCGGCCGAGGTCGCCCTCACCGGAACGGTCCCCCTCAAGCGGGTGGCCTCCGCCCACGTCGACGATGAGGACGCCGCGGACGACATCGCCCGGGCCGTCGCCGACCCCGAGTCGGGACACGACGACGAGCACGAACTCATGTGGTACGCGACCCAGGAGCTGAAGTACCTCGTGGAGTAGGCCGCGGGTCGGGAAGCAGGGGTCTGCTGGGCGGCCTTGTCGGCGGTTGCCTGTCCGGTGTTCTTGGGTGAAAAGCGGCAGCGAGGCCGGTGGGGGTGGGGTCTGTCTCGGCCACCGGGTGGCCCAACGGGTGCGGCGGAGCCAGGTTCGAGGCATGCGGCCTCCTCTCGCTTCGCGTGAAGGGCCTTCCGCGATGCGGGAGAACGATCCCGCCCCCAGGCCCCCTCTGCCGATGATCATGGGGAAAGTCCCGATTCTGTCCGTTTTGCCGGAAGAATCGCCATGATCATCGCCGGTGGGGGTGCGGCGGGCCCCCCACCCCCCACCGGCCTCGCTGCCGCCCTCCCCGCTCCACCGGGACCATGCGCCGGGCCCCTGCCCCCGACGCTGGCCGGGCCCGCCCCTCTCCCCGGGACAGGACCGGTGCCCCCACCCCCACCGGCCGTCGCTGCTGTTTTTCACCCCAGAGCGCCGGAGGACATTCAGGCAGACAAGGCCGCCCAGCAGACCCTGGCAGCCATTTCTCACGCACCCGGTCAACGGCGAACACAGGCCCCGGCTGCGAGAATCCGGCGTTCGGATCTCGTGCTCGGGGCCCTTTTTCCATGCTGCGGCGGCGGAGGCTACAACTGCGTGACCCGGACGTCGGTGATCAGCGGGCCGCAGGTGGGGGGTAGGGGCGTCGAGGCGAACTGGAGCTGGCCGAAATCACTCGGGGAGGGGAATGCCACGGGCGGCTCGCCGCCGTCCCCTCCTGAGCGCAACGGTCACGCATGATGAGCGGCTTTGCCATCGCCGGTGCTCAGGGCCGGATCTAGCTTCATGAGCGTGGCTCCCGGTTCGGCCGCATGGCCGCCGGGAGCGGCGTCCCCCGCACGCGGACCGCAGGAGGCACCAGTGCCCGGATCCGTTCAACGCTCTGCCCACCGCTCCGGCGTTATTCCAGCGGGCCTGGCCCGCTTCGCCGCCGACACCTTCGCGGCGCATACCGCGATCCGTGCGGTGCGCCCCAGCCGCTGGCCGGAACTGACCTACGAGCAGCTCGGCGCCGTCACCGACGACGTCGCACGGGGGCTGCTGGCGATCGGCGTCGCCCCCGGCGACCGGGTGGCGATCCTCGCCGAGACCCGGCCGGAGTGGACGGTGTGCGACCTCGCCGTCGGTGCCGTGGGCGCCATCTCGGTGCCCGTGTACCCCACCAACAGCCCCGAAGAATGCCACTGGGTGCTCAGCGACTCCGAATCGTCCGTGCTGATCTGCGAGGACGCCGGGCAGGTGGCCAAGGTCGAGCAGCTGCGGGCCGAACTCCCGCGGCTGCGGCACATCGTGGTGCTGGACGGGGAGGCGTCGGGCGCCATCACCCTCGACGCGCTGCTGGAGCGTGGCAGCGCCACGACCACCGACCAGGTCGTGGACCGCGAGGCGCGCGTGCGCTCCGGCGACCTCTCCACCATCATCTACACCTCCGGGACCACCGGCCCGCCCAAGGGCTGCCTGATCTGCAACGGCCACTGGCAGGCCACCCTGGACGGCCTCGACTCCCGTCTCCCGATACGCGCAGGCGAGAGCATCTTCCTCTACCTCCCCCTCGCGCACGCCTTCGCGCGCGTGGTGCAGCTGGTCGCCCTCTCCCGGGGCGCCACGCTGCACTTCTTCGGCGGCGACATCCGCAGCGTGGCCGCCGACCTGGCCGAGGTGCGCCCCGACTACCTGCCTTCGGCGCCGCTGCTGTTCGAGAAGGTACACACGCGGGTGCGCTCACTGCTCGCCCAGGCCCCCGAGGCGGACCGGGAAGCCTTCGACCGCGCCGTCACCCTCGGCGGGCGGGTTCGGATGGCCCGCGACCGCGGCGAACCGGTCGACCCGGAGATCGAGGCGGAGTTCGCGCACGCCGATGAGCGGTGGCTGTCCATGGTCCGCGACGTGTTCGGCGGCCGCCTCAAGGAGGCACTGACCGGATCCGCCCCGATCGCCCCGGACATCCTGGAGTTCTTCCACGCCTGCGGCGTTCCGGTCAACGAGGGCTACGGGATGACCGAGTCCGCTGCGGTCCTCACCCTGAACAGCCCCGCTGACCGGCGCTTCGGGACCGTGGGGCGCCCCTTGCCGGGGGTCGAGATCCGCATCTCGGACGACGGAGAGATCCTGGCCCGCGGCGCCAACGTGTTCTCCGGCTACCATCGCGCCCCGGCCGCGACCACCGAGATCCTCGGTGACGGCTGGCTGCACACCGGCGACCTCGGCGAATTCGACGCCGACGGCTACCTCCGCGTCACCGGCCGGAAAAAGGACCTGATCATCCCGGCGAGCGGCAAGAACATCAGTCCCGCCAACATCGAGGGCGACCTGCGCGGCTCCCGCTGGATCTCGCACGCCATCGTCTTCGGCGACCGCCGCCCCCACCTCGCGGCGCTGGTGACCCTGGACCCCGACGAGATCATCCCCTGGGCACGCGAGCGGGGCCTGCCCGAGGACCAGGCCGAACTCGCCGCCCACCCCGACGTCCGCGCGCTCATCGAGGAGGTCGTGGCCGACGTCGGGGCCCGCTACTCCCGACCCGAGCGGGTGCGCGCTTTCGCGATCCTCCCGGGTGACTTCTCCGTGGAGACCGGTGAGCTCACGCCGTCGCTGAAGCTCCGCCGCAGCATCGTCGCCCAGCGCTATCAGCAGCTCCTGGACGACCTGTACGAGACGCCGCGTCCCGCCTGACGGGCGGGCTGCCCCGCGCCATCACCGCACCGGATCACTTCTCATTCGCCACGAAAGGGTTTTCGCATGCGTCCTATTCCCCTGCTCGCGGCGGCGGCCTCCGCGCTCCTGCTCGGAGGCCTGCTCGCCAGCGGCACCGCCGCGGCCGACACCACGCCCCCGGGGCTCTCCGCCCCCGCTGACTCCACCGCCTCGGTCGACGACCTCCTGATGGCCGGTCCCGGGGTCGATATCCCGCAGATGCCCGAACCGCGGTCCGGCTCCGACCCCTGGCCGGACGCGCCCGGAGCCAACGACTTCTCCTGCCGCCCCACGCAGGAGCACCCCCGACCGGTGGTCCTGCTGCACGGCTATGGCGCCAACGGGTTCGCCAACTGGCAGCTTCTCTCCCCCCGCCTGGCGGCGCGCGGATACTGCGTGTTCGCCCCCACCTACGGTCTGCGCACTGAGCTGCCGTTCCCGCTCAACGCGGTCGGTGGAGCGGTGCCGCTGGAGCAGAGCGCCGAAGAGCTCTCCACCTATGTCGACAAGGTGCTGGAGTCCACCGGCGCCGAGGAGGTCGACATCGTCGGCCACTCCGAGGGCAGCCTTATGCCCAACTACTACGTCAAGTTCCTCGGCGGGTCCGAGAAGGTCCGCAACTACGTGGCGCTCACCCCGCTGTGGGACGGCACCGCCTTCTTCGGGGCGGCCGAGCTCAACCGGCTCGGCATCGCCTGGGGCCTGGATCCGACCTTGGGGCGGTCCATCGACCAGATCTGCGGGCCCTGCCGGCAGTTCCTGACCGGATCCGACTTCCTCGCGGAGATGAACGAGGGCGGCGCCGCTGTCCCCGGCGTCACCTACACCACCATCATGACCAAGTACGACGTGTTCGTTCAGCCCTATACCAGTGGGTTCCTCGAAGGGGACGACGTCACCAACATCGTGTTGCAGGACGAGTGCCGGACCGACATCTCCGGGCATATCGCCGCCGCGTACGACCCGGTGGTGCACCGGCTCGTGTTCAACGCGCTCGACCCTGACTCGGCCCGGTCACCCCGCTGCCTGTGACGCCACCGAGCCGGTAGCGGGGTCGCGTGTTGGCCGCGCTGCCGGCTCCTCGTCACCCGATCAGGCCGGTGGCCGTGTGAGGGTCGGCGCCTCCACGTGCTCGGCCGCCGTCGCGCGGTGCTCCCCACGTGCGCCTCCGGCGCACGGTGGCGGGGAGCACCGCGCGCTGCGGTACGCGCCGGGGGTAGTCCCGGCCCACCGCTTGAACGCCCGCTGGAAGGCGCTGGCTTCGGAGAAACCCAGGTGCTCGGCGACCTCGGCGACGCTCCACCCCCCATCGGCCAGCGCCGACACCGCGGCGTCGCGCAACACCCGATCGCGGATCTCCCGGAAGGAGACCCCCTCGGCCCGCAGGTGGCGGCGCAACGTCTGCGGGCTCATGTTCAGCCGCGCCGCGACCTCGTGGGCGGCGGGCACGCCTCCGGCGATGTCGCGGTCGAGGATGTGCCGCACCCGCTCGCTGGTGGCGACAGCAGGGCGCAACCCGGCCAGCAGACCCGCCGGGGAGCCGGTGAGCAGCGACCGCAGATCATGCTCGTCGCGGACGATCGGCGCGGCGAGGTCGGCGGCGCCGATCACGAGAGCCGGGCGCGCGCGCTCGTAGCGGATCCGCTCGCCCAGCACGAACCTGTGGTCGGCGACCGCCGCGGCGCGGGAGTGGGCGAGCTCGACCAGCGACGGCCGCAACCGGCGCCCGATCGCCCACGACGCGAGCCGCAGCGTGATGCCGAGCAGGCACAGCTCGATGAACGGTCCCGACCGCGGCGGCATGTGCACGCTGAACTCCCAGCGCGCCTCGGGTTCGGCGGGGTCGCGGCTCAGCCACCCGCGGGGCGCTCCGGGGAACAGCGCGTAGAAGGATCCGGCGCGGCGCAGGGCCGCCCCGAGGTCGGGGCAGTGGATGGCGGTGCGGCACATCATCGCGAACGTGCCCGGACGGACGGCGTCGTCGGCGAGCCCGAGGAACTCGTCGTCGAGCGCCACACACACGGCACGTACCAGGACAGCGAAGCGGTCGGCGGGCACGCGGGCCCCCTCGGCATCGAGCAGAGAGGGCGGGACGCCCGCGCCGGCCAGCAGCGGCACGGCATCGACCCCGCGCCGACGTGCTCCCCAGAGCACCACGCGCACGCAGTCGATCGTCACCGTCGTGTCCAACACGAGCGCAGCTTAACTCGCGAGTAACGCTTGTGGTATCGGATTGAACGACGAAAATGCGGGCGGTGTCAGGATCTGGGGTGTCGCCGACCTGCGGCTTCACCTGCGTGGTAGTCTCCGAATCGGGCCATTCCCCCCGCGCGGGGGGAATGGCTGTACGCATTGGCCCTCGCGGCGATGCGGCGCCGAGCGCAGCGCATCCACACCCACCCCCATACCTCCAGGGCGCGACGCCGCGATACCCGTCTGGTCGATCCGGGTATGCCAGTGGACGCAGACCCATTCGGGAGGCGTTCATGGATGCCGTGACACGGGTGCCCGTTCCCGTTAACGAACCCAACCTGAGCTACGCGCCGGGGAGCCCCGAGCGCGCGGAACTGGCGGCCGAGATCGACCGCCAGACCAGCCGGGAGTACGAGCTCGGCCAGACGATCGGCGGGGTGACCCGGCTCGGCGTCGGCGAGCTCATCGATGCCGTCCAACCGCACAAACGCGCCCACGTCCTCGGCCGGATGGCCAATGCCACCGACACTGATGTGCACGAGGCGATCAACGCTGCCCGCGCCGCCGCCCCCGCGTGGCGGGCGATGTCCATCGACGACCGGGCCGCGATCCTGCTGCGCGCCGCCGACCTGCTGGCCGGGCCGTGGCGGGCCAGGGTCAACGCCGCGACGATGCTCGGACAGTCCAAGTCGGTGCAGCAGGCCGAGATCGACGCCGCCTGCGAGCTGATCGACTTCTGGCGGTTCAACGTCGCCTTCGCCCGGCGCCTGTACGAGGAGCAGCCGATCTCGTCGCGCGGCGTGTGGAACCGGCAGGAGCTGCGCCCGCTGGAGGGCTTCGTCCTGGCCATCACCCCCTTCAACTTCACCGCCATCGCGGGCAACCTCCCCACCGCCCCGGCCCTCATGGGCAACGTGGTGGTGTGGAAGCCCTCACCCACCCAGACCTTCGCGGCCTGGCACCTGATGCGCCTGCTGGAGGAGGCGGGCCTGCCGCCGGGCGTGATCAACATGGTCACCGGCGACGGCACAGCGGTGTCCCGGGTCGCGCTGGCCCAGCCCGACCTCGCCGGGATCCACTTCACCGGCTCCACCCGCACGTTTAAGCACCTGTGGCGGACCGTCGGGGAGAACATCGCGGACTACGCGTCCTACCCGCGGATCGTCGGCGAGACCGGCGGCAAGGACTTCGTGGTCGCGCACTCCTCCGCCGACCCCGACGTGCTCCGCACCGCCCTGGTCCGCGGCGCGTTCGAGTACCAGGGGCAGAAGTGCTCGGCGGCCTCGCGCGCCTATGTGCCGCGCGGCCTGTGGTCGGCGGTCCGCGACGACCTCCTCACCGACGTCAAGTCGCTGACCATGGGCGACGTCACCGGCGACCTCTCCACGTTCATGGGCGCGGTCATCGACGAGCGGGCCTTCGCCAAGAACTCCGCCGCGTTGAAGCGGGCCGCGGAGACCGACTCGATCACCATCCTCGCCGGGGGCACCGCTGACGACTCGGTCGGCTACTTCGTCCAGCCGACGGTACTGGAGTGCGACGACCCCGAGGACGAGGTGTTCCGCACCGAGTACTTCGGCCCGATCCTCGCCGTGCACGTCTACGACGACGCCGACTACGAGGGGGTGCTGGCCCAGATGGCCGACGTCGCGCCCTACGGGCTGACGGGGGCGGTCATCGCCCGCGACCGCAACGCCATCGCCACCGCCGACGCCGCGCTGCGGTTCTCCGCCGGGAACTTCTACATCAACGACAAGCCGACCGGCTCGATTGTCGGCCAGCAGCCGTTCGGCGGCGCGCGGGCCAGCGGCACCAACGACAAGGCCGGGTCCCTGTTCAACCTGGCCCGCTGGGCGAGCCCGCGGGCGATCAAGGAGACCTTCGTCGCCCCGACGGACTGGAGGTACCCGCACATGGGCTAGCCAGCGCGCGCCGCCCCGCCGCTGCGAGCCGATCCGGGGCGGCCGCCCCGGATCAGCCGTCGGCAAGCAGCCTCCGGATCGCGTCGAGGTCCCGGTCGGCACGGGCGCCGTCCGCCTCGGTTTTGTCGAGAAGAGCGCCCAGGTAGGCCACCCCCTGATCGACCGATGTGCGCATCCGCTCCTGCTGGTGGCGGGCGAACTCCATGGTCTGCTGGCGCCCGCTGGAGTCCTTGTACACGCCCCAGCCGGAGCAGCCGAACGCGGCGATGCCGATAATCCAGAGCACCGGTGAACCGACGCTCAGCCCGACCGCGACCAGGACCACGCCGATGGCCGCCGCGGAGAGCGTGATGTGTCGGTGCTCGGAGCCGCCGCGCATGTAGCGCCGCGCGATTTGCGCCTCGGCGTCCGCGAGCGCGTCGCCCACGGGGCCGTCGCGCGTGATGGGGACGCGCTGCCCCTGTTCGGTGATGACGACGTCTCCCCTCCACGGTTGTTGTGCGCGGTGGGCGAGGGATTCGGCGGCGGACAGCGTCCGTGCGCTCTCGAACGAGAGGGCGAACGCGCGCCGGTCGGCGGGGGCGCCGGTGTCGGTGGCGTCCGCGTGCAGCAGCTGACTCAGGGTGCCGACCCGCGCGTCCCACCGGGGCCGCCCCGAGTCGGCGGAAGCGCTGCCACTGCCTTCGACCACGGCGCGCAGCTGGGCGGCGCGCTCGATAAGCGGCGCCTCTTCCGAGCTGCCCTCGTCGATGAGCAGCCGCAGGGTCTCGGCCGCGAAGCGGGCGGGCGCTGTGCGCCGCCTGCCAGCGTCATCGGCACCCGGTGCGCTCGGGGTCACGAGCGTGTGCTCCAGCCGTTCGCGCAGGGCGCTGAGCTGTTCTGCCGCGAGGAGCCGCTGCTGGATCTCGCCCGTGCCACTGAGGTTCACGGGCGCCCGCTCGGGCTTGAGCTCGACCCTCGGGATCCTCCGCGTGCTGTCGTCACCCTGGGGGAGGCCCTGCTCGCGCAGCGCCGTGTCCGTTCGCAGCCGCAGCTCCTCCCGGGCGTCCTCGCCCAGCAGGCCGTCAGCTGCGAGCAGCCACAGCGCCCGCTGCCAGCGGTCCACCTCGTGGGGCAGTGCGGGCAGGAGCTTCGGCAGCACGGGGCCGGCCAACGCGGGGGCGTGCTCGGGGGCGGCGACCGCTGTCGCGAGGATCGAGAAGACCTCGGCGCGCAGGGGGTCGCGCTCGGCGGCCTCGGCGAACCGGACCCGCGCCGTCCCCAGGTCGCCACCGGTCAGGGCGTGCAGGCCGAGCGCGGCCGGAACCAGCCAATACGCGGACGTGTCGTCGAGCCGCAGTTCATCGGGCCGCTGGCCGCTGAGGATCTGCCGCGTGCGGTGGCGGGCCATCGCGGTGCCGTCGAACATGGCGAGAGTGGCGCGAATATCGCTCAGCTCGACGAAGGCGTCGAAGGAGGCGGAGATCGCGTCCAACCGCTTTTCCAGCGAACCCCGCACCTGGCTCAGCTCAGAGCGGAGTCGGCTCCGCTCGTGGTAGACGCGCTGATTGGCCTGGTCCAGTCCTTCCTGCAACTCCCGGATACGCTGGTTCTGGCGCCGGTCGGTGATGTTCCAGTCGCCGAGGAAGAAATCCACGACGTCATCCGAGCCGCTCCCTCTACCGCTGCTCATCGTCCCCTTTCGTTCCCGTGGCGATCGCGTACCGGTGCACTGGGACGCATGGCGTGACACCGTGGTTCCCCACGGTGGCTCCTCGGTCGACGGCCGGGCCCGCCGCGCACCCCTGGATCCGGACCGATTCTCCCGTTCGTCCCCGTTACGCGGCGCACCCTGGCCGCGTGACTTCGGCGACTGGGATAATGGGGCCGACATCGCTCACCCCTCGTGTTCCGTGAGGAGACTCCCATCAGCCGGCTGGTGTTGTGGAACATCGACCTCACGCTCGTCGACGTCGCCCAGGTGACGCGGGCCGCCTACGCCGAGGCGTTCCAACAGGTGACGGGCGAGCCCCTCGTCTATCTGGCGTCGACCGCGGGTCGCACCGACTCCGAGATCTTCTATGAGTTCCTGGCCCGCAACGACGTCGACGCCGAGTCCGGCGCGGCGCAGATCGCCGACTTTCTGCACGCCCTGGGCGAGGCGTTCGCCCGGCGGCGCGACCAGCTGCCCGCACGCGGCCGGGCGATGCCCGGAGCGCCGGAGGCGCTGGCCGCCGTCGCGGCCCTGGACGGCACGGTGCAGACCGTGGTCACCGGAACCATCATGCCCAACGCGGTGGCGAAGCTCGCCGCGTTCGGGCTCGACGGCTACCTGGACCTGAGCATCGGCGGGTTCGGGTCCGAGCACTACCCCAAGGCCAGCCTCATCCAGTTCACCCGGATGCGCGCGGCGGAGGCCCACGGTTCCGCGTTCCCGGAGTCCGCCACGGTCTACATCACCGACTCCGCCCGCGACGTCGAGGCGGCCCTCATCGGCCACGCCACCCCCATCGGAGTCGCCAGCGGGTCGACCACCGAGTCGCAGCTGCGCTCCGCCGGGGCGCGCTACGTCCTGGAGGACCTCACCGACCAGCAGGCCCTGCTGCACATGATCCGCGGCGCCACGCGCCTGCCCCAGGCGGGGTGAGTCAGCGGGGTGACTCTTCGGCCCCACCCCGACCGCCGCCCGGATAGCGTCGGTTGCGTCAGGTCACCGCGCCGGGCGTCCGCTTCCTGTCCCCGTGTCCGGAAGTGGCCCGGAGCCTGAATGTGACGTATCTCCCGCGCATACTGTCCTAGGTGGGGATGCCCCCGCACGCAATACGGTCCATAGCCGCTGAAACGCACCGTTAACGGTGTTGATCACTGTTCTACCGTGTGAAACGCAGTAGCCTAGGCCATGGCGGCGGCCGGACAACGGTGTCCGAGCCCCACACGCCACGGCCTGTGCGCACAGGTTCCTTCCACCGGAGCCGGACCACCGAGGGCGGTGGTCCACCGACACACAACATCACAAGTCACATCACCCGATGTTCTGGGGCCGGTCTCCAGGTCGGCTTCCGGTCCACCCCCGACGCTCACAAAGGAGTGAGATCGCAACGATGTCCGGGCAGTCAGACGCCATACAGGATCAGTTGCTACACGATGCGGCCACGCAGTGGACCGCACCCAACGGCGGTTCGGCCGACGACCACGACACGAACGAGCTTGAGCGCTTCCTGAGGCTCTACTACCGGCACGTAGACCCCGAAGAACTCAAGGAGCGGAGGCCCGAGGAGATCTGCGGTGCGGCCATCTCGCACAGGCAGCTCGCCGAGAACCGGGTCCAGGGCCGAGCGAAGGTGCGGGTCCACACGCCCACCCAGGACAGGGACGGCTGGGAGATCGGCCACACCGTGGTCGAGATCGTCACCGACGACGCCCCGTTCCTGGTCAACTCCGTGACCATGGAACTCGCGCGCCACAACATCGGCGCGCACCTGGTCGTCCACCCGCAGCTCCGCGTTCTGCGCGACCTCCGCGGCGAGCTGCGCGAGATCGAGCCCGCGGAGACCGAAGGCGACCTCCTCCCGATCGCCGAGTCGTGGATCCACGTCGAGATCGACCGCCAGGCCGACGCCACGGTGCTCAAGCAGCTGGAATCGGATCTGACGCGCGTGCTCACCGACGTCCGCTACGTGGACGAGGACGGCGCGCGGATGCGCCAGCGCGCCGTCGACCTCGCCGACGAGGTCGCCGCGCGTACCTCCGCCCTTGTCGCCGGAGGCGTCAGCGAGCAGGAGATCTCCGAGAGTGTCGAGTTCCTGCGCTGGGTCGCCGACCGCCACTTCACGTTCATTGGATACCGCGAATACGCGCTGGTCAGCGACGAGGAAGGCCGCGAGGCGCTGAGCCCGCAGGCCGGGACCGGCCTGGGTGTGCTGCGCATGGACACGCCGGTGTCCGGCAGCTTCGCGGCACTGCCCCCCGAGGCCCGCGCCAAGGCGCGCGAGCCGCACGTGCTGGTGCTGACCAAGGCCAACTCGCGGGCCACGGTCCACCGGCCCAAGTACCTCGACTACATCGGCGTCAAGAAGTTCGACGACCAGGGCCACATCGTCGGCGAGTGCCGCTTCCTCGGCCTGTTCACCCACCAGGCCACCACGACGAGCATCGCCGAGATCCCGATCCTCAAGCGCAAGCAGGCCGAGGTCCTCGACCTCGCCGGGTTCGACGCCGACAGCTACGACGGCAAGGACCTGGTGGAGATCCTGGAGGGCTTCCCGCGCGAGGAGCTGCTGCAGACCCCGGTCCCCGAGCTCTACGACATCGTGCTGGGCGTGCTGCGCCTGCGCGAGCGCCGCGGCAGCAAGCTGTTCCTGCGCCGCGACCCCTACGGCCGCTACATGTCCTGCCTGGTGTACATGCCGCGCGACCGCTACACCACGCAGGTCCGCCTCGACATCCAGAACGTGCTGGCCAAGGCGTTCCACGGCGCCACCATGGAGCACAGCGTCATGGTCGGCTCGGCCCCCTTCGCCCGCCTCTACCTGGTGGTGCGCGCCGAGCGCGGCCGCCTCCTCGCCGACGTCGACCACGCCGCCCTGGAGGCCGAGGTCGTCAAGGCCACCCGCTCCTGGGACGACGACCTCCTCGTCGAGCTCACCCAGCGCTTCGGCGCCGAGCGCGCCACCGAGGTCGTCGGGCGCTACCGGGAGGCCCTGCCCGAGGGGTACAAGGTCGACACGTCGGCCGCCACGGCCGTCGACGACATCGGGCGGATCGACGCCCTCGCGGACGGCGAGCTCGCCGTCAACCTCTACCCCTCGCCCTCGGCGACGGACGACGCCTCCAAGTGGCGGTTCAAGGTCTACCGCAAGGGCGACCCCATCTCCCTGTCCAAGGTGCTGCCGCTGCTGGAGCACATGGGCGTCGAGGTGGAGGACGAGCGCCCCTACGGCATCACCGCCCCGGGCGCCGACCGCGACGGCGAGGGGCGCGCCTGGATCTACGACTTCGGCCTGGCCCCGATCCGCGACGCCGTACAGGTCCCGGAGGAGCGGCTGAAGCACCTCTTCGAGGACGCCTTCACCGCCCTGTGGGAAGACCGCGGCGAGTCCGACGGCTTCAACGCGCTGGTGCTGCGCGCCGGGCTGACCTGGCGCCAGCTCACGATCCTGCGCGCCTACGCCAAGTACCTGCGCCAGGCCGGGAGCACGTTCAGCCCCGCCTACATCGCGGACGTCCTCGTCGCCAACGTGCACATCGCCAACCTGCTGGTCCGGCTCTTCGAGTCGCGCTTCGACCCGCGCCACTCCGACGGCCGCGCCGAGCGCTCCGAGGCCATCACCGAGGAGATCAACGGCGAACTCGACCTGGTGGCCAGCCTCGACCAGGACCGCATCCTGCGGTCCTTCCTGGCGATGATTCAGGCGACGCTGCGCACCAACTACTTCCAGCACGCCGCTGAGGGCGAGAAGCCCTACCTCGTCTACAAGCTCGACCCGCAGGCCATCCCGGACCTTCCGGCCCCGCGGCCCAAGTTCGAGATGTACGTCTACTCCCCGCGGATGGAGGGCGTGCACCTGCGCTTCGGCTCGGTCGCGCGCGGCGGGCTGCGCTGGTCGGACCGCTTCGAGGACTTCCGCACCGAGATCCTCGGCCTGGTCAAGGCGCAGATGGTGAAGAACTCGCTGATCGTGCCCAACGGCGCCAAGGGCGGCTTCGTCTGCAAGCGGCTGCCCGCCGGCGGCGACCGCGACACGATCATGACCGAGGTCGTGGCCTGCTACAAGCAGTTCATCAGCGGCATGCTCGACGTCACCGACAACCTCGTCGAGGGAGCCGTCGAGCACCCGCGCGACGTCGTCCGCTACGACGCCGACGACTCCTACCTCGTCGTCGCCGCGGACAAGGGCACGGCCACCTTCTCCGACATCGCCAACGGCATCTCCCTGGAGCGGGGCTTCTGGCTCGGCGACGCGTTCGCCTCCGGCGGCTCGGTCGGTTACGACCACAAGGCCATGGGCATCACCGCGCGCGGTGCCTGGGAGTCGGTCAAGTACCACTTCCGCGAGATGGGCGTGGACGTCCAGAACGAGGACTTCACCGCCGTCGGCGTCGGCGACATGTCCGGCGACGTGTTCGGCAACGGGATGCTGCTCTCGGAGCACATCCGGCTGGTGGCCGCATTCGACCACCGGCACGTCTTCCTCGACCCCAACCCGGACGCGGCGCGGAGCTACGCCGAGCGCCGCCGCCTGTTCGAACTGCCCCGCAGTACCTGGGCGGACTACGACCAGTCGCTGATCTCCGAGGGGGGAGGGGTCTACCCGCGCACCGCCAAGTCGATTCACCTCACCCCGCAGGTCCGCGAGGTTCTGGGCATCGACCCGGACGTCACCTCGCTGACCCCGTTCGAGCTGATCCAGTGCATCCTCAAGGCCCCGGTGGACCTGCTGTGGAACGGCGGCATCGGCACCTACGTCAAGGCCTCCACCGAGACCCACGCCTCGGTCGGCGACAAGGCCAACGACCAGGTGCGCGTCGACGCTACCGAGCTGCGGTGCAAGGTTATCGGTGAGGGCGGCAACCTCGGCCTCACCCAGGCGGGGCGGATCGAGTTCGCGCTGGCCGGGGGGCGGGTCAACTCCGACTTCGTCGACAACTCCGCCGGTGTGGACACCTCCGACCACGAGGTGAACATCAAGATCATGCTGGACCGCGAGGTCCGGGCCGGCCGCCTGTCCAAGGACGAGCGCGACGAGCTGTTCCTGGGCATGACCGACGAGGTCGCCGAGCTCGTGCTGGACAACAACTACGCGCAGAACGTCGTGCTCGCGGCGGCGCGCAAGCAGGCCAACGGCATGCTCCACGTCCACCAGCGCTACATGCGCGCGCTGGAGCGCTCCGGGCAGCTCAAGCGCAAGCTGGAGAACCTGCCCGACGACAAGGCCATCGCCGCGCGCCGCTCCAGCGGCCAGGGCCTGACGGGGCCGGAGTTCGGCACGCTGATCGCCTACACCAAGATCACCCTCAAGGACGCGATCGCCGACTCCAACCTGCCGTCCGACCCCTACCTGCGGGACACGCTCACCGAGTACTTCCCCACGGCGCTGCGCGAGCGGTTCGCCGACGCCATGCCGGACCACCCGCTGGCCCGCCAGATCATCACCAACCAGGTGGTGAACGACATGGTGAACCGGTCCGGATCGACCTTCGCCTTCCGGCTCAACGAGGAACTGGGCGCCTCAGCTGACGACATCGCGCGGGCCTACCTGGTCGTGCAGGAGGTGTTCGGGCTCCGCGACTTCTGGCGGGCCGTGGAGGACCTGGACCACAAGGTCGACGTCGCCACCCAGCTGGACATGCTGCTGGAGGCCCGCAAGCTCGCCGAGCGTTCGGCGCGCTGGCTGCTGCAGAACCGCACGTCCCTGTTTGACCTGAGTGAGGAGATCGCGTTCTTCGCGGAGGGCGTGCCCACGATCGTGCCTCAGCTGTCCGAGCTGCTCAGGGGGCGCGACCTGGCCGCGTTCATCGAACGGCGGGACAGGTTCGTCGGGCGCGGTGTCCCCTCGGAACTGGCCGAGCAGGTCGCCGCGATGGTCCCGGCCTACTCCACCTTCGATCTGGTGGAGGTGGGCCACCGGACCGGACGCCCGCTGCGGGAGGTCGCCGAGGTCTACTTCGACCTGGCCGACCGGCTGCAGATCTCCCGGCTGCGGGAGCGCATCATCGCGCTGCCGCGCGACGACCGCTGGAACACGATGGCGCGCTCGGCCGTGCGCGACGACCTGTACCGCACGCACGCCGACCTCACCGGCCGGGTGCTGGAGTCCGGCCAGCCCGGTGAGCCGGTCGACGCCATGCGGGAGAAGTGGATGGAGCAGAACAAGGCCACGCTGGAGCGTGCCGGCCAGACCCTCTCGGACATCTGGGAGACCGAGCGGTTCGACCTTGCCACCCTCTCGGTGGCGCTGCGGTCGATCCGCTCGCTGGCGAGCTCCGACGGCTGAGGTCGCACACCGGAGCCACCAGGGCCGCGCCCGACATCGGGCGCGGCCCTTCTCCGTATCCGATGGAGCCCGTGGGTCCGATGGGGCGCCGCGGGCCGAACGCGGAGAAATATGGTGGTGTGCGCCGCCGACCTCGGCCGTGGCGGTCCGTGCCGGGGTCGCGCATCGCTCCGTGTGAAGGACGGCGTCCTATACGCCCTAGACTTGGGCACGTGGCAGACCAAGACCCCGCAGAAAAGATCAAGGAACTCTCGTCGACCCTGGCGAGCGTCGAGTCCGTGCTGGACCTCGACGCCAAGAACACGGAGATCGACCAGCTGCGCGAGCAGTCTGCCGACCCTGAGCTCTGGAACGACGCCGAGAACGCCCAGAAGGTCACCCGCCGGCTGGCCAACCTGGAGTCCGTGGTCACCAAGGTCGGCAACATTCGCCAGCGCCTCGACGACCTCGGCGTGCTCTACGAGCTGGCCGCTACCGAGGGCGACTCCGACGCCCAGGCCGAGGCCGACACCGAGCTGGAGTCGCTGCGCAAGGACATCGGCGAGCTGGAGGTCCGCACCCTGCTCAGCGGCCCCTACGACGAGCGCGAGGCCCTGGTCACCATCAACGCGCAGGCCGGGGGCATCGACGCCGCCGACTGGGCGCAGATGCTGCAGCGGATGTACCTGCGCTGGGCCGAGCGCCACGGCTACCCGACCGACATCTACGACACCTCGTACGCCGAAGAGGCGGGGATCAAGTCGACGACGTTCGCCGTGAAGGCGGCGTTCGCCTACGGGACGCTGCGCGGCGAGCACGGCACCCACCGGCTGGTCCGCATCTCGCCGTTCGACAACCAGAGCCGCCGGCAGACCTCGTTCGCGGGCGTCGACGTCGTTCCGGTCATCGAGCAGAGCGACCACATCGAGATCGACGAGAGCGACCTGCGGATCGACGTCTACCGGTCCAGCGGCCCGGGCGGGCAGGGCGTCAACACCACCGACTCCGCGGTGCGCATCACCCACCTGCCCACGGGCATCGTCACCTCGTGCCAGAACGAGCGCTCCCAGCTGCAGAACCGCGCGACGGCGATGTCGATGCTCCAGGCCAAGCTGCTGGAGCGCAAGCGACGCGAGGAGCAGTCCACGATCGACGAGCTGCGCGGCGACAGCGCCAGCAGCTGGGGAACGCAGATGCGCAACTACGTGCTGCACCCCTACCAGAGCGTGAAGGACGCCCGGACGAACGTGGAGTCGGGTAACCCGACCGCCGTCCTCGACGGTCAGATCGACGAGTTCATCGACGCCGAGATCCGCTGGATGCGCAGCAAGGAGAACGGGGCCGCGTAGACCGAGCGGGGCACGTGTGGCCGATGTGACGGATGAGTTTCCGCCGCGTCCCACGGGCGGGGAATCCCGCTCGCGCGCCGGGTTTGCGACAAATGGGGTATATGGGAATGTTATAGGTGGTTGACGCTTCCGATATGCTCGGACGTGCTGTCCTGCGCGGACAGCCGGGGCCAACGGGCCGTGTGGGGGAAGTGGCGACGTCTGATCGCCCGCCCGGACTTCTCCGGTCGCGGGCGTTGACGTGAGTTCGCACGTCGATCTGGACATTCCGGGTTGCGATCGCCTCTACACTGTCGATTGGCCCCGTGGCCGGTACTGCCCTGCGCGGAGGTGAACATCCGCCTGGGCTCCCCTACCTCCGAGAACCTTGTGATGCACCTGTGATCCACTTCGATAACGTCACCAAGGTCTACGCGACCCAGAAGCGCCCCGCTCTCGACGGCGTTTCCCTCGACGTGGACAAGGCAGAGTTCGTCTTCCTCGTCGGTCCCTCCGGGTCGGGTAAATCAACGTTCCTCAGGCTGGTCCTCAAGGAGGAGAAGCCCTCTCAGGGCAGGGTCCACGTCGCGGGCAAAGACCTCGCGCGCCTGTCCAACTGGAAGGTCCCGCACCTGCGGCGCCGCATCGGCTGTGTCTTCCAGGACTTCCGGCTGCTGCCGAACAAGAACGTCTTCGAGAACGTCGCGTTCGCGCTGGAGGTCATCGGCAAGCCCCGGCGGTTCATCCGCAAGGTCGTGCCGGAGGTCGTCGAGCTCGTCGGCCTGGAGGGCAAGTCCACCCGTATGCCCGACGAACTGTCGGGTGGTGAGCAGCAGCGGGTCGCGATCGCCCGGGCGTTCGTCAACCGGCCGCAGATCCTGCTGGCCGACGAGCCCACCGGCAACATCGACCCCGCCACGTCGATCGGCATCATGAAGGTGCTCGACCGAATCAACCGCACCGGAACGACGGTCGTGATGGCGACCCACGATGCCGCGATCGTCGACTCGATGCGCAAGCGCGTTATCGAGCTCGAAGAGGGTGTCGTCGTCCGGGACCAGACGCGCGGCATCTACGGCCAGGCCTACTGAGCCTCCTGACCCGCCGGGTCGGCCAAGCGTCCCCCCGCTGGCCGTAGCAGCGCGGCGAAGCCCCTAAGGATGGACCCTTAACACATCATGCGAGCACAATTCGTACTTTCCGAGATCTGGATCGGCCTACGCCGCAACCTGACGATGACCGTCGCGGTGATCATCACCGTGGCCATCTCGCTCGCCTTGTTCGGTGGCGGTCTGCTCATCATGCAGCAGGTCTCGCAGATGCGCGGGTACTGGGACTCCCGTGTCTCCCTCACGGTCTTCATGTGCACGAAGAACGCGCCCTCCACGGCCTGTGAGGAAAGCGGCGAGGCCACCAAGGAGCAGCGCGCCGACGTCGAGTCGACCCTCAAGTCGCTGCCCGAGGTCGCGGACGTCACCTACGTGACCCAGGCCGAGGCGTTCAAGGACTTCCAGGAGCGCTTCTCCAACAACGAGGCCATGAGCGACGCCGTCCGCGAGGGCGATATCCCGGACAACTTCCGTGTGCAGCTGGAAAACCCCGACCAGTACGACAAGGTGGCCGAACAGGTCAAGGGCGCACCCGGTGTCGAGTCGGTCTCCGACGACCAGCAGGTGCTGGAGAAGTTCTTCGGACTGCTCGACGGCCTCAAGTGGGGCGCGCTCACCGTGTCGTTCATCCAACTCGGTGCCGCCGCGCTGCTGATCGGCAACACCATCCGGTTGTCGGCCTACAGTCGACGCCGGGAGACGGGAATTATGCGGCTCGTCGGCGCGTCCAACTTCTATATCCAGCTTCCCTTCCTGTTGGAAGGCGCCATCGCGGGTCTGATCGGCGGCGTCATCGCCTCCGGCTTCATCGTCTCCGCGCGGTTCTTCCTACTGGACAAGGTCGAAGACTGGTTCGCGTTCCCTGTCGCGCTGTCGACCGGTTCGCTGCTGTACGTCATCGGCGTCTCGCTGATTTTGGGCGTGCTGCTGTGTACCGTCGCGTCGTTCCTGACGCTTCGGCGCTACCTCAGGGTGTAACTAAGGAGAACTCCGGTGCCACGGGAGAAAGGGCGCAAGGTCATCGCGCAGAACCGACGCGCCCGGCACGACTACCACATCGACGACACCTACGAGGCGGGCCTCGTGCTCACCGGTACCGAGGTGAAGTCGCTGCGTGCCGGCCGCGCGTCCCTCACGGACGGGTTCGCGCACGTAAAGAATGGAGAGGTGTGGCTGGAGAACGTCCATATCCCGGAGTACACCCACGGGACGTGGACCAACCACGCCGCCCGCAGGCCGCGTAAGCTTCTGCTGCACCGCGAAGAGATCGCCAAACTGGTCGGCAAGACCGAGGAGGCCGGCCGTACGCTTGTCCCGCTATCGCTGTACTTCAGCGAGGGCAAGGCCAAGGTGGAGCTGGCGCTGGCACGCGGTAAGCGTTCGTACGATAAACGCCGTGACATCGCCGAGCGCGAGGCCAAGCGTGACATCGAGCGCGCGCTGCGCCGCCGGCGCTGAGGTCTGAACGAAAGGATCCTCCGGTGACTCCCCCTCCCCTCCGCCGGTTTCTTGCCGCGGGCACCGGTGTCGTCATGGCGGCCGTGATGACCGCCTGCGCCACCCAGCCCAGCCCGGAGGTCGCCGTCCGCACGTTCCTCCTCGACTGGCAGGCCGGTGACTACGAAGCCGCCGCCCGGCAGACCACCGGGGACGTGGAGGAGGTCGCCGACGCCCTGGAGGGGGCGCACCGCCAGCTCGACTTGGCGGGGCTGCGCTTCGGGCTGGGGCGCATCAGGCAGAACGGCAAAGGGGCCACCGCCGAGTTCGACGTCCAAGCCGACCTCGGTATCGGCGACCCGGTGTGGAGGTACACCGGGGAGATGTCGCTGGGGCGCGGCCAGGACGGGTGGAAGATCGCCTGGTCCCCGAGTGTGATCCACCCTGACCTCAACGAGGGCGAGCGGCTCGCCGTCAGCTACGACGTCCCCGACCGCGGCGAGATCTTCGACCGCAACGACGAGCCGCTGGTCAGCGAGGACCAACTGATCGTCTTCGGTGTCGTCCCCGCCGAGCTGGACGGCATGAAGGAGGGCGTGGGCGCCCTGGCCGAGGTGCTCGGCGAGGAGCCCGGCCCCATGCTCGACCGGGTCAGATCCGCGCCGCCCGAGGAGTTCCAACCCCTGGTACTGCTGCGAAAGAACGACGTCAAGACGTCCGTCGTGCGCAAGGCCAAGAAGATCGCCGGTGTTGGAACCACCGACCTCACCATGCCGCTGACCCCCACGATGGCCAACGGTGTCATCGGTGAGGTGGCCGGTACCGCCGAGCACAACGTCTCGTCCCGCGTCGTCAGCACCTACCAGGCCGGCGACACGGTTGGCCTCAACGGCCTGCAGAACGTCTTCCAGCAGCGTCTCGCGGGCACGGCCACCACCGAGGTGGTCACCGTCAACGAGAAGGGGAAGCAGACCGGCGTCCTGGAAACGTGGCCGGGCACGCAGAGCGGCTCGCTGACCACGACGCTCGACTCCACGGCGCAGCGCGTCGCCGAGAACTCCCTGGCGCAGCTGCCCGGCCCCGGCTACATGGTCGCGCTCGACACGCGCACCGGGGAGATCCTGGCCGCCGCCGGCAGCCCCAACGACCTGAGCAACGACGGCGCCTTCACCAAGGAGTACGAGCCGGGCGAGGCGTTCACCATCGTCTCGGCAGCCGCCGCGCTGGAGTCCGGCGCGACCAAGCCCTCCGCGACCGTGCCGTGCGATCCCGAGACCACGGTGGGCGATCGCACCTTCGCCACCCCCAACAACGGCGGGCTGTGGGAGCCGAACTTCACCAAGGACTTCGCCTTCGCCTGCACGACCGCGTTCGCCGGTCTCGGTGAGGGCGTGGGAGCGGAGGCACTGGAGTCCGCCGCTGCCGACTTCGGCATCGATGGCGACTGGCGGCTGTCGGTCCCGACCTTCAACGGCGAGTTCATCGCTCCCGAGTCCGCGGGCGACACCGCCGCCGCCATGGTCGGCCAGGACCGGGTCGCGGTCAGCCCGTTGTCGATGGCCCTGGTGGCCGGGGCGGTCGCCGACGGCACATGGCACGCCCCCCGCCTGGTGCGCGACGCCGCCGAGGGCGAGCCGAACGCCTCCCACGAGCTGCCCAAGGAAACGGTCGAGCAGCTGCGCGAGATGATGCGCGCCGCGGTCGTCGAGGGCGGCGCCTCCCGCGCTAACCTCAGCACCGTCCCCGTACACGGCCAGGCGGCGTCGGTCAAGCAGGATGTCGGCGGCGAGGAGACCGCCGTGCAGTGGTTCGTGGGGTACCAGGGCAACGTGGCGTTCGCCGTGGTGGCCGAGGTGGATCCGGCCATGGAGTGGGACCAGTACGCGATCAGCGCGGGGAGCGGGTTCCTGCAGAACCTTCCCTACGGCTACGTCGAGGACCCGGGCGCGGGTAAGGCCGGCGACGCCGGAGGCGCGGCCCCGGGTGCCCCGGGGCCGCCGGGCGTCCCGGGGATCTGATCGAATCCGACGGTCAGAGCGATCTCGACCATCGGCCGGCCGGGCCGCGCGAAAGCGGTGGGAATCGCCCCTAGCGACCGTCACCGCCGCACACGGTGCGGTCTGGGGCGCTTCGTGCCCTGACCGTAAATCAGCCCTGGTCAGAGGCAACCTCCGCGGGTCAAATACGCGTCTTTGTCTATGACTGGGAGGCCGTAAAGGGGGTTGCGGACACCAGTCCTAGAAGGCGGGACCTCGTCTCGGGGGAGGTCCTGCTGGATGAGAGGCCGGCCCGACCCTGCCGGCCGCCCTCGCGGGTAGCGTCGATGGATCCCGTCCGCACCCGCGGGGGTTTCTCATGTTCGGGGGAGGAAGTGAGCCGGAGCGGCGGGTCCTGGTGCCGGGTCCCCCCATCACACGGCCGGTGTATCAGGGACATAACGGATGGCGCGGCCGGGAATCGGCTTGGCCTTCGGAGCGTTCTACCTGTAGCGTAAGAGCACAGGGGCCACCGCGGTGGTGCCTGCCTGCGGGCCCATCGGGCCTGTTGATAATTCCACAGGGGGTGATCGGTTTCGACTTCGGTAGTCGTTTCAGGGGAAGCGGGTCGAGGGTTGCGTTTGTGACCTCGTAAATCCTGCATCGCGTTAAATATCAAGTGCCAATTCTAAGCGCACTGAGTTCGCTCTCGCTGCCTAAGCGATAGCGTCTCTGTCGGCCTGAGCTTGTCCTCGGCCCAGTGTCCGGCATCGTTCAGAGGACTCACCGCTCGGATCAGGCCACGGGGCCCGAGCGGGACACTTACGTGGCTGGGCTCGTCAGCGACTTGTTCGTGAGAGCGCTGGAGCCGAGTAGAACGGCAGCACGAACTGCACCCGGAGAAGCCCTGATGCGGTGCTGAAGGACGCGGGTTCGATTCCCGCCACCTCCACTTTTCGTCGAAGAGCCTCTGACCTCCGCCAACGCGGATTGGTCAGAGGCTCTTCGCGTTGCTGAGCGCCGCGAGCGCGCCGTCGGCGCTCCCACGCGGATTCAGGCGAGGGAGACCAGCTCCTTGTACTCGTCGTTCCACAGGTCCTCGACGCCGTCCGGCAGCAGTAGCACGCGGTCGGGACGCAGCGCCTCGATGGCGCCGTCGTCGTGCGTGACCAGGACGACGGCGCCCCGGTAGGAGTCGATTGCCCGGAGGATCTCGGTGCGGGACGCCGGGTCGAGGTTGTTGGTCGGCTCGTCGAGGAGCAGCACGTTGGCGTCGGAGCACACCAGGGTCGCCAGCGCCAGGCGGGTCTTCTCCCCGCCGGAGAGCACCCCCGCGGGTTTCTGGGTGTCGTCACCGGAGAACAGGAAGGACCCCAGCATCTGACGCGCTTCGTTGTCGGCGAGGTGCGGGGCCGCGTCGGTCAGGTTCTCCAGGACCGTCCGGTCCGGGGTCAGCGTCTCGTGCTCCTGCGCGTAGTAGCCCAGCCGCGCACCGGTACCGTGCCGGACCTGTCCGCTGTCGGGCCGCTCCTGTCCGGCCAGAATGCGCAGCAGCGTCGTCTTGCCCGCGCCGTTGAGCCCGAGGATGGCGATCCGCGACCCCCGGTCCACGGCCACATCCACCCCCGTGAACACCTCGTGGGACCCGAAGGACTTGGACACCGACTCGGCGGTCAGCGGGACCTTGCCGCACGGTGGCGGTTCGGGCAGGCGCAGCCGCGCCACCTTGTCCGACCGGCGCTCGGGCCCGACCTCGGCGAGCATGTGGTCGGCCCGGCGGATCATGTTCTTGGCCGCCACCGCCGTCTTCACGTTGCTCTTCATCTTCTCGGCCTGAGCGCGCAGCTCCTCCGCCTTGCGCTGGGCGGCGACCCGCTCCCGGCGCCGTCGGCGGGCGTCGCTCTCGCGCTGGGTCAGATACGTCGTCCAGCCCACGTTGTAGACGTCGATCGCGGTCCGGTCGGCGTCGAGGTGGAACACCCGGTTGACCGTGGATTCCAGGAGGTTGACGTCGTGGCTGATGAGGAGGAACCCCCCACTGCGGCCGCGCAGGAACCGCTGCAGCCAGCGGATCGAGTCCGCGTCGAGGTGGTTGGTCGGCTCGTCCAGGAGCAGTGTGTCGTGGTTACCGAACAGCAGGCGGGCCAGTTCGACCCGGCGGCGCTGCCCGCCGGAAAGGCGGTCGAGGGGCTGCCGGAGGATCGCTTCGGACAGTCCGAGGTTGGCGGCGACCTGGGCGGCATCGGCTTCGACCGCGTACCCCCCGTGCGCGAGGAACAGGTGCTCGGCGCGGGCGTAGGCCCGCATGGCCTTCTCCAGCTCCGGGCCCTCCGCCTGGGCCATAGCGGCCTCGGCCGCGCGCAGGCCGCGGACCGCCTCGTCAATGCCGCGGGCGGACAGGATCCGGTCCGCGACGGTGCCCGATGCGTCGTCGTCCTGCGGGGACTGCCGCAGGTAGCCGACCGAGCCGGTGCGACGGATCTCGCCCGAGGCGGGTGCGTTTTCCCCGGCGAGGACCCTGACGAGCGTGGTCTTGCCCGCTCCGTTGCGGCCGACGAGCCCGACCTTGTGGCCGGGTGAGATATGGAAGCTCGCGTTGTCGAGCAGCGGGCGCGCGCCAACGCGCACGGAAACATCACGTGTGGTGATCAAAGAATTACTCCCGGATCTAGCTCAGGACACAGTGGTGCTGCGGTCGCGCGGTCCTGAGCTAATAGATCCGGGGAAGAGACATGCGGGGATGTTATCCCGAAAACAGGACGCCTCGCACGGGGATTCTCTCGCCGTGCGGTTCCCGCGGTCGGTATCGCGGCGCCCCGCCATCGGCCCTCCGCGTGGACGTGAGGAGCCGAAACCGCGCGGTGGGGCAGGCGCGGGTGGCATCCGGCACCGAACAGTGCCGAAGCGGGGCGGCCGCCGCGGAGCGGTTCCACCCGACCAGTCAGGGGGAGCGGCCGTGCTCGAAGTGATCGACGTCATCGTCGTGGTTCGGGGTGCCCTTGGGATTCGTCGGCCCGACGTTCCTCGACAAGGACATGGGCCTGCTCCACCTGTGGTTCGCCCTCCCACCGGTCGCGTATCCGGACATCACCGTCCTCGGCGTGGTGGTGACGGCGGCCGGTCGGGCACTGCGGTCCTCGGGGCCCACCTCCCGAACGTGGAGGCGGACACCCAGGGCCGCGGTTCGGCGGTTCGGTGGCGGTGGCGCGGTCAGCGGTCGATCGTGCCGACCAGCCAGGCGATCTTCTTCGCGGTGAGCGTGATGCTGTCGCTGTTGCCCATGTAGACACCCGACGAGGCGATGAACACGTGGTCGCGGGTGCGGCGTTCGCAGGCGACGTCCTCGATGGCGCAGTGGGAATCGGGATTGCTCACCCGTAGGAACGGCGCGCTGTCTTCGATGATGCGTGCCCACACACCGTAGCCGGTGAGTGCGGCGGCCAGCCGTGACAGGTGGAGCCGTTCGGTGGAGCGTGGTACCGCGGTAGGCGCGGGGCAGGGCCGGCTGTACTTCGACTGGGCCATGACGGCGTCCTTCCGGTCGGCGGATTGACGTGCTCTGACGGCCATTGTCACTCCAAGTATTGTTGTGAATCCGCAACATGACCACGACACGCCGGACACCGATCTCAACCCCCTGCGGTGCGGGGGATCCCTGACCCGGTGTGTCGCCCCCCTCGAATCCGGCGTTCAGGCGAGGGCCTTGGCCGCAGTGTCCGCGTCGTCATCCGTCGAGTACAGGTGGAACGCAAGGCGCGCGCGGCCGCCGCGCTCCGCCGCTCGCACACCGGCCGCGCGCAGCCGCTCCCCGGCGCTCGGATCGTCCACGGTGACGATGGGCGAGTCGCCCGGCGGCAGGCCGAGCCGGTCCCGGAACCGGTTGGCGACGGCGAGGTTGTGCGCGCGGACCGCCTCGACGCCGATGTCCTGGAGAACCCGCAGGGACTCGGCGGCGGCCACCGCCGCGAACCAGTTGGGGGAGACGTCGAACCGGGCGGCGCCCTCCGCCAGGACCATCCGCGAGGTGTAGAAGGATGCCATCGGGTCTGCCGCCGCGCTCGGCCCGGCCCCGATCGGGCGCAGCCGGTCGCGCAGCCGCGACGACAGGTGGGCGTAGGCCAGCCCGCGCGGCGCCATCAGCCACTTGTAGGCCGAACAGACCACCGCGTCGAAGCGGGCGGCGTCTATCGGACACCACCCCGCCGCCTGGGTGGCGTCGGTGACGACCAGGGCGTCGTGGCGCGCGGCGGCCCCCAGGATGTCCTCGGCCGGGGCGACCTCCCCGCGGGCTGACTGCACCAGGCTGAACGCCACTACCGCGGTGGCGTCGTCGATGGCGTCGGCCAGCCCGTCGAGCGGCACCGCCCGCACTTGCACGCCCCGGTCGGCGTGGGCCATCCACGGGAACACCGCCGAGGTGAAATCCCCCTCGGGCACCACCACCCGTGCCCCATCGGGAAGGGACGCAGCGATGACGCCCATGAACTGCGATGTCGTCGTGCCCTGGGCGATGTCGTCGGGAGTGGAGCCGATCAGCGCGGCGAAGCGGCGCCGCGCGTCCTGGGCCGCGGCGCCCCAGGCGGCGGGGTCGCCCGTTCCGGTCCGCCAGGCTTCCAGGGACTCGACAAGAGCCCGGTGCGCGGTGTTCGGCGGGATGCCGTACTGGGCGGTGTTGAGCCACACGGAGTCGAGGGACCAGAGACGCTGGGCTGTGCGCACATCCATGAGCGTGATCGTGCCAGAGCGGTCAGCGCGCGTCCCCGCCGGGGGCGGCGTCGCGTTCCCAGGGCGCGGCCAGGGGGAAGTATCCGCGCAGGAAGGCGCGGATCATCCGGGCCTGCTCGGCGCGCGGGACCCGGTGCGGTGTGGAGTCGGTGACGCAGAAGACGTCGCGGTTGCGTCCACTGAGCAGCTGGGTGAGCTTGACATGCTGTGCGGGGTCGCCCACGTCGACGTAGGCGTAGACGACCGTGCCGGGCACCGCGCGTCCGGTCAAGTAGGCGTAGTGGTGGTGCAGCGACGACGGGATGGAGATGTCGGTGTGGGCGCGCAGCCGGCTGGCGGCGGTCGCGGCGACCTCCTCGGGGAAGCGCGCCTCGATCTCGGCGAGCACCGAACGCCGCAGAGCGTAGGGCGCGTGGCGGAAGGCGTGCGTGAGCGACCTTTGGAAGGTGCGTTCGAGCAGCGCCCGGTTCTGCTTCGCGGCGGCGACATGCGCGGGCTCATCAGGGCTCGGCGCGCCGAACGGGATGGCGGTGGGCGACCAGAAGAACCGGCACGTGCCGTCGGGGTGGAAGAAGTGCCCGGGACGCAGCGGGCGCCCGATGAAGAAGTCGTCGTTGAGGTAGAGGAAGTGCTCGCTCAGGCCGTTGATGCGGTGCAGCTGCGACTCGACGGCGTGGGAGTTGAACGTCGGCAGGGCGCCGCGCTCCCCGAACAGCTCCCGGTGGCTCACCATGGTGATCTGGCGGTGCAGCGCGTCGAGCCACGTCGGCACCTGGCCGTCGGTGACGATGTAGATGTGCCGGATCCACGGCGCGAACATGGCGATCGAGCGCAGCGAGAACCGGAGTTCATCGGCGCTGGTGAACCGGTGGTCGTCGGTGGCGCCGGCGGACGCGGCCGGCCCGTGGTCGGTGAGGGTGGCCGCCAGCCGTGAGCGCCACTTCGGGTCGGCGCCGTCCACCCACGTGTAGACGGCGTCGATGGGGAACCGCACATCGGTCGGCAGGCAGCGGGTGAACGGTTCGTAGGTGGTGTAGTCGCGGCCCTGGACGCGCAGCGTGGCCGGGCGCATCGCCTCCAGCGGGATCCGGTCGCCGATGTCGGTCGGCTCGGGACCCGCGTAGCCCGTGAGCTCGGCGTCCCAGGTCCAGAACTCCAGGTCGGCCGCGTAGGCGGCGCCGTAGCGCAGCGTGCGGCCGGGCGTGATCCAGGGCCGGTAGACCCGCACCCCGCAGATGTCGGTCAGGCTGGGCGCCATGCTCGCGAGAACCGGCTGCGGCAGGTGGCCGCGCGGCTTGAGCGGGCGGACGTAGACCGGCGCGTCGGCGTGGACGGTCGCCAGGGCGTCGAGTGCCGCCTCACGCACATCGGCGGTCACCATGACCCGGTGCCGCGGCCCCTCGTCGCGCAGCAGAGCGTAGGGGATGCCCGCGGCGTCGAGCGCCTGGACGACCAGGTCGAGGTTGGCGCGTAGCGCGTCGGCGGGCATCAGGTCGTCGCGGACCCCCGCGACCTGCCCGCCGGACCGGGTCAGCCCGGGGTGCTCGCGTAGCAGCCGCGCCTCCTCGGCCTGCAGGTTGGGCGCCTGCGACCTGGTGTGCTCCCAGGGCAGCGCGCGGAACACCATGCCGGTGCGCGTGGTGGCGGCGGCGTGCCGGGCGGCCCGCTCGGCACGGGCGTGGGCGCGGTCGGCGGGCGGGATCTCCACCAGGTCGGTGTAGAGCCCCTCCCAGCGGGCGGTGATGTCCTCGCTGGAGAACCGGCTCAGCCCCTGCAACGCGGCCCGGCCCATCTCGTGTCGGAGATCGTCGTCGTCCATCAGCTTGGCCAGGGCCACGGCCAGACCGTTCACGTCGTCGGCGGGGGCCAGGAGGCCGTCGACGCCGTGCCGGATGATCTCGGCCGGGCCGGTCGGGCAGTCGTAGGCGACAGCGGGTACCCCGGCCGCGAAGGCCTCGGTGAGGACCAGGCCGAACGCCTCGATGCGGGAGGGGAGCAGGCAGATGCTGGCTTTGGCCCACTCCTCCGAGATCGCGGGGACGGTGCCGAGGAACTCCACGCGGTTGTGGAGTTCGTGGGCGTCGGCCAGGGAGCGGAGCTTGCCCATGTCGGGGCCGTCGCCGCAGATCCGCAGGGTCCATCCGGGGTGGTCGTCGGCGACCTGGGCGAACGCCAGGATGGCGTGGTCCGCCTGCTTTTCCGGGACGAGTCGCCGCGCGACCAGGATGGTCTGGCTGTCCAGGGAGGAGCGCGGTTGGAACCCGGCGGGGACGGCGTTCGGGATCGCCTCCAGGCGGGGCGCGGCTGGTCCGAGCGATTCGGCGAACCAGGAGCGCGTGGGCGTGGTCAGCACGACCAGCGCGTCCAGCAGAGGCGCGCAGGTCAGCAGCGGGCCCCCGCTGGACTCGCGCAGTTCGGAGATGCGGTGCTCCTGGCCGACGGTGACGACGTCGGCCGGGGCGAGCCGGGTGACGAGCGACATCAGGGCGGGCGTGGTGCTCACCAGGACGTCGGTCCGCAGTCGGGGCAGGGCGTGGCGCAGCTCGATGTCGGTGAGCCGGTTGAAGGCGCCCTCCCAGTTCGCCGGGATGAGGTCGCTGGGTGCCCGGGACAGCGTCTCGCACTCGCTTTCCTCCAGTCCGGTGGCGCGGACAGGGCGCTGGACCGGGCGGCGGGCGTCGACGAGGTAGCGCATGGGAACGCGCCGGTCCAGGGCGAAAAACGGGCTGTCCTTGGTGCGGAAGACGCTGAGGATCTCCGTTTCGTGGTGATCGGCCAGAGCAGCGGCCTGCGAGAACGCGGCGACCTCGGTGCCGCCCATAGCGTCGCCCCAGGTCAGCAGGTAAGTGATCTTCATGGTTGGGCTCCCGGAGATAGCGGGGTCAGCGCGATGGTGAGCGTTCCGGCGTCGGTGTAGTAGGGGCGCACCAGCACGGGCGGCCCGGTTGCGGGGAGCACGGTTTGGGCGGGAATGCGCAGCACCGTGCCCACCGACCGCAGATCGGTGTCGGGGCGCCCGGCCCGCAGCGTCCCGTGGGCGGGGGTGCGGAACCGCAGCTCCCAGCGGAGCTCGGAGTCGGCGACCCTGGCCATGTCCGGGACGGGCAGATCAACGGTGAACGCGATGCCGCGCGTGCCCGGCTGGACCTCCGGACGCACCTTGCGGGCCGAGCCGCCGCCGCGCAGCGCGACCTCGGCGTCCACACCGTGGATGTCGGGGAGGTCGAGTAGTTCCCCGGTGATGCGTGCCCGGGAGGGGCGGATCAGGACGGACCGCACCTCCGCCGCCGCCCGCGGCGGCGCGGCCGACAGGGCCGCGGCCCCGGTCGCGGTGCCGACGAGCGTGAACCGGGCACGGGTTCGCGGGCACGGGCGCGGCCGTCCCGTGGGAGGGGTCCGGGACACCCCGGTGGTACGCGGCAGTGTCAGCGCCACTCGACGGGTTTCGTCCGGATAGACCGCCACCAGCCGGATCTTCCACCGGCCCGCCCCCAGACGGACCTCGGCGGGCCCGGTTGCGTACGCCTGCCCGCCCCCGCCGTGGGGAGCGGCGGCGCTCGACGACGCGGCAGTCGCCGCGCTCCCGTGGTCGAGGCGCAGCAGCACGGTGGCCTCCGCGCGGTCGTTCCCGTCCGCGTCGGGCACCACCCGCGCGAGGGCGGCCACGCGGCGGCCGCGCGAAGCGAACTCGATGTGGACGTTCACGGCACCGCCGCCGGGCCGGGGCAGTGCGGCGGAGAGGTTCAGGGTGCTCCCGTCGAGGATGGACAGGTGGTCGGACCGGGCCCGGAAGCCGGTGAAAAGGCCCTCCAGGTGGATGGGCCCCCGCCGCAGCCGGAGCGCGAACCGGGCGGCGCGCTGACGCGCCCCCCGGGCCGCGCGGACCGGCCCGCGCAGGCGGCGCAGTGCCAGCGTCTGCAGCCAGGCCACCGGCGCGAGGCGCCGGTTCGGCGGCGGAGGTGTCGGCACCTGAGGGGCGGCGCGATCAGCGAAGCCAGGGAGCATGGGCGATCACGCGGCCTCGGATGCCGACGGGGCGTGCTCGGTGCCGCCGTGCTGACGCCGCATCCGCGCCGGGACCTCGGCCCGGGCCGCGCCCAGCTCCAGGGAGCTCGGGAACGGGAAGTAGGACCCCAGGAACGCGCGGACCCGCCGGTCGATGGCGCTCTCGGGGACCCCGTCGGCGTCGGCGACGGGGGCAGCGGCGCTACGTGGGGGACTCGCGGTGTCATTGATACAGAAAGCGTCGAACGGACGGCGCTCCTCCAGGGCGCGCATGCGGGTGGCGACGCCTTCCGGGTCGGCCAGGTTCATGTAGGCGCAGTCGATCTCGCCCTCGACGGCGCGGCCGGTCAGCAGCGCGTAGTAGTGGTGCAGCGACGAGGCCATGGACACGTCGCCGGGCTGCCGGAACCGGGAGGCCGTGGTCCGCGCGATGGGGACGGGGAAGCGCGCCTCCAGATCGAACATGACCGAGCGCAGTTGCGGAATGGGCGCGTGCTTGAACTTGTGGGCGGGAAACCGGGCGAACGCCCCGCGGATCAGCTCGCGGTTGTTCTTCGCCGCCCCGTCCACCGGCGGGTCGTCGACGCGCGGGACACCGAGCCCGAACTGGAACGGGGACGGGAACACCCTGGCGATGCCGTTGCCGTGGAAGAACTTCCGGGCGGACACGTGGCGCCCGAAGAAGACATCGTCGTTCAGGTACAGGTAGTGCTCGCTCAGCCCCTCGATGTGGTGCAGCCGGGTCTCGATGGCGTGCGAGTTGAAGACCGGCAGCACGGAGTGGTCGTCGAAGATGTCGCGGTGGTCGATCACCTGCACCCGGTCGGAGGAGGTGTCGAGCCACGCGGGACACTGCCCGTCGGTGACGATGTAGATGGTGCGGACGAACGGCGCGTACATCTCCAGGGAGCGCAGCGAGTAGCGGAGCTCGTCGCGGTCCACGTAGCGGGAGTGGGAGGCCGCCGTCGGGTTCAGCGCGCCGACCCGGCTCAGGTGGCGGTCGCGCTCGGCCGCCCACTCCGGGTCGGCGCCATCGACCCACGTGTAGACCACGTCGATCGGAAAGGTGATGTCATCGGGGAGCCGCCGGACGAACGCGGGGAAGGTCGGGAAATGGCGGTTGCCGATCCGGACCTGCTGGGGCTGACGCTCCTCGGCGGGCAGAACCTCGCTCACCCGGTTGCGGCGCGGGGCGACGAGCGCGTCGCTGAGCGCCGTCTCGGGTGCCGCGACGCGCAGCGTTTTCAAGATCCGGTCGCGGGCGGGATCGTCCAGCACGCTCCGGCCGCTGCGCCAGAACTCGATGACGCACCCGTGCTCCGGCCCGACAACGGCCGTGTCGGCCCCGGCGGTGATGTAGACGCCGAGGCGGATCGCCCCCGCCGAGTTCAGGCGCCGCAGCCCGCGCCGGTCGGCGAGCGGACGCAGAAAGTCGAGCAGTCCGCGACCGATGGGGGCGGCGTACGCCCCCTCTGGCCCGTAGCGCCGCGCGAGCGCCGCCACCACGCGCGTGCGGTGGGCGGCGTTGACGCCGACGGTGTACTCGCGCTCGGACAGGCCGCGCACCATGAAGTAGTCGACGCCCTCGGCGTCCAGCACGTCGACGCAGCGCCGCAGGTTAGAGCGCGCCAACTGGTCGGCGGACAGCGGCCCTTCCCAGACACGGGCGAGCACGGGGCGTCCCTGGAACAGGGCGGGGCGCAGCCGGGGATTGTCCCGGAGGAGCCGCCACCAGCGCAGGGCCATTGGCATGAGCAGCACGGAGACGGGCAACTGCCGGGCGAAGATCCTCAGGACCGCTCGGACCGTCGGCTTCAGCCCCTGCCCGAACGCGGCGTGAACGGTCCGGTACGTGTTCAGCAATGCCATCGTCCCCCTCGGCCATGTCCGTACCTGGAGTCATGTGGAGTCGCGAGGGGGCCGCGAATCCGAAATCATTGCCGTATGCGATCAGACTATTTCGCAGCGCGACAATTCCAGGCAGAGGACACGCCGTAAGGCGGCCAAAAAGGCACATGGCGGGATACGCCGCGGACACCCTGGTGTGCCGCCGCTCCCGGGCGTCGCCGCGATGCTGTCGGTTCGGCCGAACCCACCCTGCAGGCCCCTACAGGGACCGCACCCAAGAGCCGCGGTGCATCGCGGCGGCCACAGTGAGCTCCTCGTCCAGCAGCAGCAGGTCGGCGCGGTGCCCCGGGGCCAAGGAGCCGACTCCGGACAGCCCCAGTGCCCGGGCGGGGACGGCCGAGGCCGCGTGGGTCGCGTCCTCGACGCTCACACCGTGAACGTTGCGCACGGCCTGCCGGATAGCGTCGGGCAGCACGATGGTGCTGCTCGCGATCGCCCCGGTAGAGACCAGGGTCGCCTGGCCGTCGCGGACCCGGACCCGGAGCTTGCCGAGGGTGTACTCGCCATCGCCGAGGCCGGTGGCGTCCATGGCGTCGGTGACCAGCGCGACCCGGTCGCTGCCCGCCGCGTCGAACACCACCTGGGCGGCGCCCGGGTGGACGTGGACGCCGTCGTTGATCAGCTCGACGGTCACCCGCTCGTCATTGAGCACGGCGGCGATGGGGCCCGGGTCGCGGTGCCGAAGCGGGCGCATCTGGTTGTAAATGTGGGTGGCCACGGTCGCACCCGCGTCGATCGCGGCGCGTGTCTGCGCGTAGTCGGCGTCGGTGTGGCCGATAGCGGCCACGACCCCCTGTGCGGTGGCCGCGCGGATCAGGTCGAGGGCGCCGGGCAGCTCCGGCGCGACGGTGATCATCTTGATGTGGCCGCGCCCGGCCTTGACGATCCGGTCGAACTCGGCGAGGTCGGGGTCGCGCAGGAGCGCGGGTTCGTGCGCGCCGCATTTGGACGCCGAGATGTAGGGGCCCTCAAGGTAGATGCCCGGGATCTCCCCCGCGTCGGCGACCTCCGCCAGCGCCGCGACCTGGCGCAGCGTGTCCTCGGGGGAGGCCGAGACGAGGCCGCCCACGACCGAGGTCACGCCCTGGGAGCGGTTGAACTCGACGACGGCCATGATGCGGTCGGGGTCGGCGGCGGTGAACGCCGCGCCGGCGCCTCCGTGGATATGGATGTCGACCAGGCCGGGCAGGACCCACCGCCCGCCGACGTCGATGCGCGCGCCTCCCGGCTGCGGCGGCTCCCCCGTGCCGAGGTCGGTAATCCGCGTGCCCTCGCACCGCAACCATCCGACGCGGGTGCCCTCCGGGGTGACCAGCCGTGCGTTGGTCAGCGTCGTCCCGGTCACGCCCTGGTCCATATGCCACGCCCTTCTGTGCCCGATCCCACATTCCGTGCCGTTCGGGGCGCCGACGCCGTACACGGCCCTCGGGAATCCCCAGGAGAGCCGGGGCATCGCGCGGCCGCACCCGGGTCCGGCGTCGCGGTGAGCGGGTCGCCGGACTCTCTGCGACAGCGACAAATCCGCCCATCACGCATTGACGATAGCGCTCCGTCCGCTCATCATGGGGTCATGTCCGCCGGTGAGCTGCTCGTCCAGCGCCTGCATGTCGATCTGCGACAGCAGGCCAGCGCACTCTGTCGTAGCTAACGTGCCTCCGCAGGCCCGTTCTTCGGTCCTGCCCTGGGAACCGTCGTTCTCCTCCCGTTCCCGACTTAGCCACCGCTGCCGGCAGACAACCCCCTGCGCGTACGCACATCGTCGTGCGATCTCTCCCGCATATGGCGGTCTGCCGGGTCGACCCCACATGCGCTTCACGGTCCCCGCGGACCGTTCTCACCAGGAGAATCCCATGACCCGTTTCACCGTGCTCATCGCCGACCAGCATCCGCGCTCCGCCGTCCGCGCCGCGGCTGTCCGCACCGCCGAGGCCATCTCCTCCCACACCGGCATTACCGACCCCCCGAACGTCATCGACCTCGCCGAACTCGGCCCGGCGCTGCTGGCGGCCGACACCGGCGCCGACGTCTCCGCGGCGCTGCGCGGGGTGAGCGAGAGCGATGTGCTGCTCGTCGCCTCGCCGCAGGCGCACGGCAGCTACACGGGGCTGCTCAAGGTGTTCCTGGACCGGCTGCCCGAGCTCGGGCTCGGCCGTGCGGTGGCCGTGCCGATGGCTGTGGTGGACGACCTCCGCAACGGACGCAACATCGAGGAGGACCTGCGGGTCCTGCTCTCGGACCTCGGGGCGTGGGTCGCCGAGCCGGGTCTGCTGCTGACGCGCGGCGAGCTGGCGGACCCGACCAGTGTCATCGAGGCGTGGGCGGGCGTCTCCGCCCCGGCGCTGCGCGACGCGGTCGCTGTCGCCGTCTGATCCGCGGCGGGGGACGGCGCGCCCCGCCGTCCCCCGCGTACTGCGTTGATCAGGTGGCCCCGGCGTTCGTGCGCAGCCGGGTGGTGTCCGCCTCCGCCTCGGCGACGTTGCCGCGTACCAGGACGACGACGGCGAGGGTGAGGACGAACCCGGCGACGCGCAGGGCGAGCACCAGCGGGTCGGACGGCAGCTGCTCCGCGAAGATCAGGGTCCCCAGAACCACCATGAACACGTTGCCGACGACATTGGCGACGGGAGCGGTGATCGACGCGCGGGAGCGCTGCAGCGACGTCTGGAACAGCACGATGCCGACCGCCCAGCCGAGCGCGTAGAGGTAGGGGAACGGGGAGAGCAGGGCGGGAACGATCGCGTCCGCCAGACCCCGTTCGACGAGCAGCCCGCCCAGCCCCTTGCCCTGCAGACCGGCGACCCCCTGGGACAGGCCCGCGGCGGCGCCGATGGCGGCCGCGGAGATGTAGCGTCCGTGGCTTCCGGCCAGCGTCATCGCCGCGACGCAGGCGATGACGGTGCCGACGCTGACGACCAGCAGCGCGGTCAGGTGCGGGGTGGTCCCGGTCGTACCGCCGTCGCCAAGGGACAGGCTGAGGAGCAGCAGCGCGACGGGCATGAGCGCGAGCGCCACGCGCTCCCCGCGGGTGATGGGGTCGCCCAGGATCAGGGTGATGACCAGCAGCATCATCGCGATGCCGCCGGCGAAGGCCGGCTGCACCACCGAGACGGGGGCGAGCCCGAGGGAGACGATCAGGCCGACGCTGCCGAGCGCGGCCAGGACGCATCCGCCCACCCAGCGGGGGTTACCCAGCAGTACGCGGGCCAAGTGCAACGGGCGGTTGAGGCTGATGCCCGGGGCGTGGTGGAGGGCGCGCTGTTCGATGGTCAGCCCGATCGTGTAGATCGCGGCCGAAAGGAGCGCGGCGATCAGACCTAGCACACGCTGCCGCCTTTCCTAGGGACCTGAGAGGGATGACCGGGGCAAGGAACACCGGGGGCCCGGCGTGTAGAACGTGTTGCCCACACGCTGACCTGTCCGGAGTGCGGCAGCACGCTACCGCTAAGCTCGCCACCATCTGGACGTGTTCGGATCGGCGTGGGGTGCGAAGTCCGATCCTTGTTGACCCAGCTTATATAACGAGTTCTAGTCTGGGGATACTGCCACGACGTGAATGAGGGGTCGACGATGGCCATCGGGCTGACAGCCGAGCACGAGGAGCTGGCCGCCGCGGTGCGCGGCTGGACCGAGCGCGTGCGAGGTGCGGCAGCGGCCGAATCGGTCAAACCAAACGAACCATCTGAAATTGCCGAAGCGACGTTGCCCCCATTCTGGGCGGGCTTCGCCGAGCAGGGGCTCCTCGGCCTCCACATTGACGAAAAATACGGTGGACAGGGCGCCGGGCTCCTCGAACTGGCGGTCGCGCTCGAAGAGCTCGGACGCGGGCTCCTCCCCGGACCGTTCCTGCCGACCGTCCTGGCCAGCGCGGTCATCGCGCACAGCGGCAACAAGGCCGACGCCACGCGCGCCGAGCTGCTGCCCGGCCTCGCGGACGGAACGCGCACGGCGGCGCTCGCCCTGTGCCCCCCGCTCACCGCCCGACGCGGCGACGACGGCACCCTGATCGTGAACGGCACACTCACCCCCGTCCTGGGCGGGCACCGCGCCGACGTGATCGTGGCGCCGGTGAGAGAAGCGGAAGCAGCAGACGCGGGAACAGCGGCGACCGACGGGGGCGACGCCTGGGTGGTACTAGACGCCACCGCCCTCCGTATCACCGCGCTCCCCAGCCTGGACACCGACCGTGCCGTCGTCAAGGTTGACGCGGACCAGGTCACCATTCCGGCCGAGGCGGCCCTGCCGGGCCTGACCACCGAAGACGTGGCGAGCATCGCGGCGGCGCTGCTGGGCGCCGAGGCGACCGGCATCGCGGCCTGGGCCCTTGACTCCGCCGTCGACTACGCCACGACGCGCGAGCAGTTCGGCCGCCCCATCGGCCAGTTCCAAGGGATCAAGCACAAGTGCGCCCGCATGGCCATCGCCGTCGAGCAGGCGCGCGCCGCGGTGTGGGACGCCGCGCGGGCCCTGGACGCCCGCGGGCGGGAGCGCGAGGCGGCAGCGGAGACACAGGACGGCAGCGCGCACTTCGCCGCGGCCGTCGCCGGGCTCATCGCTCCCGACAACGCCCTGGTCTGCACGCGCGACTGCATCCAGGTGCACGGAGGCATCGGCTTCACCTGGGAGCACGACGCCCACCGCTACCTGCGCCGCGCCGCGACGCTGCGCGCGCTCGCCGGACCGGCGCCGGACTGGGCCGCCACCGTCGCCGACGCCGCGCTGGCCGGGCGGCGGCGTCCGGTGGAGATCGAGCTCGACCACGCCGAGAGCCAGGAACCGCGTCAGCGGATCAGGGCGGAGGCGGCCCGGCTCGCCGCCATCACCGACCAGCGGGAACGGTTCGTGGAGATGGCCGACGGAGGCTGGGTGGCCCCGCACCTGCCGCGCCCGTGGGGGCGGGACGCCTCCCCGCTGGAGCAGCTGATCATCCAGCAGGAGCTGCGGCGCGCCGGGGTGCGCGGACCGATGCTCGCCATCGGCGCGTGGGTACTGCCGTCGATCGCCGGATACGGAACTCCGGAACAGCAGGAGCGTTTCCTCCGCCCCACGCTGCGCGGCGAGGTCATGTGGTGCCAGCTGTTCAGTGAACCGGGCGCCGGGTCCGACCTGGCGGCGCTGTCGACGCGCGCCGAGCGCGTCGAGGGCGGGTACCGGCTCACCGGCCAGAAGATCTGGACCTCCATCGCGCACGTCGCCCAGTGGGGGATCTGCCTCGCGCGGACCGACCCGGGGGCCGCGGGGAAGCACGACGGCATCACCTACTTCGTCGTGGACATGGACTCCCCGGGCATCGAGGTGCGCCCGCTGCGGGAGATCACCGGGGACACCATGTTCAACGAGGTGTTCTTCGACGGCGTGTTCGTCCCCGACGACTGTGTCATCGGCGCCCCGGGCGAGGGATGGAAGGTCGCGCGCAACACGCTGACCAACGAGCGCGTGGCGCTGTCGAGCGGCAGCGGGATCGGGGTCGGCCTGCCCGAGCTGCTCTCGTTCTTCACCGAGGAGCCGACGCGCGCGGCCGACCGCGACGTGCGCGTCGAGCTCGGGCGCCTCGTGGCCCAGGGGCAGGCGATCGAGCTGCTGGGGCTGCGCGTGGCGCTCAAGCAGGTGTCGGGGACCGAACCGGGGGCCGAGTCGAGCGTGCGCAAGCTCCAGGGTGTGGAGTTCAATCAGAGGGCGGCGGATTTCATCTGGGAGCGGCAGGGGAGCGCCGCCGCGTGCGCGGACCCGCAGGGCCCCAGCGGGGTCTGGGCGCGGGCCATGCTCTTCGGACGCTCCATGACGATCTACGGCGGGACCACTGAGGTGCAGCTGAACATCATCGGGGAGCGCCTGCTCGGCCTGCCCCGCGATCCGGAGGCCTGACCGCGACCGTGTCGACCGACCGCAGCGACGAGGAGACCGGCGGCGCTTCCACCGAGGGGGCTTCCGCCGGCGGTGCTTCCACCGATGGCGCGAAGCCGCGTTTCCGTCCCGGACCGCTCGGCCTGATCGGGGTCGCGCTGGCCGCCATGTTCGTCACCTTGCTGCTGATCCAGAGCTTCATCGGGACGTTCCGGCCCGGCGGCGAGGCGCCCGAGCGCGAGCCGGCCCCGGCGACGGGCACCCCGCCCGAGGGGACGGCCAAAATCATGGTGGTCGGTGACTCGATCACCCAGGGCAGCAGCGGGGACTACACGTGGCGCTACCGGCTCTGGAAGCACCTTGATGAACAGGACGGGGCCGACGTGGAGTTCGTCGGGCCCTACAACGGGGTGCTCGATGTGAGTGGGGACGGGAGCGGTTCCCAGGGGTATGCCGACCCGGACTTCGACCAGCGGCACGCAGCTGTGTGGGGCGCGCCCGTGAACAAGCTCTCCGAGCATATCGGGGAGCAGGTCGCCGAATACGACCCGCATTACCTGCTGCTGATGGCGGGGATCAATGACTTCGTGGGTGGGGGAGACGCGCCAGAGGCGCTGGAGGAGATCCGTGATCTGATCCGCACGGCGCGGGTCGTGCGCGGCGACCTCCAGATCGTTATCGGTGAGCTCACACCGGTGCGAGGGACCGGCGATGACGAGCGGCTCAACCGGCAGATCGCCGAGTTCAACATGGCGCTGCCCCGTATCGCCGAGGACATGACCAGCGAGGCCTCGCCGGTCGTCGTGGCGCGCACGTCGGCGCACTACTCCGCGTCCGAGGACAACTGGGACACCACCCACCCCAACGCGCGCGGCGAGCTGAAGATCGCGGCGGCGTTCGCCGACGCCCTGGGCGGTCCGCTCGGGCTGGGTGAGCCGTACCCGCGGCCGCTGCCGGACGTGCCGGTCGGTCCGCAGACCCGGCCGAAGGCCACCGTCGCGCGCAAGGAGCCCGGCAAAGTCGTTCTGTCCTGGGACCCCGTCCTGGGCGCGACCCGCTACCAGGTGCTGCAGCGGAGGCTGCGCCCCGACCCCGACGAGCAGGTGCCGGTACTGAACGAGGTGACACGGACGGGGGCGGGGCCGGTGACCGCGGAGATCGACCACCTCCTCAGCGGGGCGACCTACGAGTTCGTGGTGCGGCCGTTCAAGGGCGGCGACGGCGGGCGGCGCTCACGGGTGGTCACGGTTCGCACCGACTCGGACCCGCCCGCGGCGCCGAGGTGGGTGAAGGTCGATGATCAGCGCACGTACCTGGTGTGGGCGGCCGTCCCCGACGCTACCCACTTCGAGGTGTGGCGCCGCCCGATGAAGTGCGCGGAGCCCTCCGACGGGGAGGACGCGGACGACGCTGACGGCGCCGCGTCCGCCTCTCCCGCGTGTGAGCCGCGGGACGCCAAGGGGCCGGGGAAGGGAGAGGGCTGGACCAGCGTCGCTGTCGTCAACGGAGAGCGCCGCTGGGCCATCGACACAGCGGGGAAGCCCGCCGCCGAGTTCGTCGTCGTCTCGCACCGCGACTACCTGGCAGGCGACGCCGCGGATCCGGTCGAGTTCGTCGTGGAGGACTAGATGCGGGGTGGCGGGCGCGACCGGTCGGCGAGAGGGCCGGAGCCACCGCGGTCACGAGTGCCGCGGCGGTGGCAGAGGCGGCGGATGTGGCGGCACTGGCGGGCGCCGCGGACCGCGCGGGGACGGCTCCGGCCGGTGGCTCTCGCGCCATGGGGAATCGGCCTGGGGGCCGGCGCCCTCGCGCTGGGTCCGGCGCTCGGGCCGGGGTTCGCCCTGCGGTACGACATGGTGTTCGTTCCCGATCCGCCGTTGTCAGCGGTGACTCTGGGCGGCGGTGACGGCTTCCCGCGCGCCGTGCCCAGCGATGCCGTGGTGGGGGCACTGAACCGGATCCTTCCGCTGCCCGCCGACGCCGTCCAGGCGCTGGTGCTGCTGGCGATCTTCATGATCGGAGCGGCGGGCGCGGCCCGGCTGGTTCCGGGGCGGTGGGTCGTGCCCCGGCTGGCGGCGGCCGTGTTCTACGTGTGGAACCCCTTTGTCGCGGAGCGGCTGCTGCTCGGGCAATGGGCGATGCTGCTGGGGTACGCCGGGCTGCCGTGGGTCCTGGGGGCGGTGGTGCGCTCGGCCCGCCTGTCGCGACTGGTTGTGGCGCTCGTCCCGGCGGCGGTGGGCGGGTTCTCCTCGGTCGTGCTGTCGGCGGTAGTCGCCTTTCCGGCGGCGGTGGCGCGCGGAGGGCGGCCCGGGCGGCGGTGGCGCCCGTGGACGGCGGGCGCGGCGGTCGCAAAGGTCGCGGGTGGCCTGCTGGTGGTGAGCCTGCCGTGGCTGATTCCGGCGCTGGAGAGCGGGGCGCGGACCGACCCGGCGGCGGTGGACCTGTTCGCGCCGCGCGCGGACACGCCGTTCGGGACGGTGGGGTCGCTCCTGATGCTGGGCGGGGTCTGGAACGCGCAGGCGGTGCCGGAGTGGTACGGGCATCCGTTCGTCGCGGCGTGCAGGCTCCTGCTGGTGATCGCCGCGCTGTGGGGGTGGGTGTGGCTGGTGCGGCGCCATCGGCCCGACGTCGCCGGGGCGCTGACGGGGGCGGCGGCCATCGGCTTCGCGATCGCGCTGCTGGGCGTCACCGATATCGGGCGCGAGCTGCTGCGCGGGCTGATCGCCGTGTGGCCGGGCTTCGGCCCGCTGAGGGACGGACAGCTCTACGTGGCGCCGCTGGCGCTGCTGCAAGCCGTCGGGTTCGGCGGAGCGGTGAAGTGGCTGCGGGGGGACGCGAGCGACCCCCGTGACGCGCGGGGGGACGAGGGCGACGCAGGGGGTCGGGCCCCTGCGGGAGCCGGCGGGCCCGCGGTGGTCCGGGCGGATGCCGGGGCCGGTGGGCGTGCGGGAGCGCGGGGGATCGACGGAGTTCGCGGGCATGCGGAGGTCGAGGCTCGGGGGGAGCCCCTTTCTTCAAGTCAAGCCGAGCCGCCCGCCACCCCGCCACTCCCACCTTCCACCCTGTGGACAGGGCGCCGTGGGGACGCCGCCGGCGCCTTCGCCGCTCTCCTGTTGCTCCTGGCCCCGCTCGTGCTGCTGCCGGGCCTCGCCTGGGGCGCCGCCGGGCGGCTGGCCCCGGTCGATTACCCCGCCGAGTGGCGGCAGGTGCAGCGCGTCGCCGCCGCCGACCCCGCCCCTGGCGCGGTCCTGGTCCTCCCCTGGAGCGCCTACCGCGGCGTTGACTGGGCCGGCGGCGGACGTACGATCGTGGTACTCGATCCAGCGACAAAGCTGTTCGGTCGGCGCGTCGTGTGGAACGATGACCTTCGGGTCGCGGAGTCCGGAAAAGTCCACATTGTCGAGGGTGAAGACCCCCTCGCCCGCCGGGCCGCTGAGGTGATCGGCGCCGACGGCGCGGGTTCAGTCGCCCCAGAGCAGATCCCGGCGTCCTTGCGCGCCCCCGGCGCCGCCGCCCGCCTGGGCGGGTTGGGGATCCGCTATATGCTCGTCGAGCGCGAGGCGGTGTCCTCGTCTTCGGAGTCCTTTGACCCCGCTTCCGAACCCCCCTCCCAACGCCCCACAGAGAACAAGTTCCTGTTTGCCTCCGAGGGGGCCGAGATGGTCCACGACGGCGCGCGTCTTGCCCTCATCCGACTGCCAGATGAGCACGTCGCGGCGGTAAAGGACCACCTCTCGCTCTTGGAAGTTACCGTCTGGTTAGTTACAGTTGGGGCAATTCTCTGGTCATGTGCTGAATCAGGTTCTAATCTCGTTCTCATGCGTCCGGCCCGCAGTGCCGGGGCGGAATCGCGGAAGGAGAGCTCCCAGTGATCAAGATCGTCGTCGCCTCAGTGATCGGAGCGGCTATGGCGGGCACGCTGGCCCTCGTCGGGTCCACTGTCGCAACGAGCGCCAATTCATCGGCCGAGCCGGTGAATGAGTCTCTCTACAACTACGGCGACCGCTAATTCGCCGCGGGCGGCCTCGCTGCGCTGTGTCGACAGCGAGGCCGTCTGAGAGTCTTCCCCGACGTCCGACATCGTCTCGCGGTCCCGCGTGGCCCGCCCGTCAGAGCAGGTCCGGCCGGTGGGGGAACCCGCAACTCGTGGTGTTGTTGGCGGTCAGGATCGCCACTACAGTGCACCTTTTGCCCTGATTCCTCCCCCGTCCGGCCCAGAGATTCCCAGCCCTGGGAACCGTCGCCGCGACGCCTGAACGAGCGCTCGTCTGGGTGAGTGGGCGGAACAGGAGAGCATGTGGTTTACCAGCAGACCCCCCTCTTCCTCGACCCGATCTACGGGCCGCCGGTGACCCTCGACCCCGAGGCGCCGGAGACCTCCGGCGCGGGCCGGATCCGGCCGGTGGGCGTGCCCTTCCCCTCGGAGGCCGCGGGTGGCCCCGAGGCGGAGCACGCCCAGGAGTCGGCGCGCGCGCAGAGCCCCAGGGAGCCGGACGAGCCCACCGAGCCACGCCTCGACGGCGTCCGCATCGTCATGATCAATTGGCGCGACCCGTGGCAGTCGGTCGCCGGCGGCGCCGAGGAGTACGCCTGGCGGATGAGCCGCCACCTCGCCGGGCGCGGCGCCTGCGTCACCTTCCTGACCAGCCGCGAGCCCGGCCAGGCGCGCGTGGAGACCCGCCAAGGGATCGTCATCCGCCGCATGGGCCAGAAGTTCAGCGTCTACCCGCTGGTCATGCTCTGGCTGCTGCTCTGGCGGCGCGAGTTCCACGTCGCCCTGGACTGCATGAACGGCATCCCGTTCTTCTCCCGGCTGCTCCTGCCCCGCCGCACCCGCGTCATCAGTGTCGTGCACCACGTCCACGACCTGCAGTTCAACGCGTACTTCAACCGTCCTCTCGCCTGGTTCGGCAGATTCATCGAGAGCACGGTGGCCAGCCGCGTCTACCGCTCGTGCATGACCGTCACGGTCTCGGAGTCGTCGCGCCGCGCCATGCGCGAAAAGCTCCGCTGGCGCGCCCCCATCACGGTCATCCACAACGGCAGCCCGCCCGTTCAGCCGATCGCGCTCGACTGCGCGCGTGCCGCCCGGCGCGCGCGGTCGGGCGAGGCCACCCGCACCGATGCCCCGACCGGCACGCACGACGACACCATGGGCTCCCCGGCGATCGTCAGCCTTGGCCGCGTCGTCGTCCAGAAGCGCGTCTCCCGCGTCGTGGACATCGCCAGCCGGCTCCGCGACTCCCGGCCCGGCCTGCGCGTGCACATTGTCGGACGCGGCCCGGAAACCGAACCGATCGCCGAGCGCATCGAACGCGAGGGCCTCCACGACCACGTCCGGCTGCACGGCTTCCTCCCCGAAGCGGAGAAGAACGCCGTCCTGGCCGGTTCCCTCCTGCACGTCACCGCCTCGGAGTTCGAGGGGTGGGGGCTCACCGTGATCGAGGCAGCCGGGCTCGGCGTCCCGACGGTGGCCTACGACGTCGACGGCCTACGCGACTCCGTGCGGCACGGCGAAACCGGATGGCTGGTGCGCGAGGGCGAGGACCTGACCGAGGTCGTGGACAAGGCGCTGGCCGAACTCAGCGATCCCGCGCGCGCCGCCGAGATCAGCGCCGCCTGCCGCACCTGGGCGGCCCGCTTCACCTGGGAGAAGAGCGGGGCGAACATGACGCGCCTGATCGCCTCCACCCTGGGCCGCGCCGACGCGCCCACCAGCGTGGCCGCCACCGCACCCGACACCGCGTCCGTGTCGGCACCCGCGTCCACCGCCCCGACGGCATCCCCCTCAGGCGAGGCCGCCACGTGACCCTGCCCGCAACGCACGCTCCGAACGGGCGGGGCGATCAGGGCGGACCCGGCGAGGAGGCCCGCCCCGACACGGACACCAACCTGCTGCGCCGACTCAAGCTGCTGGGCGTCTGCCTGCTGCTCAGCGCCGTCGCGTTCAGCCTCGACCCGCAACTGATCGTCGGCGACACCAAGATCGACCTCACGATCAACCCGTTCGGCTTCCTGGAACGCGCCCTCTACCTCTGGGACCCGTCCTACTTCGGCCAGCTGCAGAACCAGGCCTACGGGTACTTCTTCCCCAACGGGCCGTTCCACGCGCTGCTCATCGCCCTGGACATGCCCGAATGGCTGGTCCAGCGCACGTGGATGGCCGTGCTGCTGTGCGCCGCGTTCCTCGGCACCTTCAAACTTGCCGCCGCGCTCGGCATCGGCACGACCAACACCCGGATCATCGCGGGCGTGGCCTACGCGCTGGCGCCCCGCGTGCTCACGCTCATCTCCTACAACTCCGCGGAGCTGCAGCCGATGATGCTGCTGCCGTGGATCATCCTGCCGCTCGTTTACGGGGCCCGCCACGGGCGCGACCCGATGCGCATGGCAATGCTTTCCGGCGTCGCCTTCCTCCTGTGCGGCGGCACCAACGCCGCCTCCGAGCTGGCGGTCCTCGTCGTCCCGTTGATCTACCTGCTCACCCGCGCCAACGGGGCGCGCAAGTTCCGGCTGCTGGCCTGGTGGCTGACGGCGCTGTTCCTGGTCTCCTTCTGGTGGCTGGCCCCGCTGCTGGTCATGGGCAGTTACGTGTTCTCGTTCATGCCGTTCACCGAGGACGCGGCCACGACCACCGGCGTCACCTCCCTCATCAACGCGCTGCGCGGCGCCTCCAACTGGATGGGCTACGTCCCCACGCAAGGCCAGCCTCCGCTGCCCGCCGGCGCCGAACTCTCCACCGAACCCTGGCTGGTAGTGGCGACCGCGCTCGTCGCCGGGCTCGGCCTGGCCGGGCTGATCAACCGCCGGATGCCCGAGCGCGTGTTCCTCGTGGTCTCCGTGCTCACCGGCACGGCGATCATCGTCGCCGGATACACCGGCGACCTCACCGGTCCGCTCGCCCCCACCATGCAGGCGGCGTTCGACGGCATCCTCAGCCCGTTCCGCAATATCCACAAGTTCGACGCGCTCATCCGGCTCCCGCTCGTGCTGGGGCTGGCCCACCTGCCCGTGGTCGCCGCGCTGGACGCGGCCGACCGCCGCAGCGGATGGATCCGCACGCTGGGGCTCTCGCACCACGTGGTGCGCCGGGCCGTCGCGGGAACGGTCGCGGTGGCCTTCCTCATCACCCTCACCCCCGTCGCGACGGTGGGCGTGGCCACACGCGGCGGTTTCGAGCGGATCCCCGGATACTGGTACGAGGCCGCGAAGTGGCTGGACGCGCACAACAGCGGACCCGGCGGCATGACCATGGCCGTTCCCGGTTCCGCCCGCGGCGAGTACGAGTGGGGGCGGCCCATGGACGAACCCATGCAGCCGCTGATGCGCAGCGCGTGGACCAACCAGCAGATCATCCCCTGGGGCTCCGCGGGCGTCTCCCGGCTGACCCATGAGCTCGACCAGCGGATCTCCTCGGGTCGCGGCTCGGCCGGACTGACCGCGACGCTGTCCCGCATGGGCGTCACCTACCTGCTCGTCCGCAACGACCTGCAGCGCACCGGCAACAACGGCGGCTGGCCCGCCCGCGTCCACCAGGCGCTGCGGGACTCGCCCGGCATCACGCGGGTGGTGGCCTTCGGCCCGGAGATCGGTGCCACGGAGGCCTACCGGGCGAGCGAGTGGTACGACCAGCCCTACCGCTCGCTGGAGATCTACAAGGTCGGCGACGGGGTCGACGGCCGGGACGGCGGACCGGCGCCCGTCGTCGGCACCGTGCCCGCCGACAAGGCGCTGCGCGTGACCGGCGGCCCCGAATCCCTGCTCTCCATGGCCGAGCAGGGCATCCTCCGCGACGACCGGCCGGTCATCGTCGGCGACGACCCCGGAGCCGAGGACATCGCGCCGGAGAACACCGTCGTCACCGACACCGCCCGGCGCCGCGAGGTCGTCTACTCCGACGTCCGGCACAACGTCAGCCACACCCTCACCGCCGACGAGGAGTACGAGCGCGACGCGCCCGCGCCCGACATCCAGGACCCGGCCTGGGAGGGGTACACGGCCGTGGCCAAGAACCGCGGCATCGCGTCCGTCACCGCATCCTCGTCGGAGGCCGGAGCCAACGCCAGCCCCGGCACCCGCGACCCCGGTCGGGCGCCGTTCGCCGCGCTCGACGACTCGTTCGCCACCTCGTGGCGGTCCAGCGGGTTCACCGGCTCCATCGGTCAGTGGCTGGAAGTCGAGTTCGACAAGCCGCGCGACCTCCGCAAGGTGAGCATCGCCTTCGAGCAGATCACCGGGGAGCCGCCGCCCTCCGAGATCGCGCTGGTCACCGACGACGACCGGGTCACCGCTCCCGTGTCCGCCACCGGCAAACCACAGGATTTCCGCCTCCCCAGCGGGGAGACCAAGCGGCTCCGCATCCAGATCAAGAAGCTCGCGTGGGAGCCGGACTACCGGTTCGGCAGCCGCGTGGGCATCACCGACATCGACATCCCCGGCCTGGACGCCTCCCGGACCCTCGACGTGCCGGGCGTGGCCGGAGCCGGGACGATGATGTTCACGGGGTCCACCGGCACCGTTCCGGGGTGCATGGAGGGCTCCGAGGTGTGGGTGTGCAACCCGAGGCTCGCCGTCCAGGGCGAGGACGCCTTCGGGATGGACCGCACCTTCGAGGTGTCAAAGGACGCGGCGTCCAAGCGGCACACCGTCCGCGGCGAGGCCGTCGTCATCGACCCGGTCGACGTCGAGAACGCGGCGAACCGGGCCGGGGGATACCCCAAAATCACCTCGTCCTCCACGTCGGTCCGGCATCCCGCGGCCGTGGGGCGCAACGCCTTCGATGGCGACGACAAGACCGTCTGGTACCCCGACCCGGACGAGGACCAGCCCCAGCTCGACGTCGACCTGGGAAAGTCGACCAAGCTCAACGGGATGCGCGTGGAGTTCCCGCGCGGCATCGGCCTCTCCCGGCCCATCCGCGTCACCGTAGACACCGGATCCACGGTCCGCGAGGCCTGGCTCGACGGCAACGGGTGGGTGAACTTCGCGCCGGTCACCACCGACAAGCTGACCATTACCTTCGACCCGCCGGAGAACCAGCCGCTGGAGATCCAGCGGATCGCCCTGCCCGGCGTGAAACCGCTGAAGCCGATCAAGGGCGGTGACGCCACGACGGCGTGCGGGCTCGGTCCGGTGCTCCGCGTCAACGGCGAGCGCGTGGAGACCCGCATCGTCTCCGGGACGCTGGAGGACAAGCTCAACGGGAAACCGCTGGGCTACGAGAGCTGCGACGACGTCGACCTGAAGGCCGGGTCCAACCGGCTCGTCGTCAAGCCCGGGAACCAGTACCAGGTGGACTCGGCCATCGTCGAACAGGACGGTACCGACCTCGCGGCCCGAGCCGAGAAGCCAGCCGGAAGCGGCGGCGAGAAGAACTCCGGGGACTCGGTCACACCGGTCACGACGGCCGACGTCCCCAGACTGGCCGGTTGGGGCAACAGCGAGCGCCGGTTCGATGTGGCCGTCGACGAGGACAGCTACCTCGTCGTCAACGAGAACTTCAACGACGGGTGGGAAGCGACCGTCGAGGGGTCGGACGACCCCTTGGAGCCCGTGCGGCTGGACGGGTGGAAGCAGGCCTGGCAGCTGCCCGCGGGCACCCACGGAACGGTCACGCTCTCGTATGCCCCGGACGGCATCTACCACCTCGCGTTGGGAGTCGGCGCGGTGCTCGCGCTCCTCGCCGGCGTCCTCGCCCTGCGCCGCCCGAAGAAGACCCGTCCCGCCGCACGCCTCGCCGCCGCCGTGCCGGGGCGCGTGGGCAGGGTCGGCCGCATCGCGCTGGTCCCCGCCGGCGTCGGCCTGGGGCTGTGGGTGGCCGGTGCGTCCGGTGCCGCGGTCACGGGCGCGGTACTGGTGTTCGTGTGGTGGCTGGGGAGGGCCCCGTCCGGTCGACTGCGGCACGCCCGACCCGAGCGCCCGGCCTTGGGCGGCCGCATCATCCGCTGGCTCGCCGGGCCGTGGACCGTCACCGTCGCGCTCGCGTGCGCGGGTATCTCTCTGGCTGTCGGCACCTACCTGTCGATGTACATGCCCTTCCACGACATCGGGGAGCTGCTCGGTGACCCGCTGCGCGGCTGGGTGGCGCAGCTGTTCTGCCTGCCGGCTGTCGCCCGGATGGTGGTCTCGCTAGGCGGTTTCACCATCCTGGAACAGCCGGAGCCGGACGCCGACGCGCACCGGACGCGCCCACTCATGGTCGACACGGCGACGGACGCGTCGCGGGAGGGGGCCCCGCCCGGAAACGGCAACGGCAGCGGCAGCGGTGCCAGGGCAGGAGCGACCGCGGGCGACGGCCGCTCGGACGGCGAACGGGACGTCGAGGAGGTGACGACGTGAGCCCGGCAACCGCCAGGGAGCCCCTGACCCCCGAGGCACAGGCCGCCCGAACCGGTCCTGGCGTGCTCCGCCGCAACGCCGCCCCGCTGCTGGCGGCGTTCGGGGCCTTCTGCATCACCTTCGCCCTCCTCCTGAGGTTCTTCCTGTACAGCCAGATCGCGATGATCCCCGCGGACATGCGGATGGAGCTGCGGCTGACCGACGAGGCCGCCACGTACCTCGACACCAGCACCTGGAAGACGGTCAAGGACACCGAGGTGGTGCGCAGTATCGGCGTCACCGGCACGACGAGCCCCGGCAACCCGGGGTGGAGCGCCTGGGACATGTCCACCGACACCGCGACCAAGGAGCACATGATCGAACACATGGACCGGCGGGTCATCGTCGACCGGTCCACCGGCACGGCGGTGAACTGCTGCGGCGAACATGTCGACGGAGACCGCGCGGTGCGGCAGGCCGGACTCGTCCTGAGCTGGCCCGCGAACGCCACCGACGACGAATACGCCTTCTACGACGCTGACATCCGCGCCGCGCCCCGGATGGTGTTCGACGGGACCGAGGACATCGGTGGGACGGCCACACGCCGGTTCGTCCAGCGCATCAGCCCCACCCAGGTCCCGCAGTCGTCCCGCGAGGTCCCCGCCGCGGCCCTGGGTTTGGACCGCGACGGTACGGTCGACGCCACCCGGTGGGTCGAGGTGGAACGCACCTACTGGATCGAACCGGTGAGCGGCAACGTGGTGAACGCCGCCGAGAAACGCACGGAGACACTGCGCTCGGAGTCGGGCCGGGGTGAGCGCGTCCTCCTCGACGCCGACCTCACCCTGCAGGACACCCAGGTCTCCGCCTACACGGAGAACGCGCGCTCTACCCGCCTGCTCCTCATCGCGGTGCGGACCTACCTCCCCATCGTCCTGGGGGCGGTTGGTACGGTCCTCCTCGCCGCGGGGCTCCTGGCCGCGGCCCGTGCGCGGCGCGGGCCGCGCCACGACCTCACGGGACAGTAGATCGAGGCGGGAACGCGTACCGAAAAGGGCGCCCCCAGCGGTGGCCGCCGGTTCACCCATCGTTGTGGCGCATCCTTCCGGGTACACCACGGGCCGCCGGACCGGATGCCTCGGGTCTGGCATCGCTGGACCTCTGCTGACGCTTTTTGTCCCGGGCGCAGTCGCGGCGGCCCGGATTGACACGGACCCCGATGTTGAGTGAGGAGAGCACGGTGGATCTCGTGGTGGCCGGTGCTGGAATTCTCCAGCTCGTTCCGGGCGTCAGCGGCTTGTACTTCGTTGGTGCCAAAAAGCCCGTCCCGCGGTGGCTGCTGATCGCCATAGCGGTCGTGGCGCTGGTCCTCGTCGTGGCGATGGGTGCTGCCGGGTACCTCTGGTAGCGACCACGGAGAACTCTGCGCAGCGTGATCGTGGACAAAACCGGTGCTGTTGCTCGACGCCGGGCCCTTATTCCCTGGCTTGACGCCCCGTGTGGTTGACGCGGACAGGGGCGGCCTTTTCCCGGCTGACCACGCTGAGCGGCAGCGTCGCGGCCACCGCCGACTCCGGTGCGGCAGGGCGGTCATCCGGCAGCAAGTAGGGGCCTTGACTGCGCGGTCGCGGCGTTCCACCAGCCACTCCAGCGCCGCGATCAAGGCCCCTCTTTCCGGGCCACGGCCGTGCGTTCAGCCGACGGCAGCACCGAACCATCGGGGAAGTCGGCTGAGCAGGTCCTGCTGATCGTCACCGACCCACGCCACATGGCCGTCGGGCCGCAGCAGTACGGCGGGGACGTCCAGTTCCTCGCTGCCGTCGACAACGCGGTCGACCCGGTCGTCCCAGCCCGCCACCGAGAGTCGGCCGGTCTGGTCGAGCAGCAGTCCGCGCCCGTCGCGTGTCAGCTCATACACGCGGCCCCGTTTCAGGCTGATGTCGCGCATCCGCTGGCCGAGCAGGTCATGCCCCGCTCCGGCGTCGTAGCGGACCCCGATCGCGGTGATCTTCTCGGTCAGGTGCCGGTTGACCTCCTCGATGTCCATCAGTTCCGACACCAACCGTCGTACTGACCGGGGACCCGGCTCGGTGGACATCAGTTCCATCTGCGCGCGGGTGTTGTCCAGAACGTCGGCGGCCACCGGGTGCCGTTCGGTGTGGTAGCTGTCCAGCAGCCCCTCCGGCGCCCACCCGTTGACCTCGGCGGCCAGCTTCCAGCCGAGGTTGAACGCGTCCTGGATCCCGAGGTTGAGCCCCTGCCCGCCGACGGGCGGGTGGATGTGCGCCGCGTCCCCGGCCAGCAGCACCCGGCCCATCCGGTAGCGCTCGGCCTGCCGGGTGGCGTCGCCGAACCGGGACAGCCAGCGCGGTGAGTGCACACCGAAGTCGGTGCCGGCCACCGCACGCAGCCGCTGCTGGAACTCCTCCAGGGTCGGCGGGACCGAGCGGTCCGCGGCCACCCCTGCGGCGGGTACGACGACGCGGTACACCCCTTCCCCCAGGGGCCCGGCGCCGAACCGCTGGTGGGTCGTGCGGACGTCCGCGACGATGGCGGCAACCGTCTCCGGATCCTCGGTCATTTCCATTTCGCCCAGCAGCGTCTCGGCCCTGGCGGGCTCGCCGGGGAACCCGACGCCGAGCAGCTTGCGCACCGTGCTGCGGCCGCCGTCGCAGCCGACGAGGTAGCGCGAGCGCAACCGCGTGCCGTCGGCCAGCTCGGCGCTCACCCCGTGGTCGTCCTGGCTCAGCCCGACCAGTTCGCCGCCGCGTCGGATCTCGGCGCCGAGCTCGGTGGCGCGCTCGGCCAGTAGGCGATCGGTGGTGGGCTGCGGGATGCCGAGGACGTAGGGATGGGCGGTGTCCAGGTCGGGCGCGGGCTTGGGGATGGCGGCGAAGAAGCCGCCGACCGGGTACCGCTGGCCGTGTGCGAGGAACCGGTCCAGCAGGCCGCGCTGGTCCATGACCTCGATGCTGCGCACGTGCAGGCCGAGCGCGCGGACATACGTGGTCGGCTCTGCCTCCTTTTCCAGCACGAGCGTGTGCACGCCGTGCAGGCGTAACTCGCTGGCCAGCATCATGCCGGTCGGCCCGCCGCCGACCACGATCACGTCAATCAAGAAAACCCCCCATTCGACAATGGCCGCGTCTCGACCAGTCGCCGCGCGCGGTCCGGCAACGCGCACACCCGTACCCGTGTGGCGAGTGTCCGCGACTGCGCGCCGCGTCCCAGCGGCGGTTCGATGTCCCGCGTGACCGGCACATGGGCAAAAGCGCCCGCGCTTCACGGATCCCTGATTCTCGCGGGTTCTGGTCGCGATCGACGATTCTGCGACACGACCCGGGTCTTGCCGCAAGCCCCCCGGTGCGCTATACGTTGAAACTGGCAAGGGGGATTTTTTCCCTTCCGTCCGCCCCTGCGGACGGCCCCCCTTTCTCGCGAAGTGGCCGCGCGCCGTGGCGAGCACGACGTCGGCCCAACACCGCTCCACCACCCAGCGTCGGGCCCAGCCCCGAACGGTGCTGGGAGCGGCGGCGGGCGATCAGCGGGCAGGATCCCCGGGCACGCGCCACGTGGCGGGGCCGACCGCGCACGCGAGTGTCGGCGACCACGGTGAACAGACTCGTCGGAGATGGGGGCGGCCGGGTGCGGTCCCCTCTCTCACAGGATCCGGGTGAGGTAGTCGCCGAAGCCCCCGCGTGCGCGCGAGTCCACCCGCGCGGACGTCAGCACGGAGAGATCGCGGGACCGGTGCACCCGATATCCTCCGATCTCCAACGCGGCCACCAGTGCATGGTCCTCGGAACAGGGGAGAGGTGGGAAGCCGCCGACGGCGCAGTAGGCCGACGCCCGGACACCGAGGTTGGCCCCGTGGACATGGGGGTGGCCTGTCCCCTCGCCCCGCTGGTAGAGGTGGGCGAAGCACTGGGCGGAACCAGGGGCGCGGGGAGACCAGTCCGGCACGTCGATGGTCCCCACCATGGCGTCGTATTCGCGGGCGAGTCGCAGTTGTCCGGATATCCAGTTCTCGGGGACAAGCGTGTCCGCGTCGGTCGCGGCCAGCCACAGCGTGTCCCGGGCCAAGCCGTGTGCCAACCGCAAGGCATACCTCGCCCCTTCACGGCGAGCGTTGCCCACGTTGCGGTGGCATGTGGAGACCACGTGTGCGCCCGCCGAGCGGGCGATCGACGCGGTCCGGTCCGTGCAGGCATCCGCGACGACGACCACATGCCGCGCGTGCGGAGGCAGGGGGCAGGCGTCCAGTGCCCTGTTCACCGTCCCCAGGCAGTCCCCGAGAAGCCGCTCCTCCTGGTGCGCCGGGACCACCACCGCCACCCCGGCGATCACACCAGCCCCCCGGCCCGGGCAACAGAGGCGGGCCTCGCGCAGCGCCCGGCCTGGTAGACGTCGAGGAGAAAGTCCTCCTCCCGGTGCTCGACCAGCCGTCCCAGCCGGGGGAGTTCCGCTAATGCCCGGTGAGCGTCATCCCCCGAACGCGTGTGCTCGGCAACCGGATGGCGCCAGTGGACGGCAAGAAGCGTTCCCCCTGGCCGGAGCGAACCCCGCGCCAAGTCGAGGACGGTGGCCAAGTCCTGGTCGTCGAAGTAGTAGAGCAGCTCGGACAGGACGACGAGGTCGAACTCGCCCTCCGGCCACTTCTCGGGCACACGCGCCCAGACCACGCGGACGTTCCCGGCGTCGGCCAGCTCCTCCCGCGTCCGTGAGGCGGCCTCAAACGCGCCCTCCCACGCCAGAACCTGATCGCAGCGAAACGAGAGCTCCCTGGTCAACAGCCCGATCGAGCACCCCGGCTCAAACGCGCACGCGTAGCGCTCATGTGGCATTGCAGCCATACTCACGGCGCGTTTGCGCCGCTCGTACCACCGAGTCCGAAACCCCCACGGGTCGTCGCAAACGGCGTACATCGCGTCGAAATAGGCTCTGTCGACCGTCACGCGAACACCACCTCGAAATCACGCGCGAAGTGGGCCAGCATCTCCGGTTCCAGGACGGCCCGGTCCGAGGCTTCCGGACCTATCGGCGATATCTGCGTCTCGAAGCAGAGGATGGCGGCGTCCTTACGGCAGCGGGCGTCTGTGGACAGGCCGAGTCGGCGCGCCCGGGCCCACGGAACGGACGCGTCACCGGGAGACGACCAGTGCCAGGTCCACACCGGGTACGACAGCAGCCGCGTACCGCGCGTCCGCGCGGATGTGGCCGCGGCCCGGCCGACCGTCTCGTGGTCGGGGTGCGGATCCCCTTCCCACGGAGCCACGCACACGTCCGCGTCGCCGCACAGATCGACCAACCGGTCCGCCAGCGCGGTCTCCCACTCGCCCACACCGCTGTCGGGCAGACGCAGCCGCACCACCTCGGCGTCCGCCGCTCCGAGCGCCGCCAAGGCGTGCGCGCGTTCGGCCGCGCGCTTGGCGACGAGCTGGTCCCGCGTGAACGCGGTGCTGCCGGGATGCGATGCCTCACCATCGGTCACCGCGATGATCCGCAGGCGGACGCCGTTCGCGGCGAGGAGTGCGAGCCCGCCGCCGAAGCCGAGCGTCTCGTCGTCGGGATGAGGGGCCACGACCGCCGCCTCACGCACACCGCGCAGGTCCAAGTCGGGGATCCGGCCGAGTTCCGGCCACCGCCTCCACTCCGCCTCGGGCGTCCCGGTGTCGTCGGCAGGGTTCGACGAATGCGAGGAGCGGGTGGTGTCAGTAGTCATTGGCAGCACCCATCCAGGTTCCCGGGGCGACAAGCGTTCCCAGTTCGGAAAGATCCCGCTCAGCATGGTGCTGGCGGATGTACACGCACAGGTCGGCCGTGGCGCGGGCGTAGGCCGCGTCGCCCGCGAGTGGCCCCGCGCCGAGCGCCTCTCCCGTCCGGCGCAAAACACGGGTGCAGGTATCGGCGACGACCGCCCGCACCCGCGCGGCGAGCACGGCGGCGCGGCTTCCGTCCCGCGGATGGTCGTCGATCTCACGCGAAGCGCGGCGCAGCACAGAACCCGCGGCGTACAGCTCCCGGTCCACCGCCCCGAACGCACTGAGCAGGTGGGCATCGGCTTCGACCCGGTCGGCGCGGGCGGCCAGGGGACGCGCGACGGCGAGGGCTCCCCCGAACCAGCAGGCCGCCACGCCCGCCCCGCCGTGGTGGAACCCCGGTCGGCCCACATAGCCGCCAGGCCGTCCGGCCGGTTCGGCGTCGACACCGTCGAAGTGGACCGTCAGCGTGTCACTGGCCGCCATGCCCGCCGACGCCCACGTGCCCGTCCGGGGCTCCGTTTCGTCCGTACGCACCGCGAACAGCCGACGTTCTCCAGCGGCGATGTCGGCGCTGACGAGGGCGTGGGTACAGACGCGGGCGCCGGAGCAGAACGGTTTGGCGCCGTGCAGCCTCCAGTTCCCGCCCGTCTTGTCCGCTATCAGAGGCATTCCGGGGGGATGCGCGGCCCACACGCCCCACACGCTGCCGGGTTCGGCGGGCGGGCCGCCGAGTTCCGACAGGATCGCGATGGCATCGGTGTGCCCTTCGGCCAACCGGGCCAGGGAGAGGTCCTCCTGGGCAAGGTCACGCAAGCGCTCCCAGCGCAGCCAGGTGGAACCGCCCCCGGGAAGGGGCAGATCGAGTCCGCCGGAGGCGATCTCCTCCGTTAACCTGGCGGCGATTCGCCCTGTGTGCCGCTCCGCCTCCCCGAACGTCGGTGGCTCCTGCTCGCACACGTTCCGTCCCACCGTCTCCGGCGCCCGCATCGCACCGCTCCTTCCCCGCCTCTCCGCCTGTCGGAGGCCGACCGTGCCTGACTGCTGCGGCCCGGAACGAAGACCGCCCCGGCGCGTCGCACCGACGCTTTCGGACGCGCCCGTTCCCTCTCGAACCCGAGCGCCCCCAGCCCGGGACGGGTCTCACCCACGAACCGACGACCGGTCCCCTGCGGTTACGGACAGGTCGGCGGGACGCGCCCCCAACCCCGGCGAGATCGGCCCCCACTCCCGTTCGAACCGCTTACGGACCACGCTCACCCCTGCGTCGGATGCGCAATGTATTCACTCTGTTGCCCCAGGTGAGGTTGGGACAAACCCCGAAAAAGACCATGGAACACCCGGTCAGCCGGGTGAGCACCCTCGCGCGGACCAGCGCTTTCCGCGCGAGTGCGTGCCCCGGCTGTCTCAGACCTCCCCACCGATGCGCGCCCAGTGAGCGGCGGAACTGGCGCCACCGAAACCGTCGAGTCCGATAGTCGGTCCACGCGGTAGCGGTAAACGTTCGCCCTCGCTCCGCGACCATGGCAGGCCCAGGGCCAACGGAAGGTGCGTTCCCCATCTGCTGCGCAAGCGAGCCCGCCCTCCTGGAGAACCAAGCACCCGGCCTCTGGTCACATCACACAACCCGCTCCAGAGCGCACTTTCGGGCGTGGTGGATAGCCCAAACGGCTTAGCACGAGGAATCCCGGATGGACAGTGACCGCAATAATGTTGGTCGAGGTCGCATTAAGATAACGAGCTGAGTTGTGGCAGGTCGTTTGCTCAAAGCTCCGCGCACGCGGAGGTGAAATGGATGACCATCGGCGTCGCCTTTCCTCGTCCTCCCGGGCGGGGCATCGCGATGCTTCAGCCCAATAAATGAGGGGCGAAACGGCCCTTCGTACGGCGGCAACACCCGTACTGTTCGCGGTGACGGCGTCCGCGGTCAGACGGTCTCCTCGGCCCCCGCTAGCAGCCGGAGCGCCGACTCGGCGGGCGATCCCGGTTCCGCCACGTAGGTGACCAGCATCTGGCCGGGGTCGGCGGGCATCAGCATCTTCTCGAAGTGGAGCGACAGGTCGCCGACTACCGGGTGTCGCAGGCGGCATTCGCCGTTCATCCTCTCGCGGACCTCCTGGGCCTCCCACATGTCGCGGAAGAGCGGGCTTTCGGCCTTAAGTCCGGTCACCACTCGGCACAGCCGCTGGTCGTCGGGGCGGCGGCCGGTGTCGGCCCGGAGCTTGGCCGCCACCTCGCGCCGCATTTCGTCGAGGTCGAGGTGGAGGGCGGCGACGTCGGGATGCAGGAAGAGCAGCCGGGCCATGTTCGGGTGTGGCTCGGCGATTTCGTCGAGGATGGGCATCAGTCGGCCGGCCATTCGGTTCCATGCGAGCAGGTTCAGGCCGCCGCCGAGTACCAGTGCAGGAACGTCGTCCATGGCGTCGATGAGAGCCCGTACCGGGCCGCGGACGCGCTCGGGCGGCAGGTCCGGCGGCGCGCACGGTCCGTTGGCGGGCCCGGCTGCCCGCCCAGCCCCGCCGGAACGCCGCGCGAACCGCCTCGCCAAATTCTGCAGGTAGTCGCGCTCGACGCGGGTGAGGTGGAGGGCGTCGGAGAGCGCGTCCAGGACCTCATGTGAGACGGCGCCGCTGCGCCCCTGCTCGATGCGGGTGTAGTAGTCGACACTCACGCCCGCGAGCTGCGCGACCTCCTCACGGCGCAGGCCCCGCACCCGGCGCCGGTTATGTCCCTCGGGAAGACCTACGCGGTCCGGTGAGAGCGCGCTCCGGTGCGCCTTGAGGAATCGCCCGATCTCTGCGTGGTCGTGCACCATGACATCAACGTTATCTAGCCTGGTACTGGCAGACCCCGGTTAGAGCGGGCCTGGTCGCCCCGCCCGTCCGCGAGCAGAGTGTTTGGCGGTGCGGACGCCCCACCAGGGGATGGGCGCCGCCGGATACGGAGGAGGCGAACAGATGCAGCGACGCATCCTCGGCGGAACGGGGATCTCCGTCAGCGAGTTCGCACTGGGTGCGATGATGTTGGGCGCCTGGGGCAACACCGATCGCCAGGACTCGATCGCGATGGTGCACGCCGCGATCGACGCGGGTATCAACTTCATCGACACCGCCGACGTGTACTCCGCTGGCGAGTCCGAGGAGATCGTCGGCAAGGCGCTCAAGGGCCGGCGCGACAAGGTCGTCCTGGCGACGAAATTCAACCGGCCGATGGGGCCGGACGCCAATGACGGGGGCAACTCTCGGCGCTGGATCGTCCGCGCCGTGGAGGACAGCCTGCGCCGTCTGGACACCGACTGGATCGACCTCTACCAGGTGCACCGCCCCGATCCGGGCACCGACATCGATGAGACGCTGTCGGCGCTGTCGGACCTGGTCCGGTCGGGCAAAGTCCGGGCGGTCGGGACGTCGACTTTTCCCGCGGAGGAGATCGTCGAGGCGCACTGGATGTCCGAGCGCAGGGGGCACGTGCGGTTCCGCAGCGAACAGCCGCCCTACTCGATCCTGGCGCGCCACATCGAGGCGGACGTGCTGCCCACTGCGCAGAAGTACGGCATGGGTGTGCTGACCTGGAGCCCGCTCAGCGGGGGATGGCTCTCCGGCAAGTACGGCGGCCCGGACGGAGCCGACCCGACAACGGCCCACCGCAGTCCCATGGTGGGCTCGCTGTTCGACACGGCGCTGCCGGAGAACGCGGCGAAGCTGGCGGCGGTGACGGAGCTGAAGAAGACGGCCGCCGAGGCCGGTGTCTCCCTGCCGACCCTGGCGACGGCGTTCGTGCGGAACCACCCTGCGGTGACGTCGGTCATCATCGGTCCCCGCACCCGCGGGCAGCTCGACGGCCTGCTGGAGGGCGTGGACGTGAAGCTCGACGCGTCCGTCCTGGACCGCATCGACGAGATCGTCCCGCCCGGCACCGACGTCAGCCGAGACGAAACCTTTTACACGCCTCCGGCGCTGACTGACCCTGCCCTGCGCCGCCGCTGACAGGCCAGACCGTGCCCGTCAGGTGGCCCGGACAGGGACGAGGGCGCTGGGGGGAGAGGCGGCTGAGACGGCGGCGATCTTCGTAGACCGGAGTGACGTGGAGGTTGTTGCCGATGACGTGCTCCCCGCCCGCGCGCCCTCCGCCTGCACTGCCCCGGAAGGCGCGCGGGGTCCGGATTACTCGAAGGGCGACCGCCACACCAGCGGGGCGGGGGCCTTTTCTGGGGTGACGCAGACGAGTGTGAGGCAGCCGCAGGTCGCGCTGTAGATGGCGCGACCGCTCAGGGTCTGCCCGCCGCGGGCGATCGGTGCTTCGTGGGACTCGGCCCAGGCCTCTAGGCCGGCCATGTCGGAGACCTCGCGGATCTCGCGGTAGGTGGCCATCACGACTCCACCCCCGCCGCTTGACCGAGGAGCCGCGTCGCTTCGGCCTTCGTGAGGCCGCATTCCTGGACCAGGGCGCGGTGGGCCTCGTCGTAGGGAGAGCGCAGGCGCACGATCCGCCCGCCGAGCCCGCGAACGGTGAAGCGCAGCATTGATGAGAGGCCGGGGTCGTAGGTGACGGAGAAGTCGCCCCACACGACCCGGTTCGCCGTGGAAGTCATCGGCTGACCTCCACGGCGCGCACCGTGGTTGTTTCGGCGAACTGGCGGAAACGGCGGTCTTCTGTGGCGCGCTGGGCTTCGAGCGCCGTGATGTACGGGCGGATCCGTCGGCTCTGCCTAGATGGCAGTATGGACATGTCTCACTCCTCATACGAGTGGGGCCGCACCCCGGGAGTCCTGGCCGACTCGCCGGGGTCTTCTGTTGCCGTAGCAAAGTGACCACGGTATACCGCAGTCTACCGCGGTCGCACGGTATATCGCAGTGTTCTAGCGTCCGGGGGATGAGCGAGGATCTTGACCGGACACGGCCTATCTGGAGACAGGTGGCGTCCGTAATCGTGGCGCGAATAGCCGATGGAACATATCCCATCGGCGCCAAGGTGCCCTCTGTCGTGGACCTCTCCACTGAATTCGGTATCGCAGCCTCCACCGCCCAGAAGGCACTGGCCTACCTCAAGGCAGAGGGACTCGTCCGGCCAGAGGTCGGCCTCGGCTCGTTCGTCGCGAAGAAGCCGGACACCGACGGGGCCGATAGCTGCAACGGCAGCGATTGATCAGCGCTTCCGGAGGACCAGGAGCAGATTCCAGGTGACGATTTCGCGCAGTCCCGGGATATGGACGATGGGCTTCATCCAGGTGGGCAGGTAGCGCGGCAGGATGTCGACGACGTCGACGTCGGTGCGGGTCTTGACCCAGGTGAGCATTTGGGCGGCCGAGGCCGCGAACATGGTGGAGCCGAAGTCGTTCTTGGGGCGGCGGCCGTGTTTTCTGGTGAAACGTTCGGCCGCGTAGCGGCCGCCGAGGTAGTGCCAGGGGGAGGTCTCGTGGCCGCCCCAGGGGGAGAGCCACAGGGTGTAGGAGAGGTAGACGAGCCCGCCGGGGCGGGTCACGCGGACCATCTCCTCGGCCATGCGTTCTGGCTGGGGGACGTGTTCCAGGACGTTGGAGGAGAAGCAGATGTCCACCGAGCCGGTGCGCATAGGCATGTCGAGGGCGCTGCCGAGAACGGCCGTGTCAGGGATATGGCCGTCGCGCAGTCGGAGTTCGTCGACGTCAGCGTCGACGCAGACGCAGTGGGCGCCTGCCGCGCGGAGTTCGTCGGAGAAGTAGCCGGGGCCGCCGCCGATGTCGACGACGACGGCTCCGTCGAGCGGTGTGTAGCTGCGGAGCTGGGCGACGGTGTCGCGGGCCAGGGTGCCGTAGAAGTGGTCGGGGTCGGTCTGTTCCTTGCGGAAGGCCGAGAACAGTGCGACCGAGCGGCCGAGAGTGGCGCGGAACGGGGTGGCGGGTGAGTGGCCGGGGGCACCTGTCAGGCCCGTGTTGCTCATGGGGTGGCTCCTGGCGCTGACTCGGAGGGGCCGTCTGTTTCCTGCTTATCCGTTGGCGTGCCCTCCGCGGCGGGTCCTGACGCGTCGTCCTGCGCGACCGTGATGAAGTGGCGGAGGTGCTGCCAGTGGTCGCCGCCCCAGTACTCGTCCGAGGCGACGATGCGGGCGCCGCCCGGGGCCAGGAGCGATGCCAGGTCGTCCGGGGTCAGGGTGTGCATCCGCATGGGGGCGGGGTAGCGCAGGATGACGCGCTGGGCGACGCGGATCAGCGGCCACGGGAGGTATTTGAACACCAGGCCCTTGAAGGTGCGCCGTTCGCGTGCTGGGATACCGATGACCATGGCCCCGCCCGGCCGGATCACGCGGCAGAACTCGCGCAGGTAGCCCTCTGCCAGGTCCGAGGGGAGGTGCTGCAGCACGAGGTCGGTGTAGACGAGGTCGAACGCGTTGTCCGGAAACGCCCGCAGGTCGGTCGTGTCGTTTAGGCGGAACTCGATCCGGCCGCCGCTGCGGTCCAGGCGGCGCGCCTCCGCCAGCATGGGCTCGGAGATGTCGACGCCGACGACCGATGTGAAGTGCGCTGCGAGCGCGTTGGAGAGGCGTCCCGCGCCGCACCCGAAGTCCAGGGCGCGGCCTCCCGCGGGCCGGATGCCGAGTTCCTCAAGGCGCCGCATGGCACCATCGATCTCCGCGGCACCCGAAGCCAGAAACTCGTCGTCGTCCCAGCCGCCGCCGCGCTTGGACGGGTCGACGCACACCGCCCACAGCGGCTCGGTCGACCCGAGCCGGGTCCAGTCCTCACGCACCTCGTCGAGGCCCACGATCCCACCCCCTGGCGGTATCCCTCACCCGGGGGTGAACCCGGTTCTTGTTCTGACTATTCCGCCACAATGGAGCTGCGGCGACACTCACGGCGGCATGTGAAACTTGTTATATTGTGACATCACTTTGAGTGGTGTCGTCAAATGGCCCGGCACCGACCCCCTGGGAAGTGAGAGCTCATGCCTGGTCCCGAAGGCACGAGGCAGGAGGCCGATGGCCACGGCCTCAACGGTGGCGACCCCATTCCGGACGTTACCTCGGCCCCCTCGACGCCTGCCCAAGCCGATGCCGCTACGTCCAGTGACGGACGCAGCGACCAGACACTGGTGCGCCGGGCCATCGCCGCGGCCGACCACGGCATGCGCGATCCTCTCGTGGTGCTCGGCGGCGTACTGGTCCTCGCCGCCATCGCGCTCAAAATCTACGTGCTGCGCTCCGCCTACTTCGTCGAGGACGACTTCCTCTTCTTCGGGAACGCCGCCGCCAGCAACCTCACCCCGGACTATCTGACCAGTCTGCACAAAGGCCACCTGATGCCCGGGGCGATGCTGCTCGCCTACATTCAGACCGCCATCGCGCCCTACGACTGGGGCCTGGCCGCAGGCATCATGGCCGCCTTCCAGGCGGGCGCGTCGGCCGCCGTCTTCCGGCTGCTGTGGGTGCTCTTCGGCCGCCGCTGGGCCATCCTCGCCCCGCTCTCCGTCTACCTCTTCGCCCCGCTGACGATGCCGGTCCTGGCCTGGTGGTCCGCCGCGCTCAACGCCGTGCCGTTCCAGCTGGCCATGGCGCTGTCGCTGCTGTGGATGGTGCGCTACCTGCGGACCGGCGACCCCCGGTACGGCTGGATGACCGCGGGCGCCGTCGTGCTCGGCATGGCCTTCTCCGTCAAGGCGATGTTCCTGCCGCCGCTGCTGTTCGTCGTGGCCGCGGCATTCCTGGTACGCGGGAGGTTCCCCAAAGCCTTCGCCGCGACCCTGGAACGCGACATGCCCTTCTGGGTCGGCATGGCCGCGCTGTCCGTGGGACACGGCCTGCTCTACCTCGCCAAGCAGGACACCGCCCAGGGCGAGGGCGCCGGGCTGCCCAAGCTCGACACCGCCGTGACAGCGGCGCGACGGCTGCTCGGCGAGACGTTCCCGGCCGGAACGGTCGGCGGACCCTTCGAATGGGGGCCGGTCACCCCGGCCGGTGGCCTGCTCAACCCGTCCGCGCCCGTGGTCATCGGCGCGTGGGCCGTCTTGGCCCTGGTCATCGTCGTCAGCCTGCTCGTGCGCCGCCGCTCGTGGCGCGCTTGGGCGATCGTGCTCGGCTATCTGCTGGTCGTCGACATCATCCCGACCCTCATCGCCCGCGGCCGCTACGAGGACGCCATCGGCTTTGACCCCCGCTACGTCGCCGACGCCGCGCTGGTGTTCGCTCTCTGCCTCGCCTTCGCCTACATGCCCACGCGGGAGGAGGACCCGGGTGCGGACGGCACCGGACGCGGTGCCCACGCGGGCCGGGCGGACGGCACCACCGCCTTCCGGTGGACGCCGCCGCCCAAGCGCGCCCGCGACGTCACCATCGCCGCCACCATGGCCTTCATCCTCGCCGCCGGGTACTCGACCTACGCCTTCGCCGACACCCTCAGCGGCAACCGGGTGCGCTGGTACCTGGACACCGTGCGCGCCCAGATGTCGGAGATACCGAAGGAGGCGGGCGTCTATCCGCGTCCGGTGCCCGCGGACATCGTGCTGCCATGGAACGGACCGCGCCGACTGAGCTCGCACGTCCTGAGCCCGCTCGCCGACGAGGGGGTCGCCGAGCGGCTCCGCGACCCCGGCCCCGCGGACACCGCACTCGTGTTCAACGACGCCGGATACCTCGTCCCCGCCAAACCCAAGGACGACAGCGCCTTCTTCGGCAAGCCGGACGACGAGAAGTGCATGTCCACCCTCGAAGGACAGGTGATGTGGCAGGTCGAGTCGTTCGGCGGGCCGACGATGATCCTCGCGATCAACTACAAAGCCGAGACCTCGACGCGCATCGGCGTCGTTCTCGGCGACGCGTGGATCGACACCGAGCTGCCCGCTGCCCCCAAGGGCGGCATGTGGTACGTCCCCGTTTCCGGGGCGGGCAACAAACTGCTGCTGCACACAAGGAAGGACGAGCTGTGCATGCAGTGGGTGACCTTCGGAGAGCTGGAGCCGCAGACCGACGGCAATCCTTGGGCGCGGCAGGACGCGGATGAGGACGGCGGCGACGGCGCGAAGGACGAGGGCAGCGGGGACAAGACGAAGAAGGACGAGGACGACGGCGAGGACGGACGGTAAGGGCGACGCGTAGTCCAGCTCGGCGCGGGACGGAGGGGTCCGAGTCGTGACCGCGGCCCCGCCCGCGCTCCGGGTCCGGCTCCTCCGGCCGCCGCCGGTCAACCGGTGGCGGCCGCCCGGTCCGCCTTCCGCCGTCCGCCCCCGGGGCCGACCGCGTTGTACCAGCGGCGGCTGGGTCCCTCCACCCACCGGTACGTGGCGGCCGCGCACAGGATCGTTCCCAGGGTGACGGGAACGATGTCGAACCAGAAGGACCCCGAGAAGATCTCCTGGCCCGTGAAGCCGCGCCACAGGTACAGGACCACGAACTGCCACAGGAAGATCCCGTAGGAGATCTTGCCGAGGTAGACGCTCACGGGGTGGGCCAGCAGCGTCCGCAGCCAGGCGCCATCGCTCCAGCGCGAGCGCGGGGCGGGGGCGGCGCCGTCGGTGCTCTCGGGGGCCGTGTCGTGCCGCGGCATCAGTGCCACCGGCGCGATGAGGAAGAACGCGAAGGCCATCGAGGCGGTCGTGTTGAACCAGCCGACCCACAGGCCGTCCACGCCGACGAACCGGGGGCCGGCGGCCGGCGTGCAGAGCAGCAGGTAGACGATTGCCGCGAGCGCCCAGCACAGCGTCGCCGCGCGCGGGACGGTGCGGCAGAAGCGGCGCACCGGGCCGTCGGGGCCGGACTCACGCCAGGCCCACTCCGACACCACCGCGAGCCCCATCCCGACGGCGAACATCCCGAGCGTGCGCGGCAGCCAGGAGTGCATGTAGGGGCGCGGCTCCGGATAGAACTGCGGGAAGAACGCCAGCAGGCTCAGGACCACCAGCGCGGCCAGCCCGATGAGCAGGCGCTTGGCCCGGGCGTCCACGATGGAGGCGGAGGGGGCGCCGCTGGTGTCCGCCGCGCCGCGTCCGTTGCGCCTTCCGCCCGGTCCGCCGCGCGCGGCATAGCGCGCCAGCAGGAACGCGATCACCGGAAGCAGCAGGTAGTAGGAGACCTCCACGCACAGGCTCCACATCTGGCCAAGGCCGTAGGGGCCCGTCCCCACCCACCAGGGATCGAGGTCGTAGGTGAAAGTCAGCGTCATCACCTCGACCCACGCGCTCACCGACCCGAGCCGGTTGTCCGACCAGAGCAGCAGCGCCGTGACCGCCACGATCCAGTAGGCGGGGAGCACCCGCAGGGCGCGCCTCCACAGGTACGGGAGGGCCGCTGGGCGCGGCGTGCCGTCGAGGGCGGCACGCGCCCACGGCCGGTACAGCAGCAGTCCCGACAGAGCGAAGAACAGCGGGACACCGTACTGCCCGCCGGACAGCAGAGCGCCGAAGACACCGGGGTGGAGCGCCGCACCGGTCTCGATCGCGACGTGGAACACCAGCACCATCAGGGCGGCGATGGCACGGATGCCGTCGAGCCCGGTGAGATGCCCTCTGACCTGGGGAAGAAATCGCACGTCGGGTCTGGCTTGGGTGGCAGGGGCGGTGGTGCCCCTGCCGTTGCCGGTCCCGAAGTCGGCCGCGGGCGGGTTTCCAACCGCGGCCCCATTCGCTTCGGGCGGTGCTGTCACAGGCCGGCCTCCTCCACATGCCGTCGGCTGGCGGGTGTGGGCGCGTGGCGCGAGCGCCGAGCTCTAGTCGGGGGGTGCCTTGGGGCAGGTCACCGACCCCGTGGCAGACTAGAACATGTTATAAAAATTCAGACACGCCCTGGTGACGTTGCACGCCATGGAGAAGTACTCTACCCGAAAATGAAGCAAGTTCCAGATCCGCTTAACTCTGCCCGGGAGAACTCATGCGTCGTACCGCCGCAGTCGTCTGCATTGCGCTCGGGGTCTTCTGTCTGGTCTTGGCCCCGCTGCTGCGGTTCTGGGTCGCCGGCGCCGCGATGAAGGCCCCCCTCGACCAGTACAGCGAGACGGTCAACCGGGATGACGACGCCACCTACTTCAGCGCCAAGGACCTGAAACTGGTCGAGCACGCCGAGGTGGAGGCCTACACCACCGTCCGCGGCGACGTGGCCGCCAGCGACGACGACACCGCCGTCTGGGACCAGTTCACCTGGGTCAAGGACGTCGACCGGGACTTCGCGTTCCTGTCCAACACACGCCGTGTCGGCCACGACCGCGTTACCGGCGAGGCGGTCGACTGCTGCGACGCCTCGGTCAACGAGGAGCCGGTCAAGCAGAAGGGGCAGGCGTTCAAATTCCCCTTCCTGACCGAGAAGAAGGACTACGAGTTCTTCGACACCGCCACCAAGCAGACCCTCCCCATCAAATTCGCGGGTGAAGAGACCCTCGACGTCGATGGCCAGAAGGTCGACACCTACAAGTTCACGCAGAAGATCGAGCCGACCAAGATCGAGGAGCGCACCCTGCCCAAGTCCCTCCTGGGGATGAAGGGCGATGGCGACGCCACCACCGACGTGATGTACAACGTCACCCGCACCTACTGGATCGAACCCACCACCGGCGCCCCGATCGACCTGCGCGAACAGCAGCACCGCGGCGCCTTCGTCGACGGCGAGGAGAAGCTGGTCCTCTTCGACGGCGACATGCGCTTCACCGACGAGACCAAGAAGTCCAACCTCGAAACCGCGTCCGAGGGAGCCGACCTGATCCCGCTCGTTCGCACCACCCTGCCGCTGGCGCTGCTCATCGTCGGCGTGGTGCTGATCGCCCTCGGCGGCGTCCTGCTCGTCGGATCCCGGACCTCGGCCCACGGCCGGCACTGAACAGCTGGTGACCGCATGGGCGAATCGCTGTCCCGCCCCCCGGCCCCGGCATTGACGCACCCCGCGTCGACGCCGGGGCCGGGGGCACGCGCGGTTGGCCTTCTCCGGACCGCTCGGCCCAAGCAGTGGCTGAAGAACCTCCTGGTCCTCGCCGCTCCCGGAACGGCCGGGACGCTCACCGACCCGGGCGTTCTCGGCTGGACCGCTCTGACCTTCGTGCTGTTCTGCTTCGCCGCGAGCGGCACCTACCTCCTCAACGACGCCCGCGACGTCCACCACGACCGGCTGCACGCGCGCAAGCGGAACCGCCCGGTCGCCTCAGGCGTCGTCCCGGTCCCGCTCGCCGTCGGCTCGGGCGCCGCCCTGGTGGCCTTCGCGCTGATCGCTGCCATCGCCAGCGGCAACCCGCCCCTGCTCGGGGTGCTCCTCGGGTACCTCGCCCTCACCACCGCCTACACGCTGTGGCTGAAGGACATCACCGTCGTCGACATCGCCGCCGTCGCCGGGTGCCACGTGCTGCGCGCCGTCGCCGGAGGCGTGGTCATCGGCGTCCCGATCACGGGCTGGTTCATCATCGTGGTGTCGCTGGCCGCGCTCCTGGTGGTGGCCGGTAAGCGGGAGGCGGAGCTCCGAAGCCCCGGCAGTGCGGGCGCCCGCGCGTCCCTCAACGGGTACTCCCGGAGCTACCTGGTGCAGATCCGCACCATGGCGTCGGCCGCCGTGATCGTCACCTACTGCCTGTGGGCTCTGGAGGGCGGCGCCGCCCACCAGCCCAACGGCTTCCACGCGGCGAGCATCATCCCCTTCTTCGTGTTCGTGCTCCGCTATCACCAGCTGGTCGACCGCGGTGTCGGCGAGGAGCCCGAGGAGATCGCCCTGCGCGACCGCCCACTCCAGCTCTGCCTGCTGGCGCTCGTGGGGCTGATCGGCTTCGGGATCTACGCGTGAACCGCCGCCTGCTCACCGGCTGGGGCCGCACGGCGCCCAGCCTCGCGACGGTCGCGCGTCCGCGCACCGCCGAGGAGGCGGCGCTGCTCCTGCGCCGAGCAGGAGCCGAGGGTGTGCCGAACGGGCACGGCACGTCGGGCGCCTCGGGAGCGGCGGGGCGCGGAGCGATCCCGCGCGGCCTGGGCCGCAGCTACGGCGACGCCGCGCAGAGCGCCGGGGGCCTGGTGATCGAGTGCGCCGACCTCGCGCCCGGCCTGCGGCTGGACCCGGGGGCCGGCACCGCGACCGCCTCGGCGGGGACCAGCCTCGCCGACCTCATGGAGCACCTGCTGCCGCACGGCTACTTCGTGCCGGTGACCCCCGGGACGCGGCACGTCACCGTGGGGGGAGCGATCGGCGCCGACATCCACGGCAAGAACCACCACGTGGACTCCTCCTTCGGTGCGCACGTGCGCTCCTTGACCCTCGTCACCCCCGACGGTGCCGAGCGCGTCATCGGCCCGGCCGAAGACCCGGAGCTGTTCTGGGCGACGGTGGGCGGCATGGGCCTGACCGGGATCATCACCGAGGCGACGTTCGACGTCATCGGAGTGGAGACGTCCTCTGTGCGGGTCGACACCGACCGCACGCCGGACCTGGACACCGCGCTGGCGTTGATGAGCGCGTCCGACGACCGGTACCACTACACGGTCTGCTGGATCGACCTGCTGGCCCGCGGTGCCTCCATGGGCCGCGGCGTCCTCACCCGCGCCCACCACGCCCGCGTCGCCGACCTGCCCTCCCGTCGGCGCCGCGACCCCCTGCGCTACGCCCCTCGGACGGTGGCCGGGGCACCGCCCTGGGTGCCTCCGCGGCTGCTCAACGCGTGGAGCGTACGGGCGTTCAACACCGCCTACTACGCCCGCGCGCCCCGCTGCGGCCGCGACGAGATCCAGGGCCTGGGGTCGTTCTTCCACCTCTTGGACGCCGTGCGCGGCTGGAACCGCCTGTACGGGCCCCACGGTCTGGTGCAGTACCAGTTCGTGGTGCCGTTCGGCGAGGAGGCCACCCTGCGCCGGATCGCCGAGCGGTTGGCGTCGGCCGGTGCTCCGTCCTTCCTCACCGTGCTGAAGCGCTTCGGCCCGGGCACCCCCGCGCCGCTGTCCTTCCCCATGCCCGGCTGGACCCTGGCCCTCGACCTGCCCGCCGAACTCCCCGGCCTGGCACGCCTGCTGCGCGCGTGCGACGAGCTGGTCCTCTCCGCGGGCGGACGCATCTACCTGGCCAAGGACAGCCGGGCCGAAGCGTTGGCGGTACACGCGATGTACCCGCGCCTCGACGAGTGGCGCGCGGTCCGCGAGCGCGTCGACCCGCGTGGGGTTCTCGTCTCCGACCTGTCCCGCAGGTTGGAGCTGTGATGCCGCCGCTTCCCTCCTCGGCGGCGGGAAAGGCACCGAAGGCGCCGCCGGTGGGGTGAGGCGTCCGACCAGGGCGCCTCCGTGCGGGCCGAGCGCCGCTCCGCGGTGGTGTGCGGGTCGTCGAGGGCGGCGACGAGCCCCGCGTGCCGCTGCTCCGGCGGTCGCTTCCGAGCCGGGCCGACCGGGCCGCTTCGGGGCGGGCGGCGCGGACTCAAGCGGGCTCAAGGAGCGGGAACCTGGGTCAGGAGCGGAGGGATGGCCGCGGTATCAGTCCCACCGGTCGTCGCATTCGAAGGTGCGGCGGTGGAGGGGGCTGCGGCGCGCCGTCGCGCTCCAGACGAACGTGACGGCGACGGCCGCGGTCAGGATCAGCGGCACGGACAGTTCCACCACGTCGACCGGGACGGTGCTCGCGAGCAGGGCAGTGACGACGACGATCCCGGCCATCCAGGAGGAACACGGACCGAACGCCCGGTGGACGTGGTACCAGGCGTCGTCCCCGCCATCGGGCTGGGCCGCGCGGGGGGCGCCCCCGTCGGCCGAGCCGTCTCTTCGTCGTCGCTCCGTGTGGAGGATGGCGAGGGCGACCGCGGTCAGTGCGGCGCCGGTCAGGCAGATGGCGACGACCGAGGTCAATGCGGCACAGCTGAAGCAGACGACAGAGAACGCGACCACGTAGGCCTCCTGTTATTCGGTTGTTCCACCATTTTCCGTCGGACCTGGATGCCCCGTTCACCCCTACCCGGAGTAAGCGACCCCAGTCCTGTCGTGAGCGGTTGTCGATATTGCGCTCGGGCAATTGCGTCGATGACCTGGAGCGCTCGGGGGAACGCTCCCCGTACGGAGCCGCAGCCCGCATCCCCCGCGCCTGGCCACCGCGTCTGCGGCGACGAGGGGGGAGCAGGCGGCGCGCCCTGGAGCGCGCCAAGCCGGGGGCGCACCAGGTCGGGACCGGCGCCGTCCTATCCGCCGCCCGGTCGCGGTCCGCCAGGGACCTCGCTGATACGCGGTTTCCCCGGCCAACCCTTTCCCTGGGGCGGCGCCGTTTGGGAAGCTACGTCCAAGATCTCGGTCGAGGAGGGGGTCGCATGCGCAACGCGGTGGGGACGGTGGACTCGGTCCTCCTCCTGGGTGGACGGAGCGAGATCGGGCTGACCGTCGTCGAACGCCTGGTCCGCGACGGCGCGCGCAGGGTCGTCCTGGCGGCCCGCCCCGCCCGCGGCGGCGAGGGCCACGGCGGGGACGCGGGCACCGGCCAGGCACGGGACCGGGGAGGTGCGGAGGAGACCGCCGAGCGGTTCCTCGCGCTGGGCGCCAGCGCCGTCCACACGATCGACTTCGACGCCGCCCGGCCCGACACCCACGCCGACGTGGTCGACGAGGCGGTGAAGCTGGTCGGCGACCTCGACGTCGTCATCGACGCGTTCGGCGTCCTCGGCGAGCAGGCCGTCTTCGACACCGACCCGGTGGCCGCCGCCGACGCCGCCACCGCCAACTTCACCGGACACGTCTCCGCCGGCATCGCCGTGGCCGCGCGGCTCAAGGAACAGGGCCACGGGACCATCGTGGTCATCTCCTCGGTGGCCGGGGTCCGGGTACGCCGCGCCAACTACGTCTACGGCGCGGCCAAGGCCGGTCTGGACGGCTTCGCCCAGGGGCTCGGCGACGCTCTGCACGGCACCGGCGCCCGCGTGATGGTCGTCCGCCCCGGCTACGTGCCCACGAGGATGTCCGCCCACGTCCCCTCCGCGCCCTTCCCGGCGACGGCCCGCCAGGTCGCCGAGGCGGTCGCCGACGGCCTGCGCAAGGGGTCCGCCGTCGTCTGGGTGCCGCGCAAGCTGCGGCTGGTGTTCGCCGGTCTGCGCGTGCTGCCGCGGCCGGTGTGGCGGCGGCTGGCGCGCTAGGCGGCGCCCGCCGGAGAGCCGAATGTCCCGGCGCCAACCGGAAAATCGCCAGACAACGTATCTAGAACACGTTTCAATTCCGTGTTTCCATAACCGCATGCGAACCCGTGCGACCGAGATGTTCGGCATCGACCTCCCGATCTTCGCCTTCAGCCACTGCCGTGACGTCGTCGCCGCCGTGAGCAGGGCCGGAGGCATGGGGGTGCTCGGTGCGCTCTACTTCACCCCCGAGGAACTAGAACGCGAACTCACCTGGATCGACGCGCATGCGGGCGGCCGGCCCTACGGCGTCGATGTCGTTATGCCCGCCGCCTACGCCGGGGACGACCTCGCTCCGGCCGACGGCCAGGGGCTGCGGGACCGGCTCGCGGAGTTCATCCCCGACCGTCACCGGCGCTTCGTCAACGAACTGCTCGCCCAGCACGGCGTCCCCGAGATCACCCACGAGGACACCGCGCACTTCCTGCTCGGATGGACCGACGCCACCGCGCGGCCGCAGGTCGAGGTCGCGCTCCGCCACCCCATCGGCCTCCTGGCCAACGCCCTCGGCGCGCCGCCCGCCGACGTGGTGGAGCAGGCGCACGGCCGCGGCGTCCCCGTCGCCGGGATCGCCGGAAGCGTGCGCCACGCGCGCAAGCAGCGCGAGGTGGGCGTGGACATCATCGTCGCCCAGGGCACCGAAGCCGGCGGTCACACCGGGGATGTGGCCACGATGGTCCTGGTCCCCGAGATCGTCGACGAGGTCGCCCCGGCACCGGTGCTCGCGGCGGGCGGTATCGGCCGCGGTCGGCAGATGGCCGCGGGCATGGCACTGGGAGCCGAGGGGGTGTGGACCGGATCGGTCTGGCTGGCCACGGAGGAGGCCGACACCCCGCCCGGCGCCCTGGAACAGATCCTCGGCGCCACCTCCCGCGACACCGTCCGGTCGCGGTCCATGACGGGCAAGCCCGCGCGCATGCTCCGCAACGACTGGACCGACGCGTGGGAGGGCGCGGACTCCCCCGGAACACTGCCCATGCCCCTGCAGTTCATGCTGATCGCCGACGCGCTGCGCCGGGTCAGCCGGGTGCGTCACCCTTCGCTCACGCCCTCGCCCGTCGGCCAGATCGTGGGCACTCTGAACCGGGTGAAGTCCACCTCTCAGGTCGTCTACGAGTTCATGGAGGAGTTCGGCGACACCCTGGAGCGGCTGAACACGGTGGTGGCCGACGAGCGGGTGGGGGACCACTGACGTTCCGTTGGATCCCGGGGAAACGGGGTCGCGCGGGCGGTCGCGACCCCGGTGTGTCCGGGATTAACGGAGAAGGGCGAGACGGAGCGGCGTGCGGCCCTCGCGTCCGGCACTGGCGGCAGGGGGTGTGACGCCCAGGGCTGGTTCAGCCCGCCTTCTGTTCCGGAGCCAGCTCCTGGCCCGGGGCGGGGACCCGGATGTCGGTGCCGGGCACCTCGGTGGTGACGAGGTCGTGCGGCACCGGGCAGCCCTGCGGGAAGGTGCCGATGCGGTTGACATCGTAGCCGCGCGGGTAGCTGCGGATGTTCGGGCTGTCCTTCTCCTGGAAGGGTTCCACGCGCGGCGGCATGAAGCGGACGACCTTGGCCCGCGCCCGCAGCCCCGCGCGGGCGGCGAAGCGCCAGAACCGCGAGGGCGCGGGGTAGCGGAACGCGGTGATCAGGCGCTCGTCCAGCAGCGCCATGCTGAAGGGGCGGATGATGGGGCGCTGCCACGGCGGATAGAAGTCGACCATCAGGTCGAGGGTGGCGTCGGATACGGCGCGCCCGCCCTCGGAGTAGGCGAAGTTCTCCCGCTCGTAGGAGTCGAAGAGATCGTAGAACTCGGCGTAGGTCGCGGGGATGTCCTTGATCGCCATGTGCTTGCCGAGCATGCGGTAGTAGTTGGTCCCGGCGGCGATCTCGTGCTCGGTCAGCTTCCGCCACCCGTAGCCGAGGTCGTTGAGCCAGATCACCGGCATGACCACGAACGTGCTCAGCACGTAGCGGTAGTCGTCGTTGCTGATGTCGAAGGAGCGGTGCATCTGGTTCATCCGACGCAGCGCGTCGCGCCCCTCGCCCGGCTCGAAGCCGTGGTGCAGCATCGCGCCGAGCAGCAGCGCGGTGTCGTCGTAGCGGTACTGGGTGCGGGTGGTGAATTCGCGGGTGCGGTCGAGCAGACCGCCGATGCTGGGGACAGCGTAGGTGCGGTACAGGGCCAGCCCCAGGGCCTGGGTGATGTCCCATGGAAACTCATGCCAGGCGAGGATCTGGGTGATCCGCCGACAGTCGGCTTCCGCGTCCAGCCGGTGGATCTCGTCGTACCAGTCGTACCGTTTCATGCGAACTCTTCCGATTCCGCCGTTGTTGTGGGGGAGAGGTGGTGGAGCGCACGGAAAATGCGATCCACCCCTCATCACCGCAAGAGTAGGACGGCGGAAAACCCTACGGCTACGCGGGTGTGGCCCCTGGGGAAAAACGGCCGCTACACCGAGCCGTGCGAGGTGGGAGGTCCTACACCGACACAGCCATGCTCTCGGCGACGTGCCGCACGAGCGCCAGCAGGACCTCCTTGCTCGATTCGCGCTCGCGCACGTCGCACAGGACGACGGGGATGCCGGAGGGGAGGTTGAGCGCGGTGGCGACCTCGTCGACGTCGTAGCGGTGCGCCCCCTCGAAGCAGTTGACCGCGATCACGAACGGCAGCCCGCGCCGCTCGAAGAAGTCGACCGCGGCGAAGCAGGTCTCCAGCCGCCGGGTGTCGGCGATGACCACCGCCCCCAGCGCACCGAGCGCCAGCTCCTCCCACATGAACCAGAAGCGCTCCTGGCCCGGGGTGCCGAACAGGTACAGCACGAGCTGGTCGGAGATGGTGATCCGGCCGAAGTCGAGCGCGACCGTGGTGGTGGTCTTCTCCTCCACCCCGGCGAGGTCGTCCACACCGAGGCTCGCCTCGGTCATCACCTCCTCGGTGTTCAGGGGGGTCACCTCGCTGACCGAACCGACGAGGGTGGTCTTACCGGCTCCGAAACCGCCTGCGACGAGGATCTTGATCGCGGAGGGGATGTGGTCCGCGGCGCGGTCAGAGTCGTTGGATGCCATCAAGTACCGCCTGGAGTATGTCCCGGCTGACCGGGCTCTCGGTTGTGTAGGGGGCGCGGGCCAGGACGTAGCCCCGGCCGATGAGGTCGCCGATCAGAACCTTGGTCACCGCGATCGGAAGGGCCAGGTGCGAGGACACCTCCGCCACCGACTGCGGGCGGCGGCAGAATTCCAGGATCCGCACCTGCTCGGGTTCGAGGGACATCTCGTCCACCTCGGCCCGGGCCGCGATGACCACGCTGACCATGTCCAACTGGACGGTGTCGGAGCGCTGCCGCCCCTGCGCGATGACATAAGGGCGCACCAACGGACCAGCCGCGTCCGCCTCGTGCTCCTCACTGTGATCTGACATGGCTCACCTCCGCCTCAACCGGTGGCATTCTCGGCGGCTCCGCCGACAGCCGGCGTTCCGCTGGCGGCACCTTCCTCGCGGGGAGCGGCGTTGAGGAACCGCCCCGCCTGCTCCACGAGGACGTTCATTTCGTAGGCGATGAGGCCGACGTCGGATCCCTCATCGGCGATGACCGCGAGGCAGGCGCCGCTCCCGGCGCCGGTGACGAAGAGATAGGCGTGCTCCATCTCCACGACGGTCTGCAACACCTGTCCGCCGCCGAACTGTCGGCCGGTGCCGCGGGCCAGGCTCTGGAACGCCGAGGCCACGGCGGAGAGCTGCTCGGCGTCGTCCTTGCTCAGCTCCTGGGAGCGGCCGATCAGCAGGCCGTCGGCGGAGAGGACGATGGCGTACTTGGCACCCGCGGCCCGTTCGACGAGCTCGTCCAGTAGCCAGTTCAGGTCCATTGCGGCATTGTTGGTCAAGATCGGGAGTCCTTCTCGCTCTCGCTGTCGTTCTGGCGCTGTTTCGCCTCAAGCCGACCTCGTTCGGTGCCCTGCTGGAATGCGGCCATGTTGCGGCGCAGGCGCGCCGAGCGGTCCGCATCCTGCTGTGCGGAGCTGGCAGGGGCGGGGGTCGCCTCGGGTTCCTCGGAGAGCTGCGGGGCCAGATTCACCTGGGGGGTGCGGCGGGGCAGCGCCGGGCGTCCGTCCTTCGACGTGGCCGATCCCTCCTCAGAAGCCGTGGGCGTGTCGGTCGGTGCCGAGGCGTCGGCCGGAGCGGGGGATACCGGTGACGCATCGTCGGGGGTCGCCTCCCGGCGACGCGGCAGTGCGGGGGGCTTGGGGCGATCCTGCGAGTGCTGGCGCAGGTCGTCGGCGCCCTTCCACACGCCGGGGCGCGGCTCGCGCCGGGGCAGCGCCGGGCGCGGGCCGGTGTCGGACGGAGAAGGAGAGGACGAGGGCGGGGTCGGGGTGCTCGCCAGCACATCGCCGGTGAGCGTGCCCGGCGCCAGTGTGGGATCCTTCTGCTTCGTGCCGTTCGAGATGGTGGCCGGCCCACGGGCCGAGGGGCCCGGCGCCGTGTCCGGCCCGGCGCCGGTGTCGTCGCCCGACGTTCCGCTGCCGTCGGTGCCGTCGGTGCCGTCCCCGTCAGCGCGTTCCTCCCGCGCGGAGATGATCCGCTGCTCCCCGGTGTTCTCGACCCCCTGGGGCAGGGCGAGCGGGTCTCCGGCGATGACGGCCGTGGGCAGCAGGACGATCGCCTGCACACCCCCGTAGGGCGACGAACGCAGCTGGACCTTGATGTCGTGGCGGTGCGCCAGGCGCGAGACGACGAACAGGCCCAGGCGCATCTTCTCGTTGAGCCGCATGACGTCGAACTCCGGCGGGTGGGCCAGCAGCTCGTTGGCGGCCTCGAACTCGTCCTCGCGCATGCCGAGGCCGCGGTCTTCGATCTCGACCACCACGCCGTTGGGCACCTGGTCGCTGCTGAGGCGGACCTGGGTGTGCGGCGGGGAGAAGGTGGTGGCGTTGTCGACCAGCTCGGCGACGAGGTGGATGACGTCGGCGACGGCCGGGCCCTTGAGCTGGACCCGCGCGATGTGCTGCCGTTCCACGCGGGTGTAGTCGCCGGACTCCGAGATCGCGCCGCGCAGCACGTCGATCAGAGGCATCGGCCGGTGCCAGGTACGGCCCGGGGTCTCGCCGCCGAGGATCAGCAGGTTCTCGGCGTTGCGCCGGGAGCGCGTGGCCAGGTGGTCCAGCTTGAACAGCTCGGTGAGGTGCTCCGGGTCCTCCTGCTCGTGCTCCATCTTGTCGAGCAGGCGAAGCTGCCGGTGGACCAGCGTCTGGCTGCGGTGCGCGATGTTGAGGAACACCCGGTTGATGCCCTCGCGCAGCTCGGCCTGGCGCACCGCGGCCTGGACGGCGGTGCGCTGGGCGGTGTCGAACGAGTTGGCGACCTGCCCGATCTCGTCGTTTTCCTGGTGCGAGATCAGGTCGGGCAGCTCGGAGTCGAGGTCCACGGGTTCGTGCCGACTGAGCCGGTCCATGATGGTGGGCAGCTTGACCTCGGAGAGGTCGCGTGTGTCGTCGCGCAGCCGGTTGAGCCGCTGGATCAGGTTCTCCGCGGCCCGGCGGGCGTAGCCGAACGCCAGGATCGACAGCACGGCGATGCCGATGCTGCCCGCGACGGCGTACATGATGGCCCGAACCGCCACGTCCTCCTGGATCTCCGATGTCTGGAGGGACTGCTCGGCGCCGATGTCGGTGAGGGTCGACTTCACCGGGTCATAGGCGGCGTGCCACTCCTCGGCGTCCACCGGCATGGACAGGTCCTGGCGGGACTCACCGGTGATCGGGTCCGTCGTGGTGCCGATCGGACGGTCGGAGATCGTGTTCTCCAGCTTCTCCAGCCGCGCCCACTCGTCGCTTCCGCGCAGATCCTTCAGCTTCTGACTGGTATCGGGCCCGTAGTACTCGTGAAGCGCGTCGATCATGCCGCGATAGGAGCCGACGAGACGGGTGAACTCCACCTGGTCCGCCCGGGACAGCTGGCCGGTGGCCAGGCCGCGGGCGAGCTGGGCGTCGGCCCGCCCGAGGGTGTCGACGACACGGAAGGTGTAGACGGCGGTCATGCCCGGGCCGATGGTCTCGGCGGCGTGCCCGGCGCGCCCGACCTCCTCGAACAGGTCGGCCCCGGCCTCGGAGAGGTCGTTGTAGTAGTTCAGGACCGACTTGCGCGAGCCCTCACCGTTCTTCACGTCGTCGTCGACGTGGGCGCGGAAGTCCTCGATCTCGGAGAACTGCTCGTCGAGGTCGTGGAGGCGCTGCTGGACGGGCTCGGGTGAGTAGGGCAGGACGTCCTTGAACTTGTCAAGGAAGGTGCTCATGTGCTCGTCGGAGGTCGCGCGCGCTTTGCGCAGAGCTTCGCGCTGCCCGTCCGGGTCCTCCAGGAAGGCGATGGTGGCCGAGCGCTCGTCCATGACCGCCGTGAGCGCGACCGCCGACGGGGTCAGCAGCTCCCGGTTCCCTTGGACGAGGGCGTACTGAAGCACGGCGCTGTAGCCGAGATAGCCGGTCACCACCAGCCACAGGGCGATGAGAGCCGCCGTGGGGGCCAGGACGATCTTGCGGAGGCGAGTGCCGATGCCGTGGACTCGCTGTTCTTTTGCTGCCTGCACTGCTCTCCTATGGCCCGGAGACGGGCGCACCGGACCGGGGACACTCGTCGTCTGTCGGGGATGTACCGCGCGACGGCACCGGGGATCAGGGGTGCGCCGGTGAAAAAACCATTGCTCTAGGGGTCGGCGTGGGGATCGTATCTCGCCCGAGATCAACTGTTTGCGTGGTGGTTGCGTTATGCAGTCGGTTAGTAACCAGTGCGTCGCGGTGGGACTTTGGTCCTAACCAGGGCGTTCGCCCTGAGTATGCGTGTGCGTGTGGGTGTGGAGTGGTTCGCGGGACAGCAGAAGGATTATCAAAAAGTTACCGAAGGGGATGCCTGTGGGGCCGTTTGTCCGGTCTGTTGGGCGCTGCGGCGGTTACCGTGGGATCCACGTTTTCGCTGCGCAATGAGGCCGCGGCCGTTAGCCTGAGGTACTTATGGCAGGGATTTTCGCGGGTGATCCCACAGTGGCGGCGGTCGTGTTCCCGGGGGCCGCGCTGGGCATCCTTTTGGGTACCGCGCTGTTCTTCGCGCGCCACCATCAGCGCTATGGGCCGATGCGCGGCTGGCCCGGGCAGGTCGGCCTCATCACGGTGCTGGTCGGCGTTGGCGTGGCGGCCTACGCCGTCTACCCGCTGCCGCGCGGCGTCGATGGCCTGTGCGCTATCAGCGGCGGCGCCGCCCCGCGGTTCGGCCCGCTGGCCGTGCTCCAGACGGCGCCCCTGGCGTGGCCCTCCGCCGCGCATATCGCGCTCGCCGCCGGTGTCTACGCGGCCGTCGGCCTGCTCGCCCGCTACCGCTACCGGCGCGGTGCGGTGTTCGCCGGCGCGCTCGGGCTCCTGCTCGCCCTGCTGATCGAGGCGGTGCAGTTGACCGGGGTGCTCGGGCTCTATCCGTGCGCGTACCGGGTCGCGGCCGTCGACGACGTCGTCCTCGGCGGACTGGGAGCGCTCGCCGGATGGCTGGTCGGCACCGCCGCGGTTCGCTGGCTGCCGCGTCCCTGGCCCGGCGCGATGGCCGACATGATGCCGCCCGCGATCTCCCGCCGCCTCCTGGGCCACGGGCTCGATCTGGGGCTGTGGTGGTCCGGCGCGGGCACGCTGGCCGCCCTGGCGGTGGCCGTCGGCGCGGTTCCGCGGCATGCGGGCGCCGCGGCGATGGACATCGCCCTCATCGCGCTGGCGGTCCTTCTCGGGCTGGTCGTGCCACTGCTGCGGCGCGACCGCTGCACGCCCGGCCGCGCCTCCGTCCACCTCGCGCTCGCGGCTCTTGGCCGTCCCCTGCCGGCCGAGCGGTGGCGGGTGCTGCTGCGCTCGGCGCTGCTCTACACGCCCGTCACCGTGATGTTCGTGCTCGACCTCCCGTGGTGGGCGCTGGCGGTGGCGGCCCTGCACGGCCTCCCGGCCATGGCCCGCCGCGACCAGACGGGCCTGTCCGACCTGGTGGCCGGGGTGCGGGTGGTCACTCGCGGCGCCGTCTCCGGCGGGCTGCCCAGGAAGCTGGTGCGCTACTCCGCTCCGCTCGCGCAGGGCCACGACCACGCACCGCAGGCCGTGGACTGACCGGGAAGCCGTGGGGCGCGGCGCGTTCTCAGGTGCCGGTGAACCGCGCGGCGCGCTTCTCCGCGAACGCGCGGGCGCCCTCCTTGGCGTCGTCCGACGCCATCACCTCCCAGCCGATCCGGTCGGAGACCGGCAGTGCCTCCTCCTCGGCCATCCCCTCGGTCTCGCGGTGGACCCGCAGAATCGCCTGCACGGCCAGCGGGCCGCAGTCCGCGATCGACGCGGCGGCCGCCCGGGCGGCGTCCAGCGCGGCTCCATCGGGGACGATCCGGGTGACCAGCCCGATGTCGGCGGCCTCGCGCGCGGTGTAGGAGCGCCCGGTGAGCAGCATGTCCATGGCGTGGGTGTAGGGGATCTGCCGGGCGAGGCGGACGGCGCAGCCGCCCATGGGGAACAGGCCGCGCCGCGCCTCGTACAGGCCGAACGTCGCGCCGCGCGCCGCGATGCGGATATCGGTGCCCACGAGCAGCTCGGTTCCGCCCGCCACAGCGGGCCCCTCAACCGCGGCCACCAGCGGCTTGCTCGGCCGCGCCTGCCGGAGCAGGCCCTTCCAGTGGAAGTCCTCGATCTCGGCCGCCCGCCGCCGCACCCGGGGGTCCTCGGAGGGGGTGCCCATGGCCTTGAGGTCGGCGCCCGCGCAGAACACTCCGTCCGCTCCGGTCAGGATGCCCACCCGCACCCGGGGCTCGGAGTCGATGTAGGCGAAGGCGTCCGCCAGTCCGACGAGCATGTCGGTCGAGAGCGCGTTGCGGGCCTCGGGGCGGTGCATGGTCACCGTCACGATGTTGCCGTCTCTTATCACATGGCAGTGCGGGGTCGAAATAGAAAGAAGCTCGGCCATGTGGCCTCCTGTTTGTGAACACCGTTAACGATGTGAATGGATCCAGCAAGAGAAACCGATTCTAGATGCTAAAACCCACGGTGACACGTCTTGCGCGATAAAACGAGAACGTGCTCTACTTAGCGCCGAGCGCCTCTTAATGTGAGGGAGATCTCAATGTCGGATGTGACGCGGCCCGGCTTCTGGAGGCTCGCCCAGGCCCACCCCGGCCGACTCGCATGCGTGGATCCCGACGGCACGGAGCACCGTGCCGGAGACCTGCTCGGCCGGGCGAACCGCCTCGTCCACGCGCTGCGCGACATGGGACTGCGCACCGGCGACGTCGTCTGCGGGCTGACGCCCAACGGCGCTGACGGGCTCACCCTCTACCTGGCCGCCGCCCAGGCGGGCCTCTACTACACGCCGATCAACTGGCACTTCACCGCCCCGGAGATCGCCCACATCCTGGCGGACAGCGAGGCCAAGGCGTTCGTCGTGCACGAGCGGTACGCCGAGGAGGGCATCCGCGGGGCCGAGGCCGCGGGCCTGCCGACGGCGGCGCGCATCTCGGTCGGCGGCGTCCCCGGATGCGTCGGGCTCGACGACCTCGTGGGGCGCTATCCCGACGCCACCCCCGAGAACCGCACGGCCGGGCTCGCCATGCACTACACCTCGGGCACCTCGGGCCGGCCCAAAGGGGTGCGCCGCCCGCTCAGCGGGCTTGACCCCGATGACGCCGCCGAGCTGCTCACGTTCCTCTTCCACGTGTTCGGGATCGAACCGGGGCCGGACCACACCCACCTGGTTACCTCGCCGACCTACCACACCGCCGTCACGCAGTTCAGCACCATCGCCCTGCACATGGGGCACACCGTCGTCTACATGGACAGGTGGGAGGCCGAGGAGGCGCTCCGGCTGATCGAGACCTATCGCGTGACCAGCACGCACATGGTCCCGACCCACTTCAAGCGGTGGCTGTACCTGCCCGAGGAGGTGCGCGGGCGCTACGACGTCTCGTCCATGCGCTGGCTCATCCACGGCGCCGCCCCCTGCCCGCGGGCGGTGAAGGAGGCGATGCTGGAGTGGTGGGGCGACTGCGTCTACGAGTACTACGCCGCCACCGAGGGCGGCGGTACTATCTCCACGCCCGACGACTGGCGCGCGCACCCCGGATCGGTCGGCCGCCCCTGGCCGATCACCGACCTGATGATCGTCGACGACGACGGCAACGAGGTCCCCACCGGGCAGGTCGGCACCGTCTACATGAAGATGACCGGCTCGGACTTCGAGTACAAGGGCGACCGCGAGAAGACCGCGGCCGGTCGGTTGCGCGGCTACTTCACCATGGGCGACCTCGGGCACGTGGACGCCGACGGCTACCTGTACCTGAGCGACCGCAGATCGGATCTGATCATCTCCGGGGGCGTCAACATCTACCCCGCCGAGATCGAGAACGAGCTTCTCTCCCACCCCGACGTCATGGACGTGGCGGTGTTCGGCGTTCCCGACGCGGAGTGGGGCCAGCAGATCAAGGCCGTCGTCGAACCGGCGGACAGCGTCGAACCCGGCCCCCAGCTGGCCGACCGGTTACTGCGCTCCCTCGACGGGCGCCTGGCCCGGATGAAGTGGCCCAAGAGCATCGACTTCATCGACGAGATGCCGCGCGAACCCAACGGCAAGCTGATCAAGCGGAAACTCCGGGACCCCTACTGGCAGGACAACGGCGCGACCAGCGAACAGAGGTGAGCATTGGGAACCCCGCCCCACCACCCCCTCACCGGCGATCACACGGTCGAGTTCCCCGGCGGCTACACCCGCAGCACCGGCCCGGTGATCGGACGCTTCCTCACCGAACTGCGCGACGGACGCCTGGTCGGAGTGCGCACCCGCTCGGGACGCGTCCTGGTGCCGCCCACCGAGTACGACCCGGACGACGGCTCCCCCGTCACCGACGAGTTCGTCGAAGTCGGCCCGGCCGGGACGGTAACGACCTGGACCTGGGTGGCCGCCCCCCGGCCCAAACACCCCCTCGGCCACCCCTTCGCCTGGGCGCTGATCCTGCTCGACGGCGCCGACACCCCGCTACTGCACACCCTGGACTTCGGCCCTGACAACGGCAGCGCCCCGCCGCGCGACCTGCGCACCGGACTGCGGGTCCGGCCCCAGCTGCGCGACGAGCGCGTCGGCGCCATCACCGACATCGCCTCCTTCCGCCCCGAGGTCACCCGGGTCGTCGCGCGCACCCGGCTCGACTACACGATCCGGGCCGGAACGGCCCTCACCCGCTACCTCGACGGGCAGGTGGAGGGCCGGATCCTCGGCATGCGGTCCCGGCACGGCACCGTGTACGTCCCCCTGCGGGAGTTCGACCCCACCGACGGCAGTCCCGGCGTGGAGGAGGTGGAGCTACCGGACACCGGCGTGCTCACCATGTTCTCGGTCAACCACGTCCCCGACCCCCGCGCACCCGACGTCCCCTTCGTCACCGGTTATGTGCGCCTGGACGGGGCCGACGTGGACCTGCTGGCCCTGATCGGCGGGGTGGAGGTGTCCCAGGTGCGCACCGGGATGCGGGTGCGGGCCGAGTGGCTGCCGCCCGACGAGCGCAGCCGGACCCGGCCGAGCATCCGCTGGTTCGTCCCCGTACACGCGGACGAGGGGAGGAACGCGTGAGCACCCCCGAAACCACTGAAAACCATGACATCGCCGTCGTCGCCTTCGCCCAGACCCGGCACAGCGCCGTCGACAACGGGACACCCGAGGCGGTCCTCGTCCACGAGGTGGTCTCCGATGTTCTCGCCCGCGCCGCGATCGACCGGAGCGACATCGGGTTCACCGTCTCCGGCAGCCTGGACTACCTCGGCGGCGCCCCCTTCTCCTTCGTCGGCGCGCTCGACGCGGTGGGGGCGTGGCCGCCGATCAGCGAGAGCCACGTCGAGATGGACGCGGCGTGGGCGCTGTACGAGGCGTGGCTGCGCCTGCGGCACGGCGACCCTGGTACTGACACCGCTCTCGTCTACGGCTTCGGCAAGGCCACGCAGGGCGAGCTGCCCGAGATCCTCACCCAGCAGCTCGACCCCTACTACCTGGCCCCGCTGGAGATCGACCATGTCTCGCTGTCGGCGCTGCAGGCCCGCGCTCTGCTCGACGCCGGGCACGTCACCGAGCACGACCTCGCCGAGGTGGCCGCCCGCGCGCATACGGCCGCCCGCGCCAACCCCTTCTCGGCCGAGGCCGGGTTCACCCCCGACGCGCTCCTCGACGAGGAGGACCATGTGGCGCACCCCTTACGGGCGGGCGACATCGCACGGCCCTGCGACGGCGCCGCCGCCGTCGTCCTCGCCTCCGGCGACGCCGCCCGCCGCATCGCCGGGGCCCAGGGCACCCGTCCGGCGTGGATCCGCGGGCTGGAGCAGCGCATCGACGCGCACAGTCCCGCGGCCCGCGACCTGACGCGGTGCGCCTCGGCCGAGCTCGCCGCGCTCGCGGCCGGGGTGGGCACGGCGCCGGTGCAGATCGCCGAGGTGCACGCCCGCTTCAGCCACGAGGAGCCGCTGCTGCGCCGGGCGCTCGGCCTCGGCGACGAGGTCGAGGTGAACCCCTCCGGCGGGCCGATCGGCGCCGACCCGGTGATGGCCACCGGGCTGATCCGGGTGGGCGAGGTCGCCCGCCGAATCGCCGAGGGTACGGCCGAGCGCGGCGTCGCCCACGCGACGCAGGGGCCGTGCCTGCAGCACAACCTCGTCACGGTACTGGAGGGGTGAGATGAGCGGCAGGCCTGTGGCGGTCATCGGGGTCGGGCAGACGCGCTACCGGACCCGGCGCGAGGACGTCTCCATCGCGGGGCTGGTGCGCGAGGCGGCGCTGCGCGCGCTGGAGGACGCGGGGCTGACCTTCGCCGACATCGACGCGGTGGTCCTGGGCAAGGCGCCCGACCTGTTCGAGGGCGTCATCATGCCCGACCTGTACCTGGCCGACGCCCTCGGGGCGCGGGGCAAACCCCTGCTGCGCGTGCACACAGCCGGATCGGTCGGCGGATCGACGGCCATCGTCGGGGCGAGCCACATCGCCAGCGGGGCGTTCGAGCGGGTGCTGGTGGTCGCGTGGGAGAAGCAGTCCGAATCCAACGCGACGTGGGCGCTGACGGTCGCCCACCCCATGTCGACCTCCCTGGTGGTGGGCGCCGGAGGCTACTTCGCCCCGTTCATCCGCGCCTACATCGAGCGGGCGGAGGCACCCGGCCACATCGGGCACATCGTCGCGGCCAAGGACCGGCGCAACGCGCTGCGCAACCCCTATGCCCACCTGAAGATCCCGGACATCACACCGGAGGCGGTGGCGGGTTCGCCCATGCTCTGGGAGCCCATCCGCTACCTGGAAACGTGCCCCTCGTCCGACGGGGCGTGTGCCGTGGTGCTCGGCGGGCAGGCGGCGGCTCGGGCGGCGCGCGGCGCCCCGGCGTGGGTGCGCGGCACCGCCATGCGCAGCGAGCCGATCTCGTTCGCCGGGCGCGACGCCGTCAACCCGAGGGCGGGCCGGGACTGCGCGGCCGACGTCTACCGCCAGTCCGGGATCGCCGACCCGCGTCGTGATATCGACGTGGCCGAGGTGTACGTGCCATTCAGCTGGTATGAGCCCATGTGGCTGGAGAACCTCGGGTTCACCAGTGAGGGGGAGGGCTGGAAACTCACCGAGGCGGGAGCGACCGCCTTCGACGGGGACACGCCGTGGAACCCGTCGGGTGGCGTGCTCTCCGCCAACCCGGTCGGGGCGTCCGGGCTGATCAGGTTCGCCGAGGCGGCCCAGCAGGTGCGCGGGGCGGCGGGCGAGCACCAAATCGACGGGGCCGGCACGGCTCTCGGGCACGCCTACGGTGCGGGATCCCAGTTCTTCGCGATGTGGGTCGTCGGAGCGGAGCGGCCATGACGACCTGACGGAACCACCGAAACCAACGACAACATCATCAACGGCACCAGCACGGGGCTAACGGGGCGACCACCGACACCAAACGGGACTGACCTCCGGGGGAGTGACCACACCGGGAGGCCGGATGCAGTTCAACCTCGCCGACCTGTTCGAGAGCATCGCCGACCGGATCGGCGAGCGAACCGCCCTCGTCTGCGGCGACGACCGCCGCAGCTACGCCGAATTGGAGGCGCGCGCCAATCGGCTGGCCCACCACCTGACCGCCTCCGGCATCGGCCCCGGCGCCCACGTCGGCATGCAGCTGTATAACGGGGCCGCCTACATCGAATCGCTGCTCGCCGCGCTGAAGATCCGGGCGGTGCCGATCAACGTCAACTACCGCTACGTCGCCGACGAGCTGCGGCACCTCTACACCGACGCCGATCTCGCCGCCCTCGTCTACGACGCGGAGTTCGGCGACCGTGTCGCGGCCGTGCTCCCCGAGGTTCCCACGCTGCGCCACCTCGTGGCCGTCGGCGGCCCGCCCCTCGACACGCGACCGCCCGTCAGCAGCGCCGGCTACGAGGCGGCGCTGGCCGGGCAGAGTGCCGAGCGGGACTTCTCGAAGCGCTCCGGCGACGACCTCTACATCATCTACACGGGCGGCACCACCGGGCTGCCCAAAGGGGTGATGTGGCGCCAGGAGGACCTGTTCTTCAGCGGCCACGGCGGCGGCAACCCCGGCGGCGCACCGGTGGCCACCCCCGAGGAGCTGGTAGAGAAGGCGACATCGGGCGGCGGTGCGGCGATGCTGCCGGCGGCCCCGCTGATGCACGGCGCGGCGCAGTTCACCGCCTTCATCTGCATGTGGGTCGGCGGCACCATCGTGCTGGTCCGCGGGTTCGACGCCGACGCGGTGCTGCGCGCCATCGAGCGGGAGCGCGTGCTGACGATCAACCTTGTGGGCGACGCCATGGCCGCACCGCTCGCCGACGCGCTGGCGGCGGGCGACTACGACCTCTCCTCTCTCCACGTCATCAGCTCCAGCGGCGCCATCCTGTCCGGCTCGGTCCGCGCCCGGCTGGAGGAGCTGCTCCCGGGGCGGGCCGTCCTGGACAACTACGGGTCCACCGAGACGGGCCTGGTCGCGTGGGGCGTCGTGGGGGCCACACCGGAGACGGGGCTGCGCTACCGCTTCGACGACGAGCGCATCACGGTGCTGGGTCCGGACCTGCGGCCGGTGGCGCCGGGATCGGGGGACATCGGCCAGGTCGCCCGATCGGGACGGGTACCGCTGGGCTACTACAAGGACCGCAAGAAGACGGCCGCGACGTTCGTGGAGGCCGGGGGCGTGCGCTACACGCTCACCGGCGACATGGCCACCGTCGAGGCCGACGGCACCGTCACCGTCCACGGGCGGGGCTCGGTCTGCATCAACACCGGCGGAGAGAAGGTCTTCCCCGAAGAGGTCGAGTCGGTCCTGAAAGGCCACCCGCAGGTGAGCGACGCCGTCGTGGTGGGAGTCGACGACGACCGCTTCGGGCAGCGGGTGGCCGCCGTGGTGTCGGTCGCCGACAGCGTCGCGGAGGCGGACCTCGATGCCTTCGTGCGCGGCAGAGTCGCCGGATACAAGGTGCCGCGCCAGTACCGCGTCGTTCCCGAGGTGCGGCGCTCGCCCAGCGGAAAGGCCGACTACCGCTGGGCCAGGCGGGTGGCGGCGGGCGAGCCGCCCCCGCACGAGCAGTCCCCCACGCGGACCGGTCGACAGGAGTAAGAGGAGACGCATTCCCATGACACCCGAACCTCCCCAGCCGCCCCAGCCTCGCCTCCCCACTCTCCCCGACGGATTCGACTTCACCGACCCCGACCTCATCGCCGAGCGCATTCCGCACGAGGAGTTCGCAGCCCTGCGCGCGACGCGGTCCGTCTACTGGAACCCGCAGCCCGCGGCGAGCGGTTTCGACGACGGCGGCCTGTGGATCCTAAGCAGGCACGCCGATGTGCGGGAGGCGTCGATCAACGCCGACCTGTACTCCACCCACGCCAACACCGCGATCGTCCGCTTCTACGAGGGGATGAGCACGGAGGGGTTAGAGGTGCAGCGGCAGAACATGCTGATCAACATCGACCCACCGGAACACACGAAACTCCGCAAGATCGTGCAGCGGGGATTCACGCCGCGCGCCATCGGCACGCTTGAGGACGCACTGCGCGCCCGGGCGGAGCGGATCGCGGCCGACGCCGCGGCCCGGGGCGAGGGGGACTTCGTCACCGAGGTCGCCACCGAGCTGCCGCTGCAGGCCATCGCTGAGCTGATCGGGGTGGCGCAGGAGGACCGCGCGCGGCTGTTCGACTGGTCCAACGAGATGCTCGGCTACGACGACCCCGAGTACACGGTGGACCCGACCGTCGCCGCGGCGGAGATCCTCGGCTACGCCATGGTGCTGGCGGGGGAGCGCCGCGCGGATCGGCGTGCCGACATCGTGTCCAAGCTGGTCCATGCCGACATCGACGGCCGCGGGCTGACCGACGACGAGTTCGGGTTCTTCGTGATCCTGCTGTCCGTGGCCGGCAACGAGACCACGCGCAACGCGATCACCCACGGCATGCTGGCCTTCCTGGCCAACCCCGACCAGTGGGACCTCTACAAGCACCAGCGGCCCCGGACCGCCGCGGACGAGATCGTGCGGTGGGCGACGCCGGTGATCGCGTTCCAGCGCACCGCGACAGCCGACACCGAGATCGGCGGTCAGCCCATCCGCAGGGGCGAGCGCGTGGGCCTGTACTACAGCTCGGCCAACTTCGACGAGGACGTGTTCGACGCCCCCTTCACCTTCGACATCACGCGGGACCCCAACCCCCACCTCGGCTTCGGCGGCACAGGCGCCCACTACTGCCTGGGCGCCAACCTCGCCCGCCTGGAGATCGGCCTGATCTTCGACGCGATCGCCGACCACATGCCCGACATCCGCCAGACGGGGCCACCGGAGCGGTTCCGTTCGTCGTGGATCAACGGAATCAAACACCTTCCGGTGCGTTACTGCTGATCATTGCGGGTTTCCAATGAATCGGACGGTGAATTCCCTCCAGGGAATGGAGCCATCCACAGTGCTGGCGTCTACTTTGTCACCGCCGAGCCTCGCCCCGCAGACAGAAGAATCCGGTAGGGATCATAACCGGTGCCCCAGCCGGTCTGTGCGCCGAAGGTTGCGGTTTGGTCGCGCTTGAGGCCGACGATGAGCCATTTTTTTCCAAAAAATTACAATGGCCTCTGCGAATCCTGTCGATCAGAATGCGTTTCTGCAGGTGGATGCGCAATTCCGTTTCTAGGAATTGTCGGCAACCCCCGGAGGAAATGCTTGCATGTGAGTTGCGACACAGTTGCACGCGGTGATGGGGCTCTGGCAGCTTTATCGGCGCTTTATTTCTCCGCCGGGTTTGCGCGGAGGCACCGGAACCAATGACGACGTAAACGTGTGTCGGAGCGGATGCGTGCCGTGAGAAGGAGTGCCGCCGTGGTGGCGGGCGTGCTGGTTGGGAGCTTGCTCTCGGTGTCACCGGCTCCAGCCGACACGGACTCCCCAGCCCACGACCTGACAGCGGAGGAGCGCTCGGCCGCGGAGAAGGCCGAGAGGTCGGGCGAGCGGGTGGAGATCACCTCCGCGACGGACGAACGGTCGCGGGTGTTCGCCGAGCCGGATGGTTCGTTCACGTTGGAGCAGTCGGCGGTGCCCGAACGGGTACGCACGGCCAATGGGTGGGAGCCGGTCGACACCACCCTGGTCACGGCGGGTGACGGCATGGTGCAGCCCAAGGCGTCCTCGGCCGAGGTCGAATTCTCCGGCGGTGGCGATGCGCCGATGGCCCGGATCGGAATCGGATCCAAGGCGGTCGAGCTGGACTGGCCCGGCGAGCTGCCCGCTCCGACACTGGAGGAGGACCGCGCCACCTACGCCGACGTGCTGCCGGATTTCGACCTGGTGCTCACGGCCGGAACCGACGGTTTCTCCCAAGTCCTGGTGGTCAAGACACGCAAGGCCGCTGAGAACCCCGATCTGGCCGAGTTGGAACTGGCGCTGGGCACCAAGGGCGTTCGGATGAGCTCCGACCAGGCGGGCAACCTTGAAGCCCTGGGTGAGAACGGTGGGGAGTCGGTGTTCACCGCCTCGACCCCCGCCATGTGGGACTCCGCGGGCGACGACGTTCCCGAAGTGGAGCGCACCGCACGCGCCGCCTCACCGACGCCTGGACCCCCAAGCCCGGAGAGGACGACGACCAGCAGTCCTGTGCGGAGAAGCCGTCGGGCGACAAGCCGGGCGGCGCGGCACCGTACTGGCACTCCTACACCTACGACAAGGTCGGCAACCGGCTGACGGAGACCAAACACTCCGCGTCCGGTAACGGCGACACTGTCCGCACCTACACCCACCCCGACCCGGGGAAGCTCCAGCCGCACGCGCTCACCAAGGTCGAGGAGACCGGGCCTGAGGGCGACCGGTTGGAGAAGTACGACTATGACGAGTCGGGCAACATGACCAGCCGACTCACTGCGGAGCACGACCAGAACCTGGAGTGGGACGCGGAGGGGAACCTGGTCAAGGTCACCGAGGGCGACCAGGCGACCAGCTACACCTATGACGCCAACGGCCAGCGCCTGCTGCGCCGCGACGCCCAGTCGTCAACGCTCTACCTGCCGGGGATGGAGCTCCGGTTCGACGCCACGGACCAGAAGACCGAGGCGACGCGGTACTACGAGCACGCGGGCGAGACGGTCGCGATGCGCGAGAACGACGGGTCGCTGCACTGGCTCATTTCCGACCACCACGGCAGCGGCCAGCTCGCGATCGACGCCTCGACGGGTGAGGCCGTCCAGCGGAGGTTCACCCCGTTCGGCGAGGAGCGCTCCTCGACCGGAGAGTGGCCGGGTGAGAAGGGCTTCGTCGGCGGCACGATCGACGCGTCCACCGGCCTCACCCAACTGGGGGCACGCGCCTACGACGCGGCGATCGGCCGGTTCATCTCGGTCGACCCGGTGATGGACCCGACCGACGCCCAGCAGATGCACGGCTACGTGTACTCGAACAACAACCCGGTCACCTGGAGCGACCCGTCGGGGATGTTCCTCGACAAGGCCTGGAACGCGGTCACGAGCGCCGGGAAGAAGGCCTGGAACAAGACCAAGAAGGTCTACAACAAGGGCAAGAAGTACGTTAAGCGCCAGTACAAGAAGGTCAAGAAGTACGTCAAGAAGAAGTACCACCAGGCGAAGCGCTACGTCCGGAAGAAGTACCACCAGGCCAGAAGGTACGCCCGCCGCGCGTACCACAAGACCAAGAGCTATGTGAAGCGCGCGTATCGCGCTACGTCATCCTTTGTACGTCGACATAAGAACACCATTATCGCAACAGGTGCCGGAATCGCAGTCGGCGCCGCCTGCTCGGTGGCGACCGCCGGGGCCGGAACCATTGGCTGCGCAGCCCTCGGCGGCGCTGTCTCCGGCCTGGTCCAATACCAGCTGGATACCCCCAAGGAGCAATGGAGCGTCACCGATGCGTTAGCAGCCACGGCATTGGGCGGCGCCTTCGGCGCGGTCGGCGGTGCCCTCGGCGGCAAGGTCGCCTCGGCAGCCTCCAGCAAGATCGGGTCGATGTTCAGCAGCGGCGCCAGTCGCGTGGGAGTAGGCGGCGGCCGTTCCGGACTGTCGAGCAGAATGTCCGGCCTTTTCTCTCGCACGAGGGGCGGTGGCAGCGACCCAGCTGGCACGTGTCTCACCAACAGCTTTGTCGCAGGGACATCCGTGGTGATGTCGGATGGATCGAAGAAGCCGATCGAAGACGTCGAGGTAGGCGACACGGTCCTCGCTACGGATCCGGAAACAGGTGAGCAGTCGGCCAAGACGGTTCTGGCCACGATCATCGGGCAAGGGTCGAAGGACTTGGTCGAGATCACGGTCGACACCACCACCGAGAAACCGGCCGACGCCGAACTGAGCCCGGACACGGGCGGCTTGAAGGGCAACGGCGGCATGCCGGGGCCACTGGCTGGTGGAGACATCGTCATCTCCACCGAAGGCCACCCCTTCTGGGTCCCTGAGTTGCAGGAGTGGGTCGATGCTGGCGACCTGCGGCCGGGCATGTGGCTGGAGACTTCAGCAGGCACGTGGGTCCAGGTCACTGCGACCAGGGCATGGACCCAGTCCGCCAAGGTCCATAACCTGACAGTCGAGGGCGTCCACACCTTCAACGTCGCAGTCGGCGCGTCGAGCGACGTGCTCACCCACAACTGCGGCGGGTCAATCTGGAGTTCCACAAGAAGAAAGACATCAGTTCAAAACGCCCTTGGGCACTGGAACAAGCATAAGTCGGAGTTTCCAGGGCTCAATAATGCGAAGCAGTATGTCGAAGCGGCAAATAGATTTCTTCGCAGCGGGGACCCGAATGTGCTGACTCGAACTCGAGCGAATGGTGATGTCTTGCGGTTTAATCCGACAACAGATGAATTTGGCGTTATGGATCCGTCGGGTGTTCCCAGGACCTACTTCAAGCCAAATCCCGGCCAGCATGGGTATTCGTCAAATCTGGATTACTTCAATGCCCAATAGGTCTAGCTCTCACTGCCGAGTTTGTGGCCTTCTTCAGGAGGATCCCCCGTGGGGGGATGACGGAAGGAGCCCGACCTATGAAATATGCGACTGCTGTGGCGTGGAGTTCGGTTATGAAGACTCGACCGACGCGGGGATTCACCTGGCTAGGCGCAAGTGGATAGATTCAGGTTGTCGTTGGTGGGTGGAATCCGAACGACCTCAAGGATGGAGTTTCGAGGAACAGATTAAGAACGCCTGGGACTAAGCGTTCGGCCCCTGTCGATTCTGCGGCTAACGTGTCGACAGGGGCTTCCCGTATTTTTCGCTTAGGCCATGGGTGGCAGAGTCCTAATTCCCCATGGGTTGAAATAGCCGATCGAGAACCCGATGTCGGTGACAAGGTTGTCGCAACCGACCCGGAGACAAGTGAGCAGTCGGCCAAGACGGTTCTGGCCACGATCATCGGGCAAGGGTCGAAGGACTTGGTCGAGATCACGGTCGACACCACCACCGAGAAACCGGCCGACGCCGAACTGAGCCCGGACACGGGCGGCTTGAAGGGCAACGGCGGTATGCCGGGGCCGCTGGCCGGTGGAGACATCATCATCTCCACCGAAGGCCACCCTTTCTGGGTCCCCGAACTGGGTGCGTGGCTGGATGCCGGCGACCTGCGCCCGGGCATGTGGCTGGAGACCTCGTCCGGAACATGGGTCCAGGTCACCGCGACCCGAGCCTGGACGCAGCCCGCCTAGGTTCATAACCTCACGGTTGAGGGCGTCCATACATTCAACGTCGCAGTCGGTGCGTCGAGTGACGTCCTTACCCACAACTGCGGTGGGGCCAAGGGTGGATGGGCGAACAAAGCTGACTTCTCTAGTCAAAAGACCATGAGTAAGAAGTATGACAGCGTGCTGGTGACTTCGGAATTACTGGGAATCGCAACGGCGCGAATATCAAGGCTTTTAAAGGGGCCATGATGGACCACATGGTTGATGGTGGGACAAAGATCTATCGATGCAACTACAGAAATCAGGGTCCGGCTGTCGGGTTCATCAATCCTGATTCCAGGCTCATGGTGATGTTGAAAAATGACGGGAAATTCTGGTCAGGGTGGCGGCTCTCGAACAAGCAATTCTCCGGTATTGTAGATAAGGGGTTTCCTTGGTAGCTGGGGAGGAAGGATCCGATTCTGGGGCCAAAAATGTCCTTCTTGGGTATCTATTAGAGGGCTCCAGGGTCTTCAATCGCCAGTGGCTCGACGTAGACTCAAAGCAGATCGTTCCACTCTCATCGCCATCGCCATTGGACGCCTCTGTCTTTAGGAGACTGCAAGCGGCTGCGTATGCATTGGGCGTGTCCAGGCTGATGATGGCGTCGCCGAGCCGGGAGCTGGCGGAGGACGCAATCGTCGAACTCGCTGTCCATTCAAACGACGTTCTCGGGATGAGTTCCAGATATCCCACATACTCCGACATCATCGTCGCTGCAGGTGATCTCTCCTTCGCCGTTCTGATCACCGCTGATGGATATAGTCTCGCGGCGGGAGGAAAGCGTTTTGTAGGGGCCTTCTTTCCGGAGGGAGTTGATGCGGCGAAGGTCAGATTCATGCGGCAAGGGAAAAAGCTTGCTGAGAAATACCCCGCCTTGGCTGATGTGGCACTGGACTTTCCTCCACGGCATAATGCATGGTCTGCACTTCATGAAGTCGATCCGGGTTCTCATGTTGCTCGACAGATCGAACTGATGAGGTCATTCTCTCGCGGGGATATGCCCTCAAGCGAGTTCGTTCACTATTGGCAAGAAGAACGGCGTAGGTCGTTGGCCGAAGGTGAACGGGTGCGAGGCGCGCTGGAGATTGCACTGGAGGAGGTATTTAATGCGATGGAAGACTACTCTCCCTATGTTGAACTGCGCGACGACGGAGATCTGACAGACGCTGAGTTTGCTGCTCAGATCCGATCATCTCTCGCAACTTTGGATTCCAGGGAAGGTGGGTCTGGTTGAGGACCGAGTAGAATATCAGGTCCCATCGGCGGTGTATCAGGGCTACTGAATATGGTTCTGGAAAGCTATCGGCGGCGCGTCGGATACAGCGGTCCTCGCTACGATCATCGGCTCGGGTTCGTAAGACCTGGTCGAAATCACGATTGGCACGAGCGCGGAGAATCCGACCGGCGCCGAATTCGGCTCTGACGAGGGCGGCCTGAAGGGCAGCGGCGGTATGCCCGGCCCGCTGGCTGGTGGAGACATCGTCATCTCCACCGAGAGTCACCCGTTCTGGGTCCCTGAGTTGCAGGAGTGGGTCGATGCTGGCGACCTGTGGCCGGGCATGTGGCTGGAGACCTCAGCAGGCACGTGGGTCCAGGTCACTGCGACCAGGGCATGGACCCAGTCCGCCAAGGTCCATAACCTGACAGTCGAGGGCGTCCACACCTTCAACGTCGCAGTCGGCGCGTCGAGCGACGTGCTCACCCACAACTGTGGGGGCGATACACCAGGGACGCTGTACCACTACACCAATCAGGCTGGCCATGATGGAATCCTTTCGAGTGGAAAGATGTATCCGTCTTGGAAGGCGAATAATCCTAAGGATGCACGGTATGGGGATGGGTAATACCTTACCGACATCGAGCCCGGAACTAAGACGCTGGGCCAGCTGTCTGCCGCATTTGTTCGTGTTCCCTGGGCGGGCAGAAAATTCACTCATTACATTGCGATTGACGCGAGGGGGTTGAACATATTGCAAGGGTGTCCAGGTGTTGTTGTTCCAAACTCGGGGCCGCTCAACGTCGCAGGTCGAATCCTTGGGTCTGGGAGAAGTTGAAATGAGGTATGTTAGGGTCAAGTGGGAGCACGACTTTGAAGACGATCCAGTTGTCTATCTAAGTGAGTTGGGTGAGGATGGATATGAGCTGCGAAAAGTGCAAATCTACAGGGATGGTCGAACTGAGTGGGCTGATGAGACTCGCGAAACCGAAACTGTAGGACTTTCTGAGATTGCGTTTCCTTCAAATGAGGAGATATCTAGCAGTCCAGGATTCTGTGCGCGAGATATCTCCAGGGAGGAGTTCGAGCGATTCTGGAGAGAGGCGAAGAGCTAGCACTCCAGCAGGAGTTTGATGCTTGGCCTGGGAATCAACGGGCGGTGGGAATAGGGCGAGCAGATGCCACCACCGGCGGCTTCTGCCCACCCGCCCCTAGATGGTGGGGGGTGCCCTCATCCGGGGACCCCTCACTCCGCCGATCTGCCGCGGAAGGCTCCACGCGGTCACCTATCGTGCCATCCTCGACGTCGGCAGGGGGAGGCCGTTCACTTCGTCTCGTGGGGTTGGCTCGTTCGTCCTCCCCGAGTCGCGACGAGCGTCAGAGTGCCCCGGGTCCGGCTGGGCGGTAACTGCTGGACCAGTCGTAATACGCGTATTATGCTGTCGGCATGGCGAAGGTTCGGATCAGTATCAGCCTCGAACCGGACGAGGCCGAGCGGGTGAGAGTGCACGCTGAGCGTGCGGGGATGGACGTGTCGTCCTACCTGGTCAATGCCGCCGTTCGGCAGATGGCCGAGGTCGAGGCCGCCGAGGCCGAGTTCGTCGGGGTCGACGCCCTGATCGCCGATGCCGAAAAGCGGGCTGAGGCCCACCGGGCTATCGACGAGGCGGCCGATGACTCCCTGACCGCAGACGAGCACCGGGAGGTCGACGAGGCCATGCGCTTGGTGTACGGCGCAGGGGAGGCCACTTCCCGGGGCCAGGGCGAGGTCGCGTGAACGCCCGCGTCCCCGTCTACGACTCTGGGATGCTCATTGCGCTGGCCGCGCACAAGGCGAAGGCTGTCCAGATGCACCGAGGACTGGTCCGGGCGCCGCACCGCCCCATTGTTCCGGGGCCGGTCCTGGCCCAAGTGTGGCGTCCCGATCCGGCGACCGTGCACGCTATGAGCGCGGTCCTCAAGGAATGCACGGTGCCCCAGGCCCGCACGTCTCCCGCTGCTCTGCGTCCGACGAAGGCCGGGCAGGCGCAGTGCATCGCATGTGTGACACCTCCTGATACCGCTGATTGGCGGCGCATCGGTGCGGTGCTCGGGATGGCGGATCTGCCTGCGAAGAAGCGACCGGACACGGTGGACGCCCTTGTCGCCTGGACGGCGGTGAAGCACCGCAGCGCGGTGGTGTTCACGAGTGACCCAGGGGACATCACCGCCTACGTCGAGGCGATTGGCGCTGACGACGTGCACTTGGTCGCGGTGTGACACGCGAGGGATACCGACGAGGCTGGCGGAGGTGTGGTGGGCGAAGGAACTTCGGAGAGCACGCTCTCTCGTTCCCGTCCGTCAAGGAGTTGGACAACGTCACCACCGTGCTCAACGACCGGGCAAGGCGATGCGTGCGGCCCGAGACGCGGCGGAGATGCTCATCGCGGCGAACAGCAGCGCCGCCTGAGACGGTGTCTGCGGGGTCTCGGCCCCGCTGGCGGGCCGCCGATCAGTACTGGGGGCCGCAACAGCGCGCCCAGCGCCGCCGCTCCTGCGGCGGCCATGAACCTGGTGACCGGCGATGACGCGTCAGCCAGGAGGGTCCTGTACCTGCTACGCTCCGCGGCGGCCTATATGCCGCGTCGCCGCAAGACTGCTTGCTCCTGCCGGCCGCGCCGGGCGCTGCTGCGCCCGGTCCGGCTGGTGATCCACCATGGTGGGGTGAGTAGTCGCGTTAGAAAGAGTTGCAGGGATGGTGCTTGAGACGAATGCCTTGATGGCATTTATTAAGCAGGGAACGATCGAAGGGATCACTCTGGGCTGCGACTACTCCAGGATAGTCGAGGAATTCGGAGAGGCGAAGCTGTTCGCTAGCCGCAGCCCGGTGTATTGCCGATATGGTGACCTTGAACTCGGGTTCACTCAGGAGGATCGGCTCCGGCACATCGGAATTGAGGCGGCGGGAGGGGTCGCTGAGCTTCCGACTGGAATTGGCGAGACGAAGTCCATATCGATCCCCCCGTTGGATGAGTTGATCAGAATGATTGAGGTGCACGTCAGCCCGGTTGTTCTCTGTGAACCTTTCGTGGTCGGGGAAACCTGGCACCGGGTCGAGCGCTCCGGAGTTATCATCAATGGGGATGATGAAGGCGGCGTCGACGCCATTAATATGTCCGTGCTGCCTCCACGGCCCGTTGGTGGGTGATCTTTTTCGTCCTGCGCCGTCTCCAGAACGATGGCGATTGCGGTCGTGCACGCCAGTCGGGAGGCGGTGGAACACGCACTGATCAAGGGCGCCGCGTTCGACGGACGCTTGAATAGGCGTGGCGGGGTCTCTAGATTCCCAGTTCTTTACGTGCCTTGGCATAGGCGCGTCCCGCTGAGACCTGACTTGTGCCAGGTTTGGCTGTGTGGCCGAGGTGCAGGGCTGTGACCTCGGGGCTCCTGATCTAGAGATTCCGGATGTGCGCACTAAACGCTCGTCTCTAGGGTTGGGCCATGGCCGCGTATGTGCGCACGGTGAAGACCGCCTCCGGTGCGACCGCAGTGCAGATCGTGCACTCCTCACGGCGCGGATCGCGGGACATCGAGCACATCGGATCAGCCCACGACGATGTGGAACTGGAGGTCCTCAAAGCGGCCGCGCACCAGCGCATGGCCGCAGGCCAGGACGAGCTCGACCTCGGCCTCGACACAGCAGCGGGCATGACCAGCAACGCAAAAGGGCCGCTTCCGATCACGTCCTCGCGGATGGGACACCTGGCCGACGCCCTGGCCCGCGGCTATCAGGCGCTCGGCCTGGAGGCGGCCACCGGCGCAGACGAGGTCTTCAAGGCCCTGGTGCTGGCCCGGATCATCGAGCCCACCAGCAAACTCGACGCGCTACGGGTGCTGCAGGAAGCGGGGATCGACCCGCCCGCCTACCGCACCGTGCTGCGCCGGCTGCCCGTCTTCGCCGAACCCTCGTGGCGCCAGGCACTGGCGGCAGCATGCGCGAAGCACACCGGGCTGGGCCCGGCCAGCCTGGTGCTCTACGACGTCTCCACCCTGTACTTCGAGACCGACACCGGCGACGGGTTCCGCGAACCGGGGTTCTCCAAGGAGCGCCGATTGGACCCGCAGATCACCATCGGGCTGCTCACCGACGCTTCGGGCTTCCCCCTGATGGTCAACGCGTTCGAGGCCAACAAGGCCGAGACCACGACGATGCTTCCGGTGATCGAGGCGTTCATGCGAGCCCACCGTCTACCGGACGTGACCGTGGTGGCTGACGCTGGGATGATCTCCGAGGCCAACAAGCGGGCCATCGAGGCCGCAGGGCTGTCCTTCATCCTCGGGATACGGATCCCCGACGTCCCCTACGCCGTCCAAACGTGGCGCCGCGACCACCCCGACCAGCCGATCCCCGACGGCCACATCTTCACCCAGCCCTAGCCCGCCGGACCCAGCGAAAAGCGCCGCAACCAGGTCATCTACTACCAGTACCGACACGATAGGGCGCGTCGCACCCTGCGCGGCATCGATGAGCAGGTCGCCAAGGCCAAGAAGGCGGTGGCCGGAGGCGCCCCGCTGAAGCGCAACCGGTTCATCGCGCTGTCCGGCGGCTCCCGAAGTGTCAACCGGGACCTGGAGACCAAGGCGCGGGCTCTGGCCGGGATCAAGGGATATGTGACCAACCTGCAGGGCGTGAGCGCGCAGTTCGTCATCGACGCCTACCACCGGCTGTTCCAGATCGAGAAATCGTTTCGCATGTCCAAGCACGACCTACGGGCCCGGCCGATCTACCACCGCAAACGCGACTCGATCGAAGCGCACCTGACCATCGTGTTCGCCGCCCTGGCGGTCTCCCGCTGGATTGAGGCAGCCAGCGGGTGGTCGATCAGGAAGTTCGTTCGCACGGCCCGCCGCTACCGCACCATCCATATCCAGGCCGGAAAGCACACCCTGACTGCGGCCCACCCCCTACCCCGCGACCTGGGCGAGGCGCTACGGGCCATCCACGGCCACAACACACGTGCGCACTAAGTTGGCACAACTCGGGTCGTAGGAGCTTCGGCAAGCACGCTATCGCCTTCTAGCTCGCCAAGGAGCTGCACAACGTCACCACCGAGGTCGACGACGGCGTGAGCTGCACGGCCGTCGACTCCTGGAAGCTGGAGCACGCGTATCCGATGCCGGGGCCGTACATCAACAAACGTCCGGTAGTGGCGTCGGGTGCGCAGCGATCGCCTTGCAGACGGGGAGGGAACCCCCTCGTCTCATGCTGGGAGTAGGCACCCTCGGGTCTTGTCATCCAGACGCCCGATTCACCGCACGTGGTCGGCGAGGCGGACAACCGCGGCAGTCAGCTCGGGGCCGCTGAGGAGCGCGGGGTGGTTGTGGCCCGCGCCGTCGACCACGATCTCCTCGAACAGGTGGGGGGACGCGGCGGCCACCTCGCGGCTGAGGTCGGGCGGGACGATCGTGTCGCCCGTGCCGTAGACGACGGTGATCGGCGCTTCGATCCCACGGACCGAATCTGTCACCGGGTAGCGCTCCGCCAGCAGCGTTCGGACTGGCAGGAACGGGTAGTGGTGGCGCCCGACATCGGCGAGTTCGGTGAACGGCGAGCGGAGGACGAGCCCGGCCGGCGGCCGCTCCTGTGCGAGGCTGGTGACGACCGCCGCTCCCAGGCTCTCGCCGAAGTAGAGCGTGTCTTCGGGGGCGTATCCCTCCTCGGGGCCGAGCCCTTTTAGGGCGGCGGCCGCGGCGTCCGCGTCGAGCGCGAGACCGCTTTCGGAGGGACGCCCGGGGTTGCCTCCGTAGCCGCGGTAGTCGAACAGGAGAACGGACAGCCCAGCCTCTGCGAGCGCCTCGGCGAGCGGGGCGCGCACCTGTCGGTTTCCGGCGTTGCCGTTGGCTACCAGTACTGCCATCCCCCGGTCCGTTTCCCTGGCGGGGACGAACCAGGCACCCAGCTCCAGACCGTCCTCCGTCGTCAGAGTGACGTCCCGGGCGCCGTCGATGACCTCCGCTGCTGGTGGCACGTCGCCGGAGGACGGAAGGTAGATGAGCGAGCGCTGAAGTCCCCACATGAGCCCCACGTACACCAGGATGACGGCCACGGCGGCACAGGTGAAGCCAAGCGCCGGGCGCAGGCACCCACGTTTCTCCGTCCCGGAGGCCATGCCCTGCTCCTCGGGTCCCTGTTGTTGTCTGTACGCCGTGTTCCCCGGTCGGGAGGACACCTACTTCCGGTACAGGAACATCTGTCAAGGCTCATCCCCGCAGGATGCACGGGTGATGCCCGGCCGGGGCCGATGGTGCGTGTCGGCCGTGGAAACGCTCCTGGCAGGGACACGGATCGGACTGGCGACGCGAGACCGAACGACCATACCGGCCAATCGGTCCTTCGATCAGTGATTCCCGGTAAGCACTGATCTAGGCGATCGGGACGGGGACCTCGCCGAAGGGGCCCGCGTCGAGCGTGACCTCGTTGGTCTCGGGTGATGGTGCCGGGAAGAGCATGGCGAGTCGGAAGGTCTCGCCGGGGCCGAACGCGTGGGAGCGTTCGGCGATCGGGATGTACTCGTCCTCGTGGAGCATCAGAAGCGGGTAGCGGGCGATGTGCGGGTCGGACTCGAGGAGCCGGAAGCCGCTGAGAGACTCGCCGCGCCTGCTGATGTGGGTCCGTCGCGAGGGGTCGTCGCCCAGGTCGGGTGTGGCGTGGCCGCTGTCGCGGTTGGTCAGCTCGATTTCGGCGATCACGTTGGCACCGTCGCGTAGCAAGGGGTAGATCGCGAGCTCGAATTCCCCGTCCTGTTTCTTGGCGACCGGCTTTCCCGGGTCGGCGCGGTAGGACGCGGGGAGGGCGACGTGGCGCTCGGCCGCCGCGATTCCGGATCCGCTGTCCGATCCGTTGCCGTTCTTGTCATTGCGGGCGGCCGTGACCTCGTAGGACAGCTCGACGCGGCGGTTGCGCTTGTGCGCCTCCTCGTCGTTCTCGCTGCCCTCCTTCGCGACCGGCTCAGAGCTGCCCTTGCCGGTGACCTCGAAACGGCCGTGGCGATCAACTGGTCCGTCGGCCATGAGCGGATAGACCCGGCCGCCGACCGGGTCGAATAGCAGGGGCTTGGTGCTGTCGATCGAGAGACTGGACGTCGTCTCGTCCTGATTGGTGAGGGACAGATAGACCGCGATCGACTCGTCAGTGGCCTCCACCGTGCCGAGTTCGAGACGGGCCGCCACGTTGTCGCTGTCCTTGTTGAAGAGCATGACCTCCCGGGCGAATGTCTCAGGGACGTCGACCGTGGACTTCTGGTCGGTCGAGGCGTCTTCCGATTCGGCCTGATCTGCTCCGTTGAAAAGGCCGCACGAGGCTGTGGCCAGGACGAGTGGCTAGCAGGCCGTCAGGGCACCCAAGCGTCTGCACCGGCTGACCGGCTGTCCGTTATGTGGAACGTGCGGAGGGAGAGAAGTGTGACGACCTGGTCCAGCGCGCCGTGTTCATGGCAATTGAGGTCGTAGCGGATCGCCCCGTCGTCGACGATCAGCAGCGTCCATGTGCCATGGGTGTGCATGGGATAGGCGTGATCAGTGAAGTGGGCGTGGAAGACCTCTGCCATTCCGGGGCAGTTCCGGCCGCCAGGCTCGGATCCGCCCCGGATCGATCATGCAAAGATCGTACAAGAATCCGCCGGGCCGAACGCGCTTGTATGTCTTTCATGAGTTCCGTGAATGAGCCTGTGCGTTTCGATACGAAGATCGCCGTCCTGCTGCGTGACGACTTGACGGTGTGGCAGCGCCTCAATGTCACATCGTTCCTGGTGAGCGGAATCGGTCGGATGGCGCCGGAGGTGATCGGCGAGCCCTACGCGGATGCGGGCGGCACGGAGTACCTCCCCAAGTTCCGTCAGCCCGTCCTCGTCTTTGAAGGGGACAAGCAGACCCTTGTCACGTCGCACGGGCGCGCCGTCAATCGCGGCATGCGTCTGTCTGTCTGCACCTCTGATCTTTTCGCCACGAGCAACGACCGTGACAACCGGTCGGCTGTGTGAGCGGTGGGAAAGGAGAACCTCGACCTGGTGGGAATCGCTTTCTACGGGCCGCGCAACGCGGTCGACAAGGTCGTCAAGGGCGCGCACATGCACGCGTGACATCGCGAGAGGATTGGCTGTCAGCCGCTTGGAGATAGGATCACCGGACTTATACTGCGCGATGGTCCGGAAGGTGGCAGGTGGGGGAGAAGAAGCGGTACGGAAGCTTCATGGAGAGGCGTAAGCACGTTCGCTATCTCCACGCCTGTGGTGTGAGCCACGGCGACATTGTCAGGATTCAGCAGGGTGAGCTGGACGAGGCGGAGGCGATCGCCGCCGCGACCCCGCGCCGTTCTCGCATGCGGGCACCCGAGGAGCAGGCGCGCCGCAACCGGGTCTGGGGGCGGATCGCCCTTGCGGTGATGTGCGTGGGGGTGACCCTGTTCATCCCGCCGCTGGTCGTGGTGATGCTTCCGCTGTTCGTCGTCGGTTGGATCCTGATCAACAAGGTCATGCCGGTGGAGCTGGCCGAGCACGAGACCGACCGCGACTTCCGTCTTGTCTACGATGCCCAGAACCGTCTCGATGACGAGCAGATCGTCGAGCTTGAACGCGAGCGCGCGGAGTCTGACCGGAATTACCTCCGGGACTTGCAGTCCCGGATAGACGAGGGAGGTTCTCCCGACGGGCGCTAGGTAACAGAAGCGCTCTGCGGGAGTCCGGGTGCGCGGCCCGAAGCGGGTTGCACACCCGGCACGGCCGCTTTCTCGGTCAGTGGATTTTGTACCGTGCCGCGATACCGGCGATCACGAGTTCCAGCCCCTCGGCGAAGTGCCGCTCGTAGTCGTCGAAGAGCTCGGCGCCCGCAGCGGCGGACAGCGGGAAGTCGGCCATCCTCTGGGCACGCTCCCCTACATCGAAGCCTTCGCGCCGCTCGTCGGGCAGCGGCTCGACGCCCTGCTCCTCGGTGACGAAGCCGATCGTGTACACATAAGTCGTCGCACTCGCGCGCACTGCCTGGGAGAGGGTGAAGCCGGAAGCCGTGAGCAGGCGCAGGGTGTCCTCCATCTGCTCGGCGTGCTCGATGCCGGTGAAGCGTGAGCCGCTGAAGACCTTCGCGCCGTCGCGGTAGCCGCGCAGCGCCTCGCGCAGGCCGTGGTTGGACGCGCGCAGCCGCTGTTGCCAAGTGTCGGCAGGGTCGAGTGCCATCCCGTTGACCATCCGGCGGTACATCTGCGTCGCCATCTCATCCAGCAGCGCCTGCTTGTCGGTGAAGTGCCAGTACAGGGCAGGTGCTTTGACACCGAGCTCGCGGCCGATGGCACTGAGCGTCAGGCCCTCCAGGCCCACCTCGTTCAACAGGTCCAGGGCGGTGTCGGCGACCCGTTTGCGGTCGAGCGGCGCACGTCGCTTCGCATTCACGCTTGACAGCTTAACGGCGTTAAGTACATCGTCGTAGCCAACTTAACTTAATGGCATTAAGGAGCGTGGGCGCGTGGTGGCACAGGTGGAGGTACTGGTCGTGGGCGCGGGTCCCAGCGGTCTGACGCTGGGCATCGACCTCGCCCGGCGCGGGGTGGAGGCGCTCGTCGTCGAGCGGGCCGACGCGCTGTTCCCCGGCTCGCGCGGCAAGGGGATCCAGCCGCGCACCATGGAGGTCTTCGACGACCTCGGCGTCGGTGAGGCGATCCGCGCCGCCGGGGGCGCCTACCCGGTCGGGATGGTCTGGCAAAACGGGCAGCGCATGGGCGAGCACCGGATGTTCGATCCGGCCGAGGCGACAGAGGACTCGGCGTCCACCGAACCGTGGATGATGCCGCAGTGGCGTACGCAGGAGATCCTGCTGGCGCGGTTGGAAGAGCTCGGCGGGCGCATCGCCTTCGGCCGGGAGGTCGTCGGCCTGGCGCAGGACGCCGACGGGGCGACCGCGTGCTTCGCCGACGGTGCCGATGTGCGGGCCACCTATGTGGTCGCCGCCGACGGGGGCCGCTCGACGGTGCGCCGGGCGCTGGGTATCGGCATGACCGGCGAGACGGTCGACCCGAACCCGATGCTGGTGGCCGACGTCCGCATCACCGGCCTGGACCGCGGCCACTGGCATATCTTCCCACCGAGCGGGGAGGGCGAGGGCTTCATGGCGATCTGCCCGCTCGCGGGCACGGCCGACTTCCAGCTCGTGGCGCAGTTCCCCGAAGGCTCCGCGGTGGACCTGTCCCTCGACGGCGTGCGCATGTGCGTCGCCGCCCGGTCCCACATCGCGGCCGAGGACGTGACCGAGGTGCGGTGGGCCTCGGACTTCCGTCCGCGGGCGGCCCTGGCGGACCGCTTCCGCGAGGGCCGTGTCTTCCTTACCGGGGATGCGGCGCACGTCCACTCACCGGCTGGCGGCCAGGGCCTCAACACCAGTGTGCAGGACGCCTACAACCTGGGCTGGAAGCTGGGCGCCGTGCTGCGCGACGGCGCGCCCGCCGCACTCCTCGACACCTACGAGGAGGAGCGGCGCCCGATCGCCGCGGACATGCTCGGTCTGTCGACGAGCATCCACCGCGGCCAGGCCCGCCGCGGTGAGGCGACGGGCCAGCTCGGCCTGGGTTACCGGACCTCCTCTCTGGCGGTCGAAACCCGCGACATCCCGGGCCTTGTGCGGGCGGGTGACCGAGCACCGGACGGTGTGGTGGAGGGGGTGCGGTTGTTTGACGTGTTCCGAGGACCGCACTGGACCCTGTTGGAGGCGGGGACGGGCGCGACGGCAGGGTATGGGGCGGGGGTGTTCCTGATCCGCCCGGACGGTTACGTGGGCTGGGCGGGAGAGAACACGGCGGGGGTGGCCGAATACGCCGCTCGCGTGGGGGCGGAGGGCGCGCGCCGAGTCCCTTCGGTTCGAAGGACGAGCTTGTGAGTGCCTATCTCCGTCGGCGCGACGAAGCGTGGCGCGACCGGCTGACCGAAGCCGTGGAACAGCAGTCCGCTCCGCGGGACCGCATGCTGGCGGTCTTTGATGCGCTCGACGCATGGCTGTCGGGGGAGGTCGAAGGCTTCCGCGGCTGCGCGTTCGTCAACGCCGTGGCCGAGAGCCCCACGCCTGACCACACCCCCCATGAGGGCCAGGCCAGCGGTGGCGGCGCCCAGGGCCAGCATGGCGCCGGACCAGGACCGGCCGAGCCCCGACCGCGCGGCGATGAGTGGCGGGAAGTAGAACCGCAACGCGTTGTCGATGCCCTTGAGGAAGGGTACTTTTTCCCCGTCGTCATGACCCCCGTAGCGGTCCAGGGCAGGGGAACCGAGGGGCCGGTTGGCCATTATCGGATATGCCGTGCCGTCGACGGGATCGATGAGGGTGGGGACGGTGGTGTCATGAGCGGCCATTGCCCCTCCCAGCAGGCGGAATCAAGAACTGAGTCGGCCGACGAAGTGGCCCCCGGCCGCCGCCCGTATGCTGCGGGAGCGGCTGTCGCGCTGAGGAAACTGCGCCAGGATGAAGCCGTGGATGACATCGCTTGCCGCCCCGCCCAGCCCCATGAGTTAGCTGCTGTCGCCGAGTTGCGCTGGCGGTGGGTGCACGAGGTTTACGGAACACCCGACGCCACGTTGGACGAGTTTGTGCCTCGATTCGTGGAATGGGCCCGGGAGGCAGAGTCGTCGCATCGGTGCATGGTGATGGTTCGTGACAATTCGGTCATTGGCATGGCCTGGTTGGCGATCACGCAGCGCGTCCCTCATCCCCGGCGTTCAAGCGGATGTCGGGTGACGTGCAGTGTGTGTACGTCGTGCCGGACGAGCGTGACCGCGGCCTGGGCGGCGAGCTGATCGACGCGGTCTTGTCGTGGGCGCGTGATCTGGGCTTGGAGCGAGTGACCGTCCACTCCAGCGACCGGGCGGTCTCGGCGTACGCTCGGCACGGGTTCGAAGTCTCCCCGCAGCTGCTTCAGGTCGAGGTCGTACGGGGCCGTGCGGGGTGAGTCTTGTTCACGCCGATGCCCGAGGCGAGTCGCTGGCCGGATCGGCGCAGTTCCGGGTGGACTTCTCCACGTGCCTTACAGGCCTCTCCGACGCTCTGTCTGCTGACGCCATCGATTCGGCCGTGTATCTCGCGCGTCCCGGTGCACGTCCGGCAATGGTCGGCCCGGCCGGGGCCACCCCCGTACCGGCTCGGCTGAGTCAAGGGGTCACACTGGCATGGAACCGCGAGCGGCCCCGGCCGCCACTGCCGCGCGGCGGGCCGGAGGAAGGACGAGGAGTGATGACGGGATGAGCCGGTTTGCGCGCCTGGCGTTCACGGACACGGTGCGCCGGCTGCAGCAGAACGAGGGCACCCGCCCCGCCCACTGGAAAAACCTCGGCGAGGCCGTGGGCCGGGAACGCGACCCGTTGGGCGAGCGCGAGACTGACTTCATCACGGGACGGGACGGTTTCTACCTCGCCAGCGTGGGCGAGACCGGCTGGCCCTACATCCAGTTCCGCGGCGGCCCGCCCGGGTTCGTGCACGTCCTTGACCCGTTGACGCTGGCCTACGCCGACGTTCGCGGGAACCGGCAGTACATCACCAACGGTAACCTCAAGACCGACAGCCGCGTGGCGCTGTTCTTCATGGACTACGCCCACCAGTCCCGGCTCAAGCTGCTTGGCCGCGCCCACACGCGCAACCTTGATGAGGACCGTGACCTGGTTGAGCGGGTGAGCTCATCCCGCACGGCCGGCCGCGTGGAGCGGGTCATGGTGATCGACCTCGAAGGCTACGACTGGAACTGTCCGAAGCACATTCCCCGCCGCCACTCGGACGCTGAACTCGCGCCGACGTACGAACGGCTCCATGCGCTGGAGACCGAAAACGCGATCCTGCGCAAGCGCCTCGCGGAACTCGGGGCGGACACCGACCCTCCGGTGTGATGGACGAATTCCCCCATCTGGACTTCCGGAGCTCTTGGGGCTGCCCAGACTCTGACGCGATAACATAGGGACGGACTTTCCCGCTGTAGCCCTACGCCCATTGGGGGCCGCTGGTTCCTTGGAACCAGTGGTCCCCTTTCTCCGGGTTGTTGGCCGCCGCCTTGACCGTAGGCTTTGGAACCCCCTCGTCTTCGATGACGTGACACCTGTCATCGAAGCTCGTGCACCAGGACGCGGGCGTCCGCGGTTGCCCACGCGCCCGGCGTCGCCGCGCGCCCGTTAGCGAATTCGCCGAATGAAGATCTTGAGGCGTCTTCTAGCGAAGAGAATGTCGTAGCGCAACCCCCGTTCCGCGGTGCTGGCCGCATCCGGACACTATCCGAACGTTGAATTTGTTCGTCAACTCGGTGAGCTGCATTTTTTCCGATGAAGATCGGTGAAGATCCTGTGGCCTGTCTTCTTTGTCTTCTTTGTCTTCTGTGGCCAGGGTTGTGATCTTTTTTATCTCGTTCCTACAGTGTTCGTTCTGCAGTAGCCGGAGCGATGCAAGGAGTGAGCCAATGCAGTTCAGCAGAATTTTTGGGAGAACGGTCGCTCTGAGTTTCCTGGCGGCGGGCACCGCGGCCGTGATGGCGGCTCCCGCTGGGGCCGAGGCGGCGGATACGACGTTGCAGCTCAGCTGCGCCAAGGGAGTCAGTAATGGCGTCGCCTATGCCTCCTGCGCCGGGCACTCGGGCGAGGAATGGCGGCTGCGCGCTGACTGCCCGTGGCAACCCGATAGATATTCGGCCTGGCAGCGCGGTGACGGTAACGTCAGCGTCGGATGCTTTGCCGGTGATGCCCGAGCAGCGATAATCGAGTACCGGTAAACTGAGCTGTTTTCCTTGGTTTCGCTTCGGGCGGCGAGGAAAAAATGATCCTGACCCGGCCGTGGTGAACAAGGAAAAGGAAGCAGCGCAGTGGACAAGGGCCGTCGCAGCAGCTCTCGGCTGCAGCGGCGGCCCATTCGCTCACTCTCGGCGCGTGGGGGTGAAGTAGACGCCAGGTGAAACGGTGGACATCGAGAACACGACACCAGCGCTGGTTCTGGAGTCGGTTGTGAAGGAACACGCTGCGGGCCCGAGCCGGGTCGCGGCCGTGCGGGACGCTTCTCTCCATATTGCGCGCGGGGAGATCGTGGTGGTCTGTGGCGAAAGCGGGGCTGGCAAGTCCAGCCTGCTGCAGGTCGCCGGGTGCCTGCAGTCCCCCACCCGCGGCGCTGTCTATGTCGACGGTTGCGACGTCGCCGGACTGGGCGTCAACGGCTCCGCTGACCTGCGAAGGCGCCGGATCGGATTCGTCTTCCAGGAATACAACCTGATGAGCGCGCTCACCGCGCGGGAGAACGTCGCGCTGCCGCTGGAGCTCGACGGAGTCCGCCGTGCCGACCGACAGGCGCACGCGGCGCTGCAGGAGGTCGGTATCGCCGACTTGGCCGGGCGCTTCCCGGAGGAGATGTCGGGCGGTCAGCGTCAGCGGGTGGCGATCGCGCGTGCCCTGATCGGACCGCGTCGGCTGGTCATCGCGGATGAGCCCACGGGAGCGCTGGACTCGGCGTCTTCGCGGGTGGTCCGCGAGACGCTGGTCGAGCGCGCACGTCAGCACGGTGCCGGTGTGCTGGTGGGCACCCACGATCGGGAGTGGCTGAGTGTGGCTGACCGGGTTCTGGAAATGAGCGATGGCGTGCTCAGCCACGCCACGCGGGGGCCCGAGTGAGAGGCCGTCTGACCCTGCTTCTGGCCTGGCGCATGCTCAGGAGTGACGGCAGGCGCACGCTGTTGGGTGCGGCGCTGATCGCGCTTCCGGTGGCTGTGGCCGCATTGGTGCAGGTCCTCTACAGCACTGGCATCCCCAGCCCTGGGGAGGAAAAGGTTGAGGCGATGGGCTCAGCCCGGGCGCTGATCCACGCTGCCTCGGACGCGGCCTCGACCGCGCGGCTGCGCGAGGCTCTGCCGCAGCAGGCACGCGTCGTTGAGGCGTCGACCGGCCGTGTCATGGTGCGCACGCGTAGCGGGACGGTCTCCACCTCGGTGATGCTGCTGGACGCGTCGGACCCGCTCACGCGCGGCATGCTCGACGTGATCGAGGGCAGTCCTCCCGACTCCAGCGGCGACGTGCTGGTCAGCCGACACTTCAGCCGCCTCCGGGAAGTGGAGGTGGGCGACGATATCAGCACCAGCACGGGCGCGACGTTCACCGTCACAGGGCTGGCGCGCGATCCCGCCGACTATGACCGCGACTTCCTCGTGGGTCTGCCGTCTGATCCGGATCTGGCACCTTTTCGCCAGAGCAACGGGCCGTGGTTGGTGGCGGGCCTGCCAACGACGATGACCGAGCCGGACCTCACCGAGCTGCTCGGCCCGCACGGATTCTCCGTGGACCACCGCACGCCCGGGCCTACTCCGGGAGCGCCGCCCGCAGCTGAGGACACTACCCGTGACGACGACCGAGCGGTGCTGCTCTTCACCGCGTTGGGGTTGGGCGAGGTCGGGCTGCTGGCTGCGGCGGTGTTCACCCTTGCCGCCCAGCGTCGCCGACGTGACCTGGGCCTGTTGGCCGCGGTCGGAGCCCGCCCGGCCTTCTTGCGGCGGGTGGTGGTGACCCATGGCCTCCTCGTGGCCGCCACCGGGGCCGCCAGCGGGGCAGGTCTGGGCGTTGTAGCGGCTCTGGCGAGCCAGCCGGCCGGCGAAGCGCTGACGGGCCGCTCGTGGGGGCCACCCGTTATCCGTGTCGACCAGCTCGCCTGGATCGTGGCGCTGGCCCTGCTGGCCGGACTGTGCGCCGCGTGGCTGCCTGCCCGTTCCGCAGCGCGCCAGGACCCAACAGCGGCGCTGCGGGAAACCGGTCGCCCACGGGGCGCCTCCGTGGCGCCTCAGTGGCGGGCCTGGCTATGGCCGTCTCTGGCCGTGATCGGGTTGGCACTGGTGGTCGGTGGCGCCGCCGCGAAAGCCGTTGGACTGGTCGGCGGGGGCGCCGTCGCCTACACCATTGGCCTGTTGGGCTCCTGCGGTCTGCTGATGCGCGCCCTGGCGGGATTCGCCGCGCGTCTGCCGGTGTGGGCGCGTGTGGCGCTGCGGGGGGTCGCCCGCACGCCCGCCCGGTCGCTTCCCCTGGTCGTTGCGATCTGCGCGGCCACGGCCGCAGCGGCAGCGGCCGGAACCTTCATCCACAGCGCGGACGAGCACAAGGCCCGCTCTTACACGCCCGAGATCCCCCCTGGTCAGGCCATGGTGGAGGGGCTTCCAACCGGACGCGACTCCCCGCTGCGACAGGTGGCCCATGCGCTTGGCGGTGGGCAGATCATCCCCATCACCTATGCCGCCCAGTCCGGCGAAGATCAGGAGGCGCGCCTCCTCTTGGACAATCCCTCCTGGCGGTGCGCCCGCAGCCAGAGCATTGACCATCCAGTTGACCGTGCAAAGGACTGTGGGTCGGAGTTGGGCGCGGGCATCACCCCCACCGAGTACGTGATGGTCGCTGACGAGGAGCTGCTCGCCGCCCGCTTCGCCGATGAAGCCAACCGCGCACGAGCGGAGCGCGCCCTTAAGGACGGCCTCGTTGTCCTGTTCGATCCTGCCCTTCAGCGCAGTCCCGGCCGCGCGGCGCTGCGTGCGCCCGCCCCCGCGCGGGAGCGGGACGGCAGCGTTGAGCTGAAGGCGGAGGTCATCGTGCCCGAGCAGCCCGCCAAACGGCTGCCCCCTGCCCTTATATCGCGATCCACTCTGGCCGAACACGGTCTCGTTTCCACCTCACCGGCCTCGGCCCTTATAGTCCCCGAACGCCGACCCACACCGGACCAGATCGACGCCGCCCGCACCGCGACGGCCCGGTACCTGGGAGGAGACGCCACCTTCTATATCGAACGCGGCTACCACGTACGCTCCCTGGACTACGTGCTCTGGCTGTTCATGGCGCTGGGCGCCGCCACTGCCGTGGGGACCACCGCCATCGCCGGCGCTTTGTCCGCGTCCGAGAACGACCGCGACGATGCGATTACCGTCGCGGTGGGCGCCCGTCCCCGCACCATCGCCGCTATGTCAGCGACACGATTGGTCGCTTTGGCGTCGCCAGCGACGCTCCTGGGCCTGCTCGGGGGCAGTATGCCTATGGTTGCGGCCCTGCACGTGTGGGGAACGTGGCCTCCCGCGGTGCCCTGGGGACCGCTGGTGGCGGTGGTTGCGGCGGTCATCGTCGCCGCCTGGCTCACCGGCCACGGCATACGACGTGGTCGACCGAAATGGTGACGGCGGTAGGGGCGCGGTGTTGGGGAACGGAGGACGGAGACTATGGAGAGGTCGACCGCGAGTTTCCCCATCGGCTCGGCGAGGTAGTACGACACTCCCGGGGGACCGGTCCAGGTGAGCCTGACCCCTGGGGCACGTGACCTGACCACAGGTTTCGTTCCGGCGGGACACAGCCGAGATGAGCCACGTATGCCGAAGTTCACGGAGTGAGCGGAACCAGGGCCAAATCCATTCTCAGATCCCGAGTTCGCGGCGGGCCTTGGCGTAGGCGCGTCCGGCGGAGACGCGGGCGAGGCCCCACGGGAGGTAGGGGGAGACCCTTCGGCCGGCATGCTTCAGGAGTTCCCGGGCACGGTGGGCGTCGCCCGCGTAGTAGGCGGCTGCCCCGAAGAGGTGGGCGGCGTCAGCCGAGTGCGGGTGCGGTTGCGCGGCGACCAACCACCGGTCGGCGGCGTCGGCGATCTCCGCTGCCACGCCTGGGCTGGAGATGCATTTACGGACAAAGGACAGAGAGTCCTCGTCAGATTCGGTGTCGTCCAGTAGATCGGCGATGACTTCGAAGTGCGCGAGGGGAAGAAGGGCCGCGCGCGGGTCCCCTGCCTGGCATGAGCTCGCGACTTCTCGTGCGAAGGCGAGAACCTCTTCATTCGATCCCTGCCATTTATTACAGAGAACCTGGGCGCGGGAGAAGTGGCCGGCGCAAGTCCGTGGTGCGCGTGCGCACAACTGGTCCCAGATGTTGTCGAGTTCCGACCGGTCCAGCTGCATCCCGAGCCCGAACCACTGCAGACAATCCCACGGGACCGGATCATTCGGCCGAAGCTCCGCGGCGCGGAGAAGGGGTTCGGGCGCAGTCGATAGACCTTCCCAGAACTTCTCGAACTGCTCGCTGCTGACGTAGCGGGCCCGAGCGGCGCCGCGAATGTTCCATGCGGCCCGGATGCGTGCGGAGCCTAGCCAGAGCAGGCCATCGGCGTCGTCGCCTGCAAGTTTTTCGATGGAGTCGAGGCGAGCGGCTGCCTCTCGCGAGAGGACGTCGATCCGCAGCGCCCTGAGGTCCCAGTTTTCGCCAGCAGCCTTAACCAGGTCCAGGCCGGGCGTCAGTCGTCCCGCGCGGATATCGGGGAGGATTCGTTCCAGCTCCGGGTCCTCCCAGACATCCCAAACGACCTCCATTCCTGATGTCTTGTCCATGATGGAGACGACGATGTCGACAAGTCTGTTGATGAGCACTGCATAGTTATATCGCGGCAGATGGGGTGGATTGTATTCGAAAGGTTGAATGGCGTGCGAAGTGATGAGTATCGCATTCGGATGAATGGCTGAGGGGTGGGGCGTGCCCCCTGAGGGGCTGGAACCCGCCGATTCCGTGGTCGGCGGGTGCGCGGGGGCACTGAGTTCGGTCAGGTCATGGGCGGGGTGTTGTCCCGGTAGGCGCCATCGCCGATCTGGTCGAGGCGTTCGGTCGACCAGGAGGTCGACAGCAGGGAGATGCGGCGCCCGATGCGCGGGGGCGGGTTCTCCAGCTCGTGAACGAATTTCTCGACGTCGTCGTGCATGACGGTGGGAGCGCGGTCGGTGTCGGGGTCGGTGGCCACCGCGATCCACAGATGGGCGGTGCGGCGGATCGTCCAGGCGTCCGCGTAGTGGCGCCGCAGAAGCCACAGCATCAGGTCCCGCGCGCCTTTTTCGTCGTTCACCGCTCTGCCCCCGCCTCTGCTGCGAGGAGGTCGTAGGCGAGTCGAGGCGCATGGGTCACGGGAGTGGGTGCCAGCCCCATGCGCTGGCGGTTCCACGCGACCATCGCATAGTGGCGCACCGCGCGCGCCGACCGGGCAGGGCGGGAGAGAGGCCGTGCGGGGCGCAGCACGGGCAGATAGGGGCGCGTGCGCGTGGTCGAGCGTGGGCGTTGCCGACGAGTGGTAGGTGGCAGAATCGGGTTCGTCATCAGTCCTCCAGCGACTGAGGCCGTGCCCCGGGGGTGTGACCGCACCCGCCGGGGTCTGTTGTGTGATTCGCTTCCCAGGCTACGGCGGTCTATATCCCTCTGTATAGGAGTGCAGAGGGATCCGTTGGGATGCGCAGGTCAGAGGCCTTCTATGTTGAGGCCGTGAGTGGTACAGAAGAGCTGAAGCACGAGAGCGCAACGCCGCTGTACATGCAGTTGGCGAACATCATCGCGGCCAAGATCGCTTCAGGTGAGTTGCAGCCGGACCGGCCGATCCCCGCGGAGACACGTCTCGCGGAGCAGTACGGCATCGCGCGTCTCACTGCGCGACGGGCCGTCCGAGAACTACAGGAACGGGGGCTGGTGGTCACTGTTCCAGGCAAGGGCACCTACGTCGCCGAGTAGGCGGGCCATACCTGAAATCGCTGTTCCGGGTGGCGGTTGGCAGCCACGATTCGGAGCGGCTTGTCAGCGTCCGGTGGTGCCAGTCGCAGTCTCGTATGCCCGTGGAAGCCGCCAGCGTGGCTGGGGCCATACATGTGTGGTCGTGGGGCTCTATTTCGGATGCGCCGATTTTGTTGATAGTGGTCGGCCTATTCGTGGCCACCGGGGCGGCGTTTCATGTTTCGTAACCTAGTGATCGTCACTTTGGGTAATGGGATGATCGGTTCTTCAGTGAAGGTGTGTCACGTCCGGACGGCGTGAGGGTTCGCATCACCAGCGGAATGTATGTGGCTCGGCTGCCGTGTACGTGGAGGCTTCGCGGTGGGTGCGTGGGGGCTGACGACCCTGCGTGTTATGGCGACATAGATCACATTGAGCCCCCTCGGATTAGTGGGCGGGTCAGCGCAACCATGCCTTTTGCGAGATTCGTTCAATCTCGCCCCTCCGTCCCGGGGCTGGCTGTTCCCTGATCACGAACCGGAGCATTTCTATGGTCCGAAGCACGTCCTCCGCCGGCGACCAACCCACCGCTGTCGTTTACACCGACCGTTGGATGCGCCGATACGACTTCCTCGTCTGCACCCTCTCGACTCGGCTGGTCTGGGGCTGCCCCGAACCCCTGCTGGTGGACTTCTACCGACATAACCTGAGGGAGCGGCACCTCGACATCGGGGTCGGCACCGGCAAGTTGCTGGATGTGGCGGGAGCTCCCTCTGGTCGGGATGACTTCGAAGCGCTGCACCTGCTCGACGTCAATGCCGTCCCGCTGGCGATGACCGCCGACCGGCTGCGCCGGTTCTCCCCGATCACCCACCAGGTCGACGCCCTGGGCACCTGGCCGCTGGAGGACAACAGCCTCACTTCGCTGGGTGCCTCGCTGATGATGCACACCCTGCCCGACGAGGGGCGTGGCCTCGCCGGAAAGACCGGCATGTTCGACCAGGCCGCCCGGGTCCTGGAGCCCGGAGGCCGGCTCTTCGGTTCCACTGTCGTTACCGACGCGGCGTTCGCCCGCCGCTGGCCGCCGGCCCGACTGCTGATTTCCGCCTACAACCGGCGAGGATTCTTCACCAATTCCCGCGATACCACGCGGGACCTACGCGCCGAGCTCGAAGCGCGCTTCATCAATGTGCGCGTGCGGGTACGGGGGTGCGTGGCGATGTGGGAAGCGGACGCCCGATGAGCGCGCCGACGAACGGTAGCGGCGTCGCGGTAGCGGTCACCGGCATGTCCTGCCGTCTGCCTGGCGGCATCAGCACCCCCGGAGAGCTGTGGGACGCGCTCGTCTCCGGGCACGACCTCGTCACCGACACGCCCGCCCCCGACGAGCAGCGATCGCCGTCCCTCTTCCCTGCCGGGCTCCTCGACCACGATGACTTCCACGGCTTCGACAGCGATCACTTCGGCCTGTCCTCCGCCGAGGTCGATCTCATGGACCCCCAGCAGAAGTGGCTGTGCGAGCTGGTCGACGAAGCGCTGCAGGACGCCGGGGTCGCCCCGGCCTCGCTGCGTGGCACCAACACGGGTGTCTGGGTCGGTTCGGCCGCCATCGACCAGGCCATCCTGGGGATGGGACCTGGCTACGGGACGGTCCTCAACACGCTGGGGGCGGTCCCCAGCGTTCTGGCCAGCCGGATCTCCTACCACTTCGACCTGCGCGGTCCGTCTTTGACCATCGATACCGCCTGCTCGGCGAGCCTCGTCGCCGTCCACACCGCGATGACCTCCCTGCGGGCAGGCGAGGTCGACATGGCGATTGTGGGCGGGGCCAGTGTGATGCTGACCGACAGCAACACCCTCGCCTTCCGCGCGTCGGGGATGCTCGGTTCCGAAGGACGCTGCCGCCCGTTCGATGCCGACGCCGACGGCTTCGTGCGCGCCGAAGGAGCCGCGGTCGTGGTGCTACAGCGCGTCGACGACGCCCGTGCCTCCGGCGCCCCGATACGGGCGGTATCCGTGGGCAGCGGCGTGAACTCCGACGGGTGCAGCCGCGTCGGTATCGTCCGCCCCAGCCCACAAGGCCAGAGCGACTTGCTGCGCCGGGTCTACGAGCGCGCCGGGGTCGACCCGGCGGCCGTCGACTACGTCCAGGCCCACGGCACCGGCACGCGCGACGGTGACAGCGTCGAGGTGCAGTCCCTTGGAGACGTCCTCGGCCGGGCGCCGGGCCGCAAACGGCCGCTGCTGCTGGGCGCGGTGAAGGCCAACCTCGGCCACGCCGAGGGTGCGGCCGGAATCGTCGGCCTCATCTCCACCGTCCTCGCCCAGCAGCACGGCACCATCCCACCGGTCATCCACCACGCCCAGCCCCGCGAGGGCCTGGTCGAGAACGGACTTGAGGTGCCCACGCGTCCGCGGCCCTGGCCGATGAGCGAAAGGCGGCTGGCGGGGGTGGGGTCCTACGGGTTCGGCGGGACCAACGCGCACGTCATCCTCGAACCACCGGTGCCCGTGATCGGCACTTCCCGGACGCGACGCCGGACCGCTGTTGCCAGCGCGGGCGGAACCACCGGCGCCAGTACCGCGACCGCCGACTCCGCCGGAACCGCGACCGCCCAGCTGGTGCCGGTCTCCGCGTCGACCCCCGTCGCGCTGGCCGGGACCGCCCGGCGCTGGGCGGCGCACATCCGGCCCGACCACGACCTGCGCGCGATCGCCGCCACGGCCGCGCACCGCCGCGACCACCACCGCCACCGTGCCGCGGTCGTCGCCGACACCCCCGACCTGGCGCGCGAGGCCTTGGAGGCACTGTCACGGGGCCAGGAGCATCCCGCCCTCATCGGACCGCGTTCCACCCATCCCATCGAGAACGTCGTTTTCGTGTTCTCCGGGTACGGAGCACAATGGGCTCGGATGGGGGAACGTCTCGCGGCGACCGAGCCCGCCTTCGCCGCCGCCCGCGACGAGGCCAACGAGGCGATCGCCGACCACATGCACCGCGCACCGTGGACACCTGGCGAACCCCTGCGGGGAATCGACACCATCCAGCCCGCTCTCTTCGCCGCGCAGGTCGGCCTGGCCGCGCTGTGGCGGGCATGGGGCATCGAGCCCGACACCGTGGTCGGGCACTCACTGGGCGAAGCCGCCGCGTCCCACACGGCGGGAGCTCTCAGCCTCGACGACACAGCTCGCTTGGTGGTCGAACGCTCCAAGTTGCTGGCCCCCGCCGTCACCGACGGCGGGCTGATGGCCACCGACCTCGACCCCGAGACCGCCGAAAGGGTAGCCGCCCAGGTCGGGGCCACCGTGGCCGCTTACAACGGTCCCCGAGCCACCGTCCTCGCCGGGCCTCCCGAGGCCGTAACCGACCTGCACGCCCAGCTGACGGCCAGCGGTGCCCACGCGCGCGTCCTCGACGACGCGCCCGCCGGCCACAGTCCCCTCATCGCCCACTCCACCCCTCGGTTGGAAGCGGCCCTCACCGGCCTACGGCCGCAGGCCGCCCAAATCGCCATGTGGTCCACCGCCACCGGTGCTCCCATCGACGGCACGGACCTCGACGCCGCCTACTGGGGCGACCAGCTGCGCGCCCCAGTTCTCCTGCACCCCACGGTCGCGGCCCTGGCCGCCGAAGGCCGGTGCCTGTTCGTCGAGATCTCCCCGCGTCCGGTGCTGGCGGCCGCCCTCACCGACACCCTCGTCCGTGTACCCGGCTACGATCCGGCCGACGCCCCCGTCGTGGCGGCGACGCGCCCCGCCGCCAACGTGCCCCGAGACGAGCACGCCGAACTGCTGCGCGCTGTGGCCGCGGCCGCTACGCACGGCCGCGTGCCCGCCTGGCCCGCCCCCGTGGGCCTTGACGCGCTCGACCTACCGCCGCGTTGCTGGGCCCGCCCCGACGCCGAGCACGACGACACGTACAGCCGGGCCGTGGCCGCCGTCACGGACGCCGCCACCGACGAGGACCGGGACGAGGCCGCCGCTCGCCTGCTGCTCGGCACCGTCGCTGTTCTCATCGGGCGCCCCGAGCAGGAGCTCGCATTCGACGCTCCGCTCTATGAACTGGGGGTGGGCTCCCTTGACGTGTATCGGCTGAGAGCCCGGATCCGCGCCATCACCGGCACCGACGCCCCTGTCGTCCCGGACACCACCCTTGCCGACCTGGTCGGGGTCCTCACCGCGTGGGCCGTCGGTCAGCCGGGCCCCCGGACCGCGGATCCCGTGGAGGATCGAGCGGACGACCGAACCGACCACCGAACCACCAAGCGCAGCCGTGTCCCCGGGTGAGGCACCACCATGGACTCGCCCCGGAACGCCCTCTTCGGGGTCGGGGCGAGCCTATGGGACGATAATGCCCTAATCCGGCCGACACCGCGATTCCGGCTATTCACCCCACCCACGGCGACGCGTCCGAGCGCACCAGAACCGCGCCTCGGCTGGTTACGGACAGTGAGGAGATGATGTGCGCAGAATATTGATCGTCGGGGCCGGACAGAGCGGGCTCCATCTCGCCCACACCCTGCTGGACCACGGCTACGAAACCACCGTCATCACCGCCCAGAGTTCCACCGAGCTCCGCACCGGCCGTCCATCGGCCACACAGCTCACCATGCCGCGCGTCGTGGCCATGGAGCGCGCCGCCCGCCTCGACCGGTGGCAGGACGAAGCCCCCCGCTACACCGGCGCCGCACTGTCGCTCCGTGCCCCCGGCCAACCCCCGATCGAGTTCACCGGGACCTTCGACAGCGGCTACGGCGTTTCGGTCGACCGCCGGACAAAAATGGCCGACTGGCTGGAACACTTCGAGGACCGCGGCGGCAAAGTCGTGATCCACGGAGTGACCGTCACCGACCTCGACTACTTCACCCGCATGTTCGACCTGATCATCGTCGCGGTCGGTGCGGGAGAACTCGGTGCCCTCTTCGACCCCGACCCCGACCGCTCCGGCGGCGCCCACGAAGGGGTCCTCACCCAGGCGCTTCTGACCGGCGTCGCTCCGCCCGAGAACGCCGACGGTCAGGACGTCATCGAGGCGATCTCCCTCGGCCCCGCCGACGCCGCAGACGGCGACCAGCTGCCCGGCGGCGAGGTTTTCATCGTCCCGATGCTGTGCGCCAACGGCCCCGCCACCAGCGTGTTCGTCAAGGGGCGTCCCGGGTCGGCCCTCGACTGCAGCCCCGACCTGGGCAATCGCGCCACAGAGCAGGACATCCTGGACGCCCTCATGCGCCGACTGCGCGACCACGTGCCCGACGTGGCCGCGCGCTGCGAGGGAGCGACGCTCGCCGACGACAGATCCGCGAACATCGACCGGATCGTCCCCTCGGTGCGTCGCCCGGTAGGGATCCTCCCGTCGGGAGGACGTGTGCTCGGGATGGCCGACGTGGTTCTGACCAGTGACCCCATCAGCGGCCAGGGCTGGAACAACTCCACGCTATGTGCCGATGCCTACCTGAACGCGATCAAATACCGGGGCGAGGCCCCCTTCACGGAGGAATGGATGGAGCGGGCGTTTGACGGCTTCTGGGAGGACCACGGGCGGCACGCCGCCGTCTTCAGCGAGATGGTCACGGGCTTCTGGGAGGGCTCCGCGCCCGAGCACTTCACCGAGCTGATCGAGGCGGTCATGGCCTACCCCGAGGTCCGCGACCGCTGGATCTCCGGTTTCGACCGCCCCGAGGACTACGAGACGTGGATGTTCGACCCGAAGAAGGCCCGCGCCTACATCGCGCGGTTCACCGGCGCATAAGGCGAGGGGGATCGAGACAGGCGGGGGTGGATCCCGCGGGATCCACCCCCGTGAACACGAGGCCGACGCCTGCGTGCAGAACTCCCACGGTGCGGCTCCGCAGCAAGCCGCACTCCCCCGGGGGTCGGCATACCGCGGCTGGCGCCCAGTGCCTGCCCCCATTCTCCGACACCGAACACATCTCCTGGAAACCTTCCTGGCGCCGGTAAAGGAGATCTTCGACCTGCACGGGCTTCTTCGAATGCTGGAGCCTCAGGAGAGGCACGGGAACCGCGGCAAGGAGAACGCCGAAGTATGAGTGAGAATGGTATCCGCGAGACGAGGATCGGATTCCACGGGTCGGTGATCATACTGCGCCACCGTGGCGAGTCCGTGGTCGAGAGAACCCTGGAGTTCCTGGGGTCGCACTACCTCATCAGGCAGGTCGGGCGTGGCGATGGAGGTGTGCTCGCCCGTGTGGAGGTGGCGGACACCGAAAGCGCCGCGCATAGGGCACCGGCAGGTCCAGGACGCCCCATTTTCATACGCAAGAGCGCGAGCCAATTCTTCACGGTTCCCGCCGAGTACCGATCCGATACCCGTGTCGAGCACTTGATGTGCACACGCACCGGCACGACTATCGCATTCTCCAAGGAGGACCCCGAAATCACCGTCGCGCTCGGAGCTGACTCCGACGGGCTTGAGCTGATCGAATTGCTGCGCGACCTCGTCCTCAAACATCAGGAAAACCTGGGCAGCACGGTGCTCCACGCCACTTCGGTGTGTCGGGGCGGGGGCGCTGTGCTGGTCGTCGGACGTAAAGGTGCCGGTAAGAGCACGGTCGCGATGGAGCTGGCCGACGCGCTGGACGGTCGGGTGCTGAGTGGAGACAAGGCGCTGCTGGCCGAGGAGCACGGTCGTGTGCATAACGGACCGTGGGGGCACTGGCCCGGGTTCCGGCCTTCGCGCTGAAGGGCCCCGGGATCCTCGGTCCTACCGAGGTCAGGTCCGTGGACGCCCTCGTTAAGGGGGCAGGTGCGTGATTCGCGAACTGGAAGTCGAGAGCACCGGACACAACTTCACCTGCGATCTGCCCGATCGGATCGCGGAGCTGGCCCAACGAGCGAATAGCGCGGACGGGATGCTGTCGGTGTTCGCGCGAGGCAGCACCATCGGATTCACGCTCGTGCGGTACGAGCCGGGAGCTGTCCAGGATCTCCAGCGAGCGATGGAGTCGTCGGCCCGCGCACCGCTTCCGGTGACGTTCGGTCCAGGCGCCCCATGAGGTCACCACCAGGCCAGGTAGGCGAGGAAGCAGCCGATGGCGATGAGGAGGACACCCAGGGCGGTGAACATGTTGGTCACCCATGGACTGAGCCAGTTCGCGGCGACGATGCGGATGTTCTCGGGGTTGTCGGGGTCGTAGTCGACGGTGACGAGGTCGCCGTGGCGCGCAGCGTGCCAGCCGGTGTTGTTCTGCGCGGCTTCGACGACACGACCGTCTTCGGTCTCGAACCGCACGATCATGCGCGCGGCGGTATTGGTCTCGCTGTAGCCAACGATCTCGCCTTCGGCGCGGGCGCCGCGCGCGGCGAGGAATGCGGAGAACTGGCGGTCTTTGAGCAGCACGCCCAGCATGACCAGGCCCGCGATGATGGGCAGCAGGGGGTAGAGGTACGCCACGGGTCTTCCAGTCTCGGTGCTATCGAGGGGATCTGATTCGCGCTCCCGCGCGACGGAGGTGGCCGACCGTGTACCGGAGGGGTCGGAGAAGCGCTTCCAAACCACGTGGTCTCGGCGGCCGCGGTGGGGACGTCGGGGTTACCGTAGCGAAGACTGTCCCGACAAGGCCAGCAACCGGCGATTATCGGTCTACAGTGGCCGGTGATTGGGTCTGCGGTGCTGCTGCGGGGCGGCCCCTTTTCTCCGCTTCTTCCGCGTGCTTGCGGCCCTCGACGCCCTCGCGCCGCGGCGCACGCCGGCTGACCAGACGCATCCGGACCATCTTCTACCCGCGTGAACTGGCGGTCTGACCGTACCGGTGAGACCTCTCCGCCCGGAGGAGGACCGCCGAACCCCCGCGGGGCGGAGAGGGGAATACGCCGGTAGGCCGATGCCCCCGAAGGATGCCTGAACCTACCGTGGGTGCCCCGGCCGAAAAGGGATACACACGGGGGTGTCCCGGACGGCCGGGTAGTGAGGACAGGGGCCGTGACGCTGGGCACGCACCAGGCCCCGGGCGATGGGCGGGCTCGGATGCAATCGCAGGTTCGGGCCCGCTCTTGAAATGCGCGGCGCGGACACTGATGGAAACGACCTGCATTCTGATCTGGCCCCGGTCCCGGGATCAGATCTTCAGGGGCGGGTGCAGGTCCTTCATGGACCAGGTGCGTCGGCGCTCCACCGACATCCAGGTCAGCAGGAGGGCGCCCAGCAGGTAGGCGGTCAGCACCCAGACGGCCTCCCACACGGTCGCCAACTCACCGCCGCTGATCAGGTGCCGCAGACCCTCGACCACGTGGCTCATGGGCAAGTAGGGGCTGATCTCCTGGAAGAAGTCCGGGCTGGTTTCAATCGGGTACGTGCCCCCGGCCGACGTGAGCTGCAGCATCAGCAGGATGAGCGCGATCCCCTTGCCGACCGCGCCGAACCGGGTGACGAGCCAGTGGACGACGGCGGTGAAGGCGGCGGCCGATAGGACGAGAAGGCCGAGGACCCCGGGCCAGTTCTTGGCCTCCAACCCGAGCATGTAGTGCAGGACGGCCATCATCAGCGCGACCTGGGCGACGCCGATGGCCAGCGCGGGCAGCCACCCCGCCAGGGCGATGCGCCAGGACGGCGCCGTGGACACAAGCCCGCGCCCGGACAGTGGCGGCAGCACGATGTAGACGACCATCGCGCCGACCCACAGCGACAACGCGATGAAGAACGGGGCGAAGCCGGTTCCGTAGTTCGGGGCCTTGTTGTCGATGGTGGAGCTGAGCCGCACCGGCGTGCTCATCATGTCTCCGCGTTTGTCCCGGTCGTCGGCGTCGAAGGTGGGGATCTCCCCGGCCCCCTCCAGCAGACTGTCGGCCAGCTCGTGCGCACCGTCCTGGAGTTCGCCGATCCCCTCGTCGAGGTCCCCCGCCCCGCTGTGCAGCTGACCGATTCCGGCATCGAGGTCCTGGGCGCCGCTGCGCAGCTCCCCGATGCCCGCGTCGAGGTCCTGGGCGCCACTGTGCAGTCGCCCGATTCCGGCGTCGAGGTCCTGGGCGCCGCTGTGCAGCTCCCCGATGCCCTCCTGCAGGTTCTTGGCCCCGGTGTTCGCCTCCTTCAACCCGTCGCGCAGCTCCCGGCTCCCCTGGGCGATTTCGGCGAGCGCCGCGTCGAGCGCGTCGACCTTGTCGCGGGCCGCCTCGGCGTCGGCGGCCAGGGTGGGAGCCTTCGCGGCGAGGGCGGAAGCCAGGGCGGCCACCCTGGCCGCTCTCCGCTGGATCTCGGCGATCTCCCCCCGGTGCCCCTGGACGAAGTCGTCGAGTCGGGCGGCCAGGCTGGCGGCCTCCCGCGCGTCGGTCAGCAAGGCGTAGAGTTCGGGGTCGCGCTGCTCCAGCTCGGGCCGGGCGTCCAGGTAGGCCTGGAGCCGTTCGCGCAGCTTGCGGGCCTCCGCGGCGGCCTTCCCGCACGTGTCGGGGAGGTCGGCGAGAGCGCGGGACAGGGTGTTCGCCGCGGTGGCGATCGCACGGGCCGTCGACGCGATCGCCGGGGCGTCCCTCCGCAGCACGGGGACCCATGTGTCGGCGAGCGTGTCGAGCGTCGCGGTGGCGGCCGAGACCTCCTCGGAGGCGGAGGTGGCGCCGGCGGCCAGCTCCCGCGACCCCTGGTAGAGGTTGCCGATCCCCGCGCTGAGGGCCCCGGCGCCCGCCTCGGCGTCGCCGAGACCGCTGGAGAGGGCGCTGGAGCCCTCTTTGGCGTCGCCGAGACCGCTGGAGAGGGCGCTGGAGCCGTCCTTGGCGTCGCCGAGACCGCTGGAGAGGGCGCTGGAGCCCTCTTTGGCGTCGCCGAGACCGTTGAAGAGATCGCTGGAGCCGTCCTTGGCGTCGTCGGTGCCGTCGGCCAGCTGCCCGGCCCCGTCGGCCGCCTCCATCGTCTTGCCGTGGATCTCGTTGAACCCCAAAAACATCCGGTTCAGGTAGTCCGAGGTGGCCGTCTTCCCCGCCGCGGACTTGATCTCCTTGAAGGCCGCGCCCAGCAGCTCCCGGACGATGTAGCTGTTGGCGTCGTTGTACTGCACCTTGAGCATCGCCGGAACGGGGGTGGCCCCTTCCTCGGAGGGGGAGGCGAGGTTGGCGCTGAAGTCCTCGGGGATGGTGAGCGAGACGTAGTAGCGGCCGTCGTCGACCCCGGAGGCGGCCTCGTCGGCGTCGACGAGGTGCCAGTCGAGTTCTCCGCCTTCGAGCAGCTCGTTGGTGATGTCCTGGCCAGCCTGCAGCCGTTCGCCGTCCACGGTGACCGGTTTGTCCTCGTTGACCAGGGCAACCGGCAGGTAGTCCATCCGGCCGAACGGGTCCCAGAACGACCACAGGTACAGGCCGGAGTAGAGGAGGGGGACGACCGCGAGCGCGATGAGCGCGGCCAGCGGCAGCGGGGCGCGGAAGAACGACCGTACCGACACCCACGCGAGCCGAAGTGTGGGCAGGACGCGGATGCGCGGGAGCGTCATGTCCGCCCCTTCCGCTGCTTCGTGTGCCGTCCGGCACACGGCCGCGTCGTGAAGAGGCCGCGGAGACGGAGGCGCAGCTCCCGCGCGCGTGCCGTCACCGGCGAACGGTGCCTCGGCGGCCGGGTGAGGGGGATGAGGGTGGTGTTGGTGGGGGTGTGGGTGGTGTCGGTTGTGGTGGTGATGATGGTCAGGCCGTGGTCGGCGAGGTGGGTGAGGGTGTCGTAGAGGTGGGTTTGGTGGGTGG
>NZ_BAAAPC010000011.1:0-225891 GCF_039530945.1 Nocardiopsis rhodophaea
ATACGAGGTCTTTTTTGGCACTGCCGATGCTTCCCTTGTTTTGCGCCTGCGTTGCAGGGGGCGGGGGTCGTTTCACCTCAGGGCAAGCAATCTCTCACCCCTCCACCCCAAAAACCCGAAACTTGAGGTCCGGTTTGTCGGGACCATCCCCATGATCATCGCCAGAGGGGGCCTGCGGCGGGGGAGTGCTCCCGGATCGCGGAAGGCTCCTCACGCGGAGCGAGACGACCACCCGACGCCGCGATCCCCCGCCCCGCCGCGCCCGCCACGGGACCGGTGCCCCCAGCCCCCTCCGGCCTCGGTGCCGATTTTCACCACCGAACACCGGAAAGAAAGAACGCCGACAAGGCCGCCCAGCAGACCCCAGCCCCGGCTCCGGGCAGGACAGCGATGCCACAAACAAAACGAATGAGCGGGGAGCGGATCGCTCCCCGCCCGTTCGCGGGAGTCTCGGACCGGGGCCCTGCGCGTGGGTCAGCCCGCGACGGCGACGCTGGGCTCGCCCGACTCCGTCCCGGCGTCCTTCATCTCCTCGGCGAGCCGCATGGCTTCCTCGATCAGGGTCTCCACGATCTTGGACTCCGGCACCGTCTTGATGACCTCGCCCTTGACGAAGATCTGCCCCTTGCCGTTACCGGAGGCCACACCGAGGTCGGCGTCGCGCGCCTCGCCCGGCCCGTTGACCACACACCCCATGACGGCCACCCGCAGCGGCACGTCCATGCCCTCCAGGCCGGCCGTGACCTCCTCGGCCAGCGTGTAGACATCGACCTGGGCCCGGCCGCAGCTCGGGCAGGACACGATCTCCAAACCGCGCTCCCGCAGGCCCAGCGACTCCAGGATCTGGATGCCGACCTTGACCTCCTCGGCCGGAGGCGTCGACAGCGACACCCGGATGGTGTCGCCGATGCCCTCGGCCAGCAGCGCGCCGAAGGCCACCGAGGACTTGATGGTGCCCTGGAAGGCCGGGCCGGCCTCGGTGACGCCCAGGTGCAGCGGGTAGTCGCACTGCTCGGCGAGCTGGCGGTAGGCGTTGATCATCACGACCGGGTCGTTGTGCTTGACCGAGATCTTGATGTCGCGGAAGCCGTGCTCCTCGAACAGCGAGCACTCCCACAGCGCGGACTCCACCAGCGCCTCGGGGGTGGCCTTGCCGTGCTTGGCCAGCAGCCGCTTGTCGAGCGATCCGGCGTTGACGCCGATGCGGATGGGCACCCCGGCGTCGCTGGCGGCCTTGGCGATCTCGCCGACCTTGTCGTCGAACTTTTTGATGTTGCCCGGGTTGACCCGTACCGCCGCGCAGCCGGCCTCGATCGCGGCGAAGACGTACTTGGGCTGGAAGTGGATGTCGGCGATCACCGGGATCTGCGACTTCTTCGCGATGATCGGCAGCGCCTCGGCGTCATCGGCGCTGGGGACCGCCACCCGCACGATCTGGCAGCCGCTGGCCGTGAGCTCGGCGATCTGCTGCAGCGTGGAGTTGATGTCCGCGGTCACCGCCGTCGTCATCGACTGCACCGACACCGGGGCGTCGCCCCCGACGGGCACGTTCCCGACCATGATCTGCCGCGACTTGCGCCGTGTCGCGAGCGGGCGCACAGGCGCGGAAGGCATTCCAAGATCGACGGTCACGCAGTCTCACTCCTCGACCACCGGAGTCGCCGGCGGCGTCGCATTGAAGTCATGAGTACCAATTGGCACGTGGGAGCACGGTGGTGCGGAGGGGCACCGCAGCCCCCAGCGGCGCCTGCGCACCAGCTGGCACGCGCGCGGCGCCTATGGGACCGGAACGCGGGAGGGACACTCGCGAATTCCGTCCGCCTCTCCCAGGTTACCGGCCCCACGCGGACGCGCGCGCCTGATGTGCGGGAACAGGGCGTGCCACAAAGCAGGTCTAGTCGGTGCCACATCCCCGTCCCCCGTCTCCCACTCCGCGTCACTGCACCAGGCGTACCGGATTGACCACATCGGCGACGAGCAGCATCAGGCTGAACGCGACGAAGCACGCCACCACGATGTAGGCGACCGGCATGAGCTGGGCGACGTCGAACGGGCCGGGGTCCGGGCGGCGGAAGAGCCGTGCGACGTTGCGGCGCAGCGACTCCCACAGCGCCCCCACAATGTGCCCGCCGTCCAGCGGCAGGATCGGCAGCATGTTGAAGGCGAACAGGAACAGGTTGACCCCCGCCAGCATGTTCAGCAGGAACGCCCCCCGGTCCACGATCGGAATCGGCTGGGAGAGGATCTCGCCGCCGATCCGCGAGGCGCCCACGATGCCGACCGGCGAGTCGACCGTGCGCTTCTCGCCGAGGAAGGCCGCGCCGAACACGTCGTCGACCTTGGACGGCAGGGAGATCAGCGCCTTGCCGACGCCGACCACCATGTCGCCCATGAAGGCGGCGCTGTCCCCCAGCCCCATCGCCTGGCGCTCGGAGGAGAAGGTGATGCCGAGGAACCCGGCGGTCTCCAGGGCGGGGACGTTATAGCCCCGGTCGTCCTTGACCCGGTCGCCGTCCGCGTCGGTCTTGTAGACGATCTCGCCCTCGGCGTCGCGTGCGACGACCTGGTTCTCGATGAGGTCCGGGGTGAGGGTGACGGTCGCGCCGTCGCGCCGCACTTCGATGTCGGTCGGGCCGATGGAGTCGCGGATCGCCTTGTTGGCCGCCTCCCAGGTCGGGGTGGGCGTGTCGCCGACCTTGACGATCTCGTCCCCCGCCTTGAATCCGGCCGCGGCGGCCGGGCTCGGCGGCGCGTCCTTCGGGCACTCCGTCGACTGCGCGTCGGCGGGGACCACGCACTCGCTGACGGACCCGATGGTGGTGGTCGGCTGCATGACGCCGATGCCCATGAGCACGATCGAGAAGAGGATGACCGCGAGGACGAGGTTCATCGCCGGGCCGGCGACCATCACGATGAGCCGCTTCCACGGCGCGCGCTGGTAGAACTGGCGGTCTTCGTCGCCGGGCTCGATCTCGACGTTGCTGGCCTCGCGGGCGTCCTCGATCATGGCCCGCCACCGCGACATCCGCTTGCCGGAGGCGTCGGCCTGCTTGGCGGCCGGGGGGATCATCCCCACCATGCGCACATAGCCGCCGAGCGGGACCAGCTTCACGCCGTACTCGGTGTCGCCCCACTTCCTCGACCACAGGGTCTTGCCGAAGCCGACCATGTACTGGGTGCACCGGATACCGAACATCTTCGCGGTGCTGAGGTGCCCGAGCTCGTGCCAGGCGATGGAGAACAGGAGCCCGAGGAAGAACAGGATGATCCCGAGCGTGGTCAGAAGCGTGACCATAGACCTTCCGTGCCTCTCGTCATGCGGACCGGGAGATCAGTTCCCGGGCCCGGTCGCGGGCCCACGCGTCGGCCGCGTAGACATCGGCCAATGCGAGAGCGGAACTGGTGTCCGGCTGCTGATGCTCTGAGACTACCTGTGCGACGGTGTCCACGATCGCGGGAAATGCCAGCCTTCCGGTAAGAAACGCGTCCACGGCCTCCTCGTTGGCCGCGTTGTAGACGGCGGGGGCGGTCCCTCCGGCCGCGCCGACCTCGCAGGCCAGGTCGACCGATGGGAAGGCGTCGCTGTCCAGCGGCTCAAAGGTCCAGGTGTGCGCCCGTGTCCAGTCGATGGCGGGCGCCACAGCGTCGACCCGGTGCGGCCAGCCGATGCCGTAGGCGATCGGGATACACATGCTGGGCGGGCTGGCCTGGGCGAGCGTGGAGCCATCGGTGTACTCGACCATGGAATGGATCACCGACTGCGGGTGCACCACGACCTCGATCCGGTCGAGGGGGATGTCGAAGAGCAGGTGGGCCTCGATGACCTCCAGCCCCTTGTTGACGAGGGTCGCCGAGTTCACCGTGATGACCGGGCCCATGCTCCAGGTGGGGTGGTCCAGTGCCTGCTCGCGGGTGACCTCGCCGAGCTCGGCGCGCGTACGGCCGCGGAACGGCCCCCCGCTGGCCGTGATCACCAGCTTGCGCACCTCGGCCGTCGGGGCGTGCACCTGCCCCATGGCCAGGCTGGTCAGATCGTCGCCCAGCGCGCGCGGGAAGCACTGGGCGAGCGCGAAGTGCTCGGAGTCCACGGGCACGATCTGGCCGGGCTGAGCCGCGGCGCTGACCAGCGGGCCGCCAATGATCAGCGACTCCTTGTTGGCGAGGGCCAGCAGCCGCCCGGCCCGCAGCGCGGCCAGCGTCGACTCCAGGCCGAGCGCGCCGGTGATGCCGTTCAGTACGACGTCGCACTGCCAGGAGGCGAGTTCGGCAACACCCTCGGCGCCGGCCAGGACCTTGGCGGGATGGCCGCGCTCGCGGAGGCGTCGGCCCAGGTCGGCCGCTGCGTCGGGATCGGCCACGGCCACGACCTCGGCACCGAGGGCACACGCCTGGTCGACGAGCAGGTCGAGGCGGCCGCCGCCGGCCGCCAGTCCGACGACCCGGAAGCGGTCGGGGTTGCGGGTGACGACGTCGATGGCCTGGGTGCCGATCGATCCAGTAGACCCGAGGATGATCACCTCCCGCCGCTGTTCGGAGGAGATGTCCTGGCCGAGTAGATGTTCCGCGATTCGCACGGTCCCATTCTCGCGCACCCACGGACCAGGCCCTATGCGCTCTCATACCACCTCGGACACGCTCCGCGGCCCGGGAGACACGCAGGAGCAGCACGCCCTTTACAAATCTGGCTGCCGTGTCTTAATTTAACTCCGAAGTAAGTTAGCTCACAATCAACTACGCGGGATTCACCTACCGACAGGTCGGCTCTAGCGCCGGCATCCGACCGAAACCAACCCCGAGCAGCACGACCGGCAACTACCCAGCACCACGGCCGACCCCAGCACAGTCGACGTGGGTTCCACAGGGGGCGCTCCCGCGCCCGGGCCACGGCCGTCGGCGATGACGCCCGGCCACGGCCACCCGACGACAGGCGGCGCACATCGGCCGCCACCGTGTTCCCCCGCACCCCGCTCACTCTGCAACTTCCGAGGTCTCCCAATGAAGAGGTTCTGGACGGCACTGTCCGCCACGCTCATTACGTTACTCACGGTAGTCACATTCGCACCGCCCGCAACTGCCGCTGTCGGCTCCACCATCGAGTACCGGACCATCCCCGGCCATGGCGGAATCGACATCAAAGCGATGGTGATCACGCCCACGAACACCGACGGCCCGTACCCCCTGCTGGTCATGCCGTCGGCGTGGTCGACCAACAACCTGCTCTATGTGGGCGCGGGCAAGAAGCTCGCGCAGGAGTCCGGGTACCAGGTCATCAGCTACACCTCGCGCGGCTTCTGGGACTCCGGCGGCGAGATCGAGGTCGCCGGGCCGGAGGACATCGCCGACGCCCGCAAGGTGATCGACTGGGGGCTGGAGAACACCGACGCCGACCCCCAGCGCATCGGTATGGCCGGAATCTCTTACGGCTCGGGCATCAGCATGCTGACCGCTGCCGTCGACAAGCGAGTGAAGGCCGTCGGCGCGATGAGCGGCTGGACCGACCTCGCCGCTTCCCTCTACCAGAACGAGACGATCAACTTCCAGGCCGTCGAGGCCCTGCTCGCGCTGGGCAAGATCACCGGCCGCCCGGGCGAGGATCTGCAGGAGATCGAACGCGAGTACCGCAAGGGCAACATCCAGCCGGCCCTCGACCTCGCGAGGTCCAGGTCGGTCCTGGCCCAAGCGGACGCGCTCAACGCCAACGGGACAGCGGTCATGATCGCCCACGCCTGGAACGACGGGATCTTCCCGCCCAAACAGCAGACCGACCTCTTTACGCGGCTGACCGGGCCGAAGCGGATGATGCTCTCCCCCGGCGACCACGCCACGCCGGAGGCCTTCGGGGCGGCCGGACTGCCCAATGAGATCTGGGAGTCGCTCACCCGCTGGATGGACCACCACCTCAAGGGCGTCGACAACGGGATCGACCGCGAAAACCCGGTGCAGCTCAAGCCGAACAACGGGCGCGGCCCGTGGGCCGGCTACCCGGACTGGGAGTCCGCGTCGGCAGACCGCACCACGTTCCACCTCGGCGAGCCGAGCCGGTCCTGGACCAACTGGCAGGCCACCGGCGGGCTGGAGCCCGAACCGGACACCGGCTGGACCTACGGTATCCAGGCCGGGATCGGCACCACGGCGCACAGCGGCACCCTGATCGTCGCCGGGGCGCTGCAGCAGTTCGCCGACATCCCGACCGGTGTGCTGCTGCCGACCGTGGACCGCTCCCGGGCGGGTGTGTGGACCGGACCCACCTACCGCGACGGCGTCCGCGTCAGCGGCACCCCCAACGCCCGTTTCACGGTCGCGCCCACCGCGACGGAGCAGTCGCTCTACGTCTACTTGTACGCGGTCGATAAGAACGGCAAGGGCGCGCTGCTCACGCACAAGCCCTACACCCTGCGCGACGCCGATCCCGGCACACCGGTGACGGTTGACGTCGATCTGGAGCCCGTGGTGTGGGATGTACCGGCCGGCGACCGACTGGCGCTCGTCATCGACACCGTGGACCTGCGCTACGTCAACGAGAGCCGGATCGGGCAGCGGGTGGAGTTCAGCTCACCCGCGGGCGACCCGTCGACCCTGACGGTGCCGACCGCCTGACCCGACACGCCGAACGAGGTGAACAAGCGCCCCGTGTGAGCACGGGGCGCTTGTTTCTGCCCACGACGCCCGCCACTCAAACCCAAAGTAGGGGCGTAATGACTTTCTGTGTGGCATTCTCGTGATCATGACTCCACCCCTCGTTCCCAGGGTTCTCGGGCCTCTCGTGGCGCTCAGCCTCGTTGTGGCCGGTGCTCCCTCCGCCACAGCCGACCCCACCGACAACGCGCCATCGGCGCGCTCCCCGAGCAGCAGCGTCGTCCGGCAGTCCGCGGCGCACGGACCCGCCGAACAGGCGGACGTCCTCGCCTACTGGACCCGCGAGCGCATGGATGAGGCGGTTCCGCTGGGACGACTCCTCGATGGAGTGACGGCCGACCTCCCCCAGCTGCACCTCGGCCCGGCCCAGCGCTCCCGTACGGCGGCCCCGCGTTCCACCAGCACCGGGGAACGCTGGACGCACGGCGGCCGGGTCGCCCGGACCACCGGCAAGGTCTATTTGACGATGGACGGTCGCGACTTCACCTGCAGCGCCTCGGTGGTGAACGCCGAGAACAGGGACACCGTGCTCACCGCGGGGCACTGCCTGAAGGACGGGGCCGGCTCCTGGGCGCGCAACTGGACGTTCGTGCCCGCCTACGCGGACGGACGCGAGCCCTACGGCCGCTTCACCGCCCGCGAACTGCTGGTGCCCGCGAGGTGGGCCAAGAAGGCCGACGAGAGCTTCGACTTCGGGGCGGCGGTGCTCAACACCACCGACGGCACCCACGTGCAGGACCACACGGGGGCGCAACGGGTCGCCTTCAACCGCCAGCCGCAGCAAAGCTACGCGTTCGGGTACCCGTCCACCCCGCCCTACCGGGGCGACCATCTCCACTACTGCTCCGGCGGCACCCGCGCCGACCGGGGCGGGACGACCGCGAACGGGATGCGCTGTGTGATGACGCGGGGGTCCAGCGGCGGGCCGTGGCTGGCCGACTTCGATCCCGCGACCGGCATCGGCACGCTGGTATCCGTCATCAGTTTCAAGTACGTCGCCGACCCCAGTACCCAGTACGGACCGCGCCTGGGCGCGGAGGCCCGACGGCTCTACCAGAGGGCCCGTGCTCTGTAAGCATGTCTGCCCCGCGCATCTCGGGCGGAAGGGAAAACGCCGGTGGAATCCTCGGCAGGTTCCACCGGCCTCACCGCGGCTATCGGGGCACAAGCGGCAGGGTCGGCGCGACGGCTGGGGCACCGCTCCGTTACTCCGTGCTGGCCGCCGGTTCCGACGACGCCGAAGCGCCGCGCTTGCGGCCGAAGACCAGCAGGCCGATGGACAGCGAGAAGGCGAGCAGCACGGCCATCACGACGAGCAGCGGCGTGGGGCCGAAAGCCACGATCAGGGGAATCGCCGCCGCCGTCACCAGTCCGCCGCCGAAGAACGGCTCCAGCACCAGCTGTTTGTACCCGAACGCCGGGTAGGCGGGGGTGCGCAGTTCGGGGTCGGCGATACGCATCAGGATCAGCCCCGTGGCGGTGACACCCATGGACTGCCCGAAGTCACCGATGCCGCGCTCGAACCAGTAGTCCGGCAGCATGCGCGGAGCCAGGAGCAGGAACGCGCCGACCGACCAGGCCAGACCGCAGATCACCAGCAGCAGGAAGGGCGTGAAGTTCTCGGCCAGGACCTGGAGGGAGAGGGTCCCCAGGGCGGAGATGATCAGCATGTCCAGGGAGAAGCCCTGAATCCGCTCGATCATCAGCTGGTCGACGATCTTGTGCCGGTCGAACCGGTCGATGACGGTCTGGACGATGATGCCGCCGATCATCGCGATCGGGAACAGCGGGACGTACTTGAACAGCTCGATGGTGTCGGCCCAGAAGAGCTGCTCGACCCACTGCAGGCCCGACAGGATCAGCTGGCCGATGATCACCGCGATGGCCAGCAGGCCGAAGTGCAGGGCCAGCGGTTCGATCGACGAGGGGTGAACGGTCAGCGTGGCGGCCGAGCGGCGGTTCTCACGCTCCACGATGCCCATCTGCTCGGAGACCGAGGGCGTGGCGCTCGCCTTCAGCTCGGCGGTCTTGCCGCGGCGCACACCCCAGTTGATCAGGACGATGCCCAAGATGATGCCGGAGAGCAGGCCCACGGTCGCCATGCCGAGCGCCAGGTCCTGGCCCTCGGGGAAGCCGAAGTCGCTGAAGGTGTCGCCCAGGCCGGCGGCGGTGCCGTGACCGCCCTCGAAGCCGATCTCGATCAGCGCACCCGTCAGTGGAGGCAGGCCGAAAACCGGTCCCAGCACGAGCAGCGCGAGCAGCAGGCCGACCACGTACTGGCCGCTGGCCAGGGTGAGACCGAACATGAGCTGCGGCCCGGCCATGCGGCCGGCCTCGCGGGCGTTGGGGATGCGGTGGCCGAGGAAGAGGCCGGCGAACACCACCGAGATGAGCAGTCCAGGCAGCGAGGACCATACCTCGCGGATGTCCGCCGTGAAGATGCCGGCGTCGGCGAAGCGGTCGGTGCCGATCCACGAGGCGATGGCGCCCAGAACGTCAGGGCCGAGGATCAGGGCTATGGCACCGCCGATGATCGAACTCGGAATGAACAGCCTCTGCGCGAGCCGCCATTTCACTCGGACAAGCTTCGCGACCAAGAGCAGCACTCCGAGTAAAAGGAGCGCAAGGCCGATGGTGTCGGGGGACATCATTGTCCTTTCCACGTGGGAGTGCTTACGGAGTGTGTCCACGTCACCGCGCCCGGATGACGTCGCTTCCACTTCGCTGTGAGCCACACCGCAGGTGACAGCGCCGCAATGCTATGCCCCATAAAGGACTCGTAAGTACGAACGAAACGGCGGGATATACCCCCGCTTCGCTTTCGACCGTCCCGCCCCCAACAGCGGGTGGCGGTGCGATCGGAAGCCGTTCGGTTTCCGATCGCCCCGCCACCCAGAGAGATCAGGGGGCACCGCGGCGCCCCCTGCAAGTTACCCGTTGGTCACCACCAGGATGACCATATGACACACATCACAGATCGACGCCGGTCATGACCATGACGCGCTCGTAAGTGAGGTCCTCCATCGCCGGCCGCACGCCCTCCTTGCCGACACCGGACTTCTTCACACCGCCGTAGGGCATCTGATCGGCCCGGAAGGTCGGCACATCGCCGATGATCACACCGCCCACCTCCAGCTCGCGGTGGGCGCGGAACGCCACCTGCAGGTCGCGCGTGAACACCCCGGCCTGGAGACCGAAATCACCGCTGTTCACCTCGGCGAACGCCTGGTCCACATCGCTGACCCGGCTCACCACCAGGACGGGGCCGAACACCTCCTCGCGCACGACCTTGGCGCCGGCGGGGGCCTCCGCCAGAACCGCGGGGGCCACCGTGACACCGTCGCGCTTGCCACCGGTGAGCAGCAGAGCGCCGTCCCGCACGGCCTCCTCGACCCACGCGGCGACGCGGACCGCCGCCTCCTCGTTGATCATCGGCCCGACCTCGGTGGCCGGGTCGCGCGGGTCGCCGGTCGGCAGCTCTTCGACCCGCCGTACCAGCTGCTCGACGAACGCGTCGTAGACCGCGTCCTCGACGATGACGCGCTGCACGCCGATACAGACCTGACCGGCCTGGTTGTTGCCGAACAGTGCGATGCGCCGGGCCGCCCAGTCGAGGTCGGCGTCGGCGAGCACGACGGCCGCGGCGTTGCCGCCCAGCTCCAGGGTGACGTGCTTGTGCGGTGCCAGGCGCTGCAGTTCCCAGCCGAACTGGCCGCCGGTGAAGGAGATGACCGGCAGCCGCGGATCGGTGATGAGGGTCGCGGCGCGCTCGTTGGGCATCGGCAGCACGGAGACCATGCCGCTCGGCAGGTCGGTCTCGGCCAGGATCTCCCCGAGGACCAGGGCGGTCATGGGGGTGGCCGGGGCGGGCTTGAGGATGATCGGGGCGCCGACGGCGATGGCCGGGGCCACCTTGTGGGCGACCAGGTTGAGCGGGAAGTTGAACGGCGCGATACCCAGCACCGGGCCCTTGGGGACGCGGCGGATCATCGCGATGCGGCCGGTGCCTCCGGCGTCGGTGTCAAGCCGCTGGAGCTCCCCGCTGTCGCGGCGGGCCTCCTCGGCCGCCAGGCGGAAGACCGAAACCGCGCGGCCGACCTCACCGCGGGCCCACTTCACGGGCTTGCCGCTCTCGGCGGTGATGATGCCGGCGATCTCCTCGGTGCGCTCAGCGAGCCGCCGGGAGACATGCATGAGGGCTTCGGCGCGGACATAGGCGGGAAGCGCCGCGGCCTGCGCGGACACGCCGTCCGCAGCGGCCACGGCCTGCTCGATCTGGGCGGTAGACGGCACCGCCACGGTTCCCGTGACCTCCCCCGTGTAGGGGTCGGTCACCGTGATCTCATCGTCGCCGGTAGCAGCAGCCCCGGCCAGCCAGAACGGACGTGTAGACATACGGCTGACGCTAGTCCGCCCAGCGGAACGATCTCTTGTTCACAGCGGAGCATTGCGCCCACCCCTTTTGGACACTTCGTATAACCCCCGCCATCACCCACTCGGCGGATAACGCCCCCGCTCCGTGCCTCTCCGAATAGCCACCACGCGGAATTTCGGGCCTGACCGAAACCCGCCAGTGATAATTCGACATCTCAGCAAAGAACCGCGAAAAATGATCCACACGCGCCCACCGTTTCCCTATAACGGCGGCCCTCACGTGTAAATTGCGAATCCGAAACGCGTGAGCACCGCCGCCGAGATGTGCCCCGCCAATCTCGCACAGAACGGCAGTGAGGCCCACCGACCCGCACAACCGTCCACCACCACGCACAGATGAATAGGAAGGCCGTCAGATGCCGGTCAGCCGGGTCATCCCCCACGTCCAGACCCTCCTGTTCGCGATCACCACCAGCGCGGCGCTGGTCGTCTCCACCACCGTCCCGGCCGCCGCGCACGTCTCCGCCGATGACTCCGACCCCGTCGCCGATCTCCGCACGGACATCGACACGATCCTCGACGACCCCTCCCTTGAGGGCGCGATCTCGGGCGTCGTCGTGCGCAGCCTGGACGAGGACGACACCCTCTACAGCCGGAACGCCGCCACACCGCTCCTCCCGGCCTCCAACATGAAGCTGCTGACCTCGGCGGCCGCGATGGACGTCCTGGGCCCCGACTACACGTTCCGCACCACCGTCTCCGCCGGCGAGGACCCCTCCGACGGAGTGGTCGACGGCGACCTCTACATCACGGGCACCGGCGACCCCAGCCTCACCGTCGACGCCGTCGCCGATCTCGCCGGGGAGGTCGCCGACAGCGGCGTCACCGAAGTGACCGGCGACCTGCTGGCCGACGACACCTGGTTCGACGACACGCGCCTCCACCCCGACTGGGAAGAGGGCGACGAACCGTACTACTACGCCGCCCAGATCTCGGCACTGACCCTCGCCGCCAACGATGATCTCGACACCGGCGTCGTCAACGTCACCGCCACCCCCGGCGACCGCGTCGGCTACCCGGTCGACGTGGCCCTGGAGCCCATGACCGACAACCTCTCGCTCACCAACCGGACGAAAACCGGCACGGCCACCAGCGCCCGCACCCTTGATGTCCGCCGGAAGCCCGGCGGAAACGCCTTCACCGCCACCGGCGGGCTACCGCTCGGCGGCTCCCCCTACGCCACGCTGCGCACCGTGCACGAACCCACCGACCACGCCGCCCACGTCTTCGCCGACGCTTTGGCCGACCAGGGCGTCAAGGTGCACGGCGAGGTCGGTCGAGGGACCACGCCCGCCGACTCCGAGGAGGTCGCCGTCCGCCACTCCGACGAGCTGAGTGACCTGCTCATCCCGTTCATGAAACTCTCCAACAACGGGCACGCCGAGATCCTGATCAAGGCGATGGGCCGCGAGACGCTCGGCGAGGGCACCTGGCAGGCCGGCCTCGTCCAGGTGAAGCCGGCGCTGGACCGCATCGGCGCCTCGGTCAAGGACGTGCGCCAGGCTGACGGTTCGGGCCTGTCGCGCGGCAACCTGCTCCGCGCCGACATCGTCATCAGCCTGCTCGACGCCGTGCGCGACGAGCCCTGGTACGACGACTGGCGCACCTCGCTGCCCGTCGCGGGCGGACAGGATCGGATGGTCGGCGGCACGCTGCGCAACCGCATGGTCGGCACCCCGGCCGACGGCAACGTGCGGGCCAAGACCGGAACGCTCACCGGCGTCAGCGCCCTGTCGGGTTACGTGACCGGGACCGGCGGCGAAGAACTGGTCTTCGCCATCATCAACAACGGGCACTCGGGACCGGCGCCGCGCGACGTCCAGGACGCGATCGCCGTGCGTCTGGCCGAGTTCTCCCGCACCACGACTACCAGCGCGGACGCGCTCCAGCCGCGGCCCGGCGCCCCACGCGCCCTGGACGTACCAGACGCCCCGGGCCGCAGCGTCGGCGACCTTGAGTGCACGTGGGCCGAGGCCTGCTAACGCCGTCGTCGGCACGACATCGGGTCTCACCCCGGTAACGAGGGGCACTCCGACCTCATTCGGCGAATCCGCAGCTGGATTGGCAAAGCATCACCCATTAGGCCACAGTTGTCTGTGAGGGCCCATCCAGGAATGCCTATACCGCAGGCCGGAAGATTCCAGAGCCCTCCGGAACCGGCCACCGACGGGAGATCAGGAGTGTCCCTCGTTTACCGCAGTATCGTCACGGTCCCGCAGGATCACGACGTCATCGCCACGACCTCGGCTGTTCTGTCGGAATGGCTGAGTAAGCGCGGAACAGCGGGTGCGCGGGTCGACTTCACCCGGTCAGGGGCCTATGAGCTGAGCAAGCGGTCGCGGGCGATGGTGCTGCGCCACGAGAACCACGACGAGAACATCACCTTCCTGCGTCTCACCACCGAATCGGACAAACCCGACGGTGTATGGCGCACTACGGTGACAGCGGTCCACGACCCGCAGCGTCTCGCCCACCGGTACATCTGGATCGACATGACGGTCGACCCGCGCCCGGGGATCTCCGGCAGCGACCGCCTCGACATCGCCCCGCCCGACGCGGTGCGGATGCTGCTCGACGAGGTCCCCGGCTTCGACGGCGGCCACCGGCTCCCGGCCGTGCCGCACATCGTGCGCGGCAAGGACGATCGGGCCGTCCAGGAACTGCTCAACTCGATCAACGACCCCGACCGCCGACTGGCCATCGTCATCAGCGGTACCCCGGAAGACATGACCGTCGCCGGATGGTGCGAGACCATGGGCAGCGTCCTGGCCCGGTCGACCGGCATGTGCGCCGGGTACATCCTCGACGCCGCCGCGCACGAAGCCCTCGGACGGATCCTGCCCCGGGGCTTCGACATACCTCCCGGAGGGGTCCGTACCTTCCTCCCCCGCGTGGATTTCAACGATCCCTCCGATTCCCTCCGACATCCCAGGATGAGCGCGCAAACCCTGGACACCGCCCGCGACGGCGAGCGGGTGCGCGCCTGGGTGAGCCTGGCGCTCGCCCGCTCGGTCCGCGACAACGCGCTGGAATTCCCCCTTCCTCCCGCTCTGCACGACATCGACGCTCTGCTGAACGAAGAGGAGATCGACACCTTTATCCACGACGCCGAGGACGACCCCATCGTTCCGTCCCGGCCCTCGCCCGTCGCCGCGAGCAGCGACCAGCAGGCCAACGAGTTCATCGACATGCTTCGCGCGCGGTTGGCCGACAAGTCCCACGAGGCCAACCAGCTGAGCACCAAGGCCAAACAGCTCGGCGCGCAGCTGACCGAACGGACCAAGGAGAATGAGCGTCTTATCGCCGAACTGGCCGAGGTCACCGAGGAGACCAACACCGCACGTGAAGCCCTGCACACCGCCCGGCACGAGATCGCCTGGCTGCGCCGCCGCCTCCGGGAGGAGGGCCTGTTCCGCCTGGCGGGCGAGGCCCCGCCCCCCGACCCTCGGCGCCGTCCCCCGCGCAAGGTGGAGGACCTGCTCGACCGGATCACCGACGGCTCCAACTTCCCCCACCTCTACTTCACCATCGAGGACCGCGACACCGTCCGCGAGCTCACGGGCAACCAGAAGGAGACCCTGTGGGTGGCGCGCGCGTGGGAGGCGCTTCTCGCCCTGGACGACTACGCGCGCTTCAAGCTGGAGAACCCGACCAGCGGCCTGAATTTCCACGGCTATCTGCGCGAGCCGCCGGACGGCTACCACGCCATCCCGGTGCGGCGACTGGCCTCGCGGGAGAGCGACCACGTGCGCAACCGGGAAAAGCTCAGCGAAAAACGCGTCTTCAAGGTGCCCGCCGAGGTGGACGCGCGCGGTGAGGTGCCGATGTTCGCGCACATCAAACTCGACACCGAGTACGGCATCTGTCCGCGGCTGTACTTCTACCCGCACCTCGGCCCGCAGACCACCAACCGCATCTACATCGGCTATCTCGGACGCCACCTCCCCGTACAGCGGACCAACTGACTCCCCCACGCCATCGACCACCGCTAAAACGGCGGATCGCCCTCCTCCTGCGCCGACTCTCCGCTCCGCAGCGCGGACACCGTCGGCCATGGCGACCACAGTCGGGGCGACGGGGATAACGGCACCGGCGACGTCGGTACCGCGGGGGCAGACCCCCCGGTACGCGGCAACGGCACCGACACCTTCCGCTCGGCCTCCTCACCCTCGCTGCTTCCCGCCCAGCGCTCCCGTTCCTCGCCCCTCGGCTCGGGGCGCGCCCCCGCGCTCGCGGCGTCCACCCATCCACTGCGGGTGACCCGCGCGGCCGTCCACCGCAGGGTCGGGGCGAGGTCGTGCACCCGCAGGTCCACGATGGTCCGCGCCTGCCCCCCGGAACTGGTGTAGCTCCGCTGCCGCAGCTCCCCGACGACGATCACCCGGCTGCCCCGGCCCACGCTGGCGGCGATGTTCTCGGCATACAGCCGCCAGGCGGAGCAGGACAGGAACACGGGGTCGCCATCGCCCCACTTGCCGGTGGCGCGGTCGAACACGCGGGGTGCGGTGACGACCGTGAAGCGGCACAGCGCCGTGCCGTCCTCCAGAAATTTCACCTCCGGGTCACGGACGAGGCGACCGACGACGGTGACGATGGTCGCGTTCATCAGGGCATCCCTCCGGCCGCAGAACAGAGATGCGCCAGCCGGTTGTCCGGCGCACCACCAGCGAAGCAATCGCCACCACCGCCCAGCCATCCCCGTTTCCCACCTGTGGACGAGCGGCTGACAAGGACGTGGCCGCCGAACGCCTAACCTGGAACCCGATGAACACTCCGACCGCGATCTCCACTCCCGCCGGGAGCGCCCCGGTGGCGGTCCTGGAGCAACAGGTTTGGCAAGAGCGCGAAGCGCGGCACCACGAGCGGGTGGACGCACTCGTCGCCGGCCACCTCGAACGCCGCCGCGACCGCGTCGCGCACCCGGTCGAGGACTTCCTGTTCACCTACTACAGCTACAAGCCCTCACAGCTGCGACGCTGGTATCCGGGGGCCGGGGTGGTCCTGCTCGGCGAGGCCGCCCGGCACCGGCTCGACGAGCGGTTCTTCACCGAGATCCGGGCCACCGGGCCGGACGGAGACCCGGTGGTCGGCGTGGGGCTCGACCTGGAGGCGTTCACGGCCAAGCGGGGCTCGACCGCCCGGTTCGTGGTCTCGCTGCTCACCGCGGTCGCGTCGCGCCCCGCCCACCTGGGATGCTTCGGGCTGCACGAGTGGGCGATGGTGTACCGGCGGAACCAGGACGAGGTCAGGCATTCCTCGGTCCCGCTGCGCCTCGGCGCCGAGGGGACCGACCGGGTGGTGGAGTCGCACCGCATCCAGTGCTCGCACTACGACGCCTTCCGCTTCTTCACCCCTGAGGCCCGCCCCCTGAACCGGCTGCGGCCGTCCCGCGACACCCAGATCGAACTGGACCAGCCGGGCTGCCTGCACGCCACCATGGATTTGTACAAGTGGGCCTACAAGCTGGCCCCGGCCGTGCCCGGAGAACTGCTCGTGGACTGCTTCGAGCTGGCGCGCGACGTGCGCGAGCTGGACATGCGCGCCTCCCCCTACGACCTCAGCGGCTACGGCTACGAACCGGTGCGGATCGAGACAGCGCAGGGCAAGGCCGAGTACATGGCCGCCCAGGAAGACTTCGCCGAGCGGGGGAAGGTGCTGCGCGCCCGCCTTCTGGCGGCCTGCGCCCCGCTGGTCGGAACCACCGCCACCGGCGGGGAGTGACCGCCCGCCTACCACGGCGGCACCGCTACCGGCGCATGGGAGGCGGTGGGGACTCGCGGGTCCCCGCCACCTCGTCGCGCCGTGGCCCCCGGGCCGTTTGGTGCACCGGCGCGAGCTTTTCCGGACTTCTCGGACTAGGGCTCCCTGCGCTCCGAGTCGTCCGCGGCGGCCTTCCGCTTGCGGGCGTACAACATCGCCGCGCCGCCGCCGACGAGCGCCACAACGCCTGCCACGACGAGACCGGCCAGGGCGGTACCGGTCACCGGAAGGCCGCCGATACTCGCGGTGTCGGCCTCCTCCTCGTCGGTTTCCGGTTCTGCGGCGGAAACAGGAGCGGGCCCCTCGGAGTCCGGCTGCCCGGCGTCAGCCTCGGGCTTCGGGCTCGGCGCGCCCGCCGCGTCCTTCTCGGACTCCTGTGACTCGCCCTTGTCCTTGTCGCCGGGCTCGCCCGGGGTCTCCGCGTCCTCGTCGTTGCCGTCGTTATCCCGATCCGTCTCCGTGTCCTCGTCGGACTCCGTGTCAGCCCCCGTAGAGTCCTCGTCGGGCTCCTCCTCGCCCTCGCAGTCGACCCAGAAGACCTTCTGCTTGGCGTGACCGTTCACGCCGTCGAAGTTCCAGAAGAGCTTGTAGTGGCCGTCCGGAAGGCTCTGGGTGGCGGTGCTGCCGTGGCCGTCCTCGTCCAGGGTCAGGTCGCCTTCGAGGACGACCGGGCGCTTCTTGGCGCTCTCGCCCGGCGGCCACGCGCGGATCTTCCACCAGACCTTCTGCTCGTCGTCGAAGTGGGAGCCGACCAGGGTGAACGCGCAGACGTGCGGCTCGTTGCGCATGTCGTCGGAATCCGCGTCCGGGTCGTGGACCTTCACGGTTCCGTTGTCACCGGGAGGGCCGGTACGCCGCTCCTTCGGAGCCGGGAGGTCGGCGGGGTCATCCGTGTCGGCGAAGGCGCTCGCCCCGGAGAAACCGAGCGTCGCGCCGAAGATGAGCACCGTGCCAACAGCGGTGCGAGACGCGCGGGAGACATGGGTCTGCCAGGTGTTCATTGGGATGGCTCCCAAGATATTCGGGGGATGTGCGCAGAGGAGGCCTAACCTAGCGCGTCATCCCGAACGTCCGGCGCAACTGCCGTCACGGTGCCATAACACATCGGTGATCTGGGAAGACGTACGTATGAACCGCGTCCGCCGCATGTCCGTGAACCCACTCAGCGCCGTGAAACGCAGCGCGTCGTCGAGGGCGAGACGTCGGTCGCTATCCGGGCCGGGGGCGGCATAACGCTCCCGAGCCTGGGCGAGGAGCGCGTCTCCCGCTGCGGTGCGCGAGGTGAGGTCCCCGCCGGTGATCGTTCCCAGACCACGCAGTAGCGCCCAGGAGGAGACCAGCGTCACGCCGAACCCGAGCGTCAGGGCCGCCATATCCCGCGCCCACGCGTCGCCCGCCGCGATGTAGACGCCCCCTCCCGCGACCAGGCCGAGAAGTCCGACGGAGCCGATCCATGTCAGCAGGTTCAGCGCCCAGGCTCGCATGTGGAGCGCGCGTTCCAGCTCCGCTGAATCGGCGAAGAGCCCGATGCCGGAGAGGCGCTGCCGCACACTGCGCCGACCAGAGACGGCCACAGCGGCGTCGATGAGGCCGTTCGCGGTGCTGGAGCCGTGGGCGCCCAGGTGCCGCAGGATAGCGCGCTCCATCGGGTCGCCTTCGCCGAGTAGGGGCTGGCGCGGGCCGCTGACGGTGAGAGCGCCGTTGTCGTCCTGGAGGCGGATGCGCCCTCGCAGGTACATCCCGGTCAACGTCACTTCGGCCCTGCGCCGCGTGCCGCCCGCAAGAAACGCCAGTTCCGTCGGGGAAAGCGTGTCGGCGTCGGGGACAGAGGCGGGAGGTTCCTGGCACAGAGCGCGATGCGCGAGGAATCCGCGCATCTCGAAGATGCCGAGGACCACGACAATGACGAGCATCTCCGAGGCGAGGATCGCGATGGGGACATACCCGTAGGCATCCGTCACGGGGCCTCCTCGGCGCGGGCGGATCTCGATAAGGGGGAAGCGGACGTTATCACCGCTCCTATTCTCTCCTCACCTCGGGGAAAGGGGTGCCCGCTCGATCGCCCGCCGCACTCATGCAAACCAGGCGTAAGCCGACATACGACCACCGTTTAGCGGGGAGCCAAGGAGTAGCCCATCCCCCCTCCTATAAAGGCCGCCATGACCCTCTCCCGCCAGCGTTTCCTCACCGTCGGCGCGGGCACGCTCGCCGCGTCCCTCCTTCCCCCGTCCGTGCACACCGCCCTCGCCCGGCCCGCCCTCCCCGGTGGCCTGCAGGCCATCGACCACGTCGTCTTCCTCATGCAGGAGAACCGGTCGTTCGACCACTACTTCGGTGCGCTGAAGGGCGTGCGGGGCTTCGGTGACCGCAATGCCATCGAGCTGCCGGACGGCGGAAGCGTCTTCGAACAGCCGGCCGGCTGGGGCAGAACCGTACTGCCGTTCCCGGTCCGGGACGCCGCCGACCTGGTGAAGAAGAACCTGCAGTACATCGGGGCTCTTCCCCACTTCTGGACCGACGGGCAGCGGTCGCGCGGCGATGGTTGGCACGACGGGTGGGTCCCGGCGAAGGGCGCCGCCACGATGACCTATTACGAGCGGCAGGACATCCCGTTCCAGTACGAACTCGCGGACACCTTCACCATCTGCGACCACTACTTCTGCTCGGTTCTCTCCTCCACCAGCCCCAACCGCAACTACCACTTCACCGGATACACGGGTTACGAGCCCGGAACGCGGCGCCGGGCGGTCGGCAACGATGCCTACGCCGAGGCCACGCACCCGGGGTACGACTGGGTCACCTACGCCGAGTTGCTGGAGCAGGCCGGGGTGAGCTGGCAGGTGTACCAGGAATGGGACAACTTCACCGATAACCAGCTGGAGTTCTTCGCGACGTTCAAGGACATCGCGGCCAAGGCGCTCCGGGGTGACTACCCGGCGATGGTCTACTACTACGAGGCACTGAGCAAGGCATCGCCAGAAAAGCGGGAGCAGATGGAGGCGCGCCTGGAGGAAGGCGTCGCCCAGCTCAGCGACCACGAGCGGCGCCTGTTCGAGCGGGCGTTGCGACGCCACCCCACCGGCCGCACGGCGGCGGCGTTCCGCGCCGATATCGAGGCGGGGAAGCTGCCGCAGGTGTCCTACATCGTCCCGTCGGCCGCCGACTCCGAGCACCCCTCGGCGTCGTCACCGATCCAGAGCGCGAACATCACCTACCAGGTGCTGGACGCGATCGCGTCCAACCCTGAGGTATGGGACTCGACGGTGCTGTTCATCAACTACGACGAGAACGACGGCTTCTTCGACCACATGCCGCCGCCGGCTCCGCCGGAGGACGTAGATGATGAGTTCTACGCTGGCGATCCGATCGGGCTCGGCATGCGGGTGCCGATGATCGTGGTCTCGCCGTGGACGGTCGGCGGGTACGTCAACTCCCAGGTGTTCGACCACACCGCGTCGCTACGGTTCCTGGAGAAGCGGTTCGGCGTGAAGGCTCCGGACATCAGTGCCTGGCGGCGCACGGTCTCCGGCGACCTGACGTCGGCGTTCGACTTCACGAAGGCCGGTGCGGCGCCTCGGCCGGCCGCGCCGGGGGCGGTCCCGCCCTTCGACGGCCGGTGGAAGCCGAGACCGCCGCGCGAGCAGCGGATGCCCGCGCAGGAGCCGGGGACGCGTCCGGCCCGCCCGCTGCCCTACCAGGCCGACGCGTTCGCCCGGGTGGTGGACGGGGAGGTGGAAGTGACGCTGCGGAACCAGGGCACCGAGAGCGTCCACCTGATCCTGTTCCCGTATAGCGGCGAACTGCCGCGCCCGCGCCACTTCGACGTGTCCGGTGAGCAGACGCATCGGGTCCCGGTCAGCGGCAGCAGCTATCGGCTCGTGCTGACCGGCCCCAACGGGTTCCGCCGCGAGTTCGCCGGATCGGTCGCGGACGGAACCGCCCGGGCGGCCGAGATCACCACGGAGATCAAGCCGGGCCCGCGCAAGCTCCACCTGCGCCTCGCCAACCGCGGGGAGCGGACACTGACGTTCACTGTGCGGGCCGCGGCCTACTCGGAGCTGCCGGAGCAGACGTTCACCGTCCGCCCTTCCGCTCAGCACACCGTGATGTGGCCGACGGGGGACAGCCAGGGCTGGTACGACCTGGAGGTGACGCTGGCCGAGGACGACGGTTTCGCGCGCCGGCTCACCGGCCACATCGAGAACGGCAAGGAGAGCGTCACCGGCTGAAGCCGTGGCAGTTCGGGATCGGTGGCCGGGCACGCTCCCGCGTTTCCGGCCACCAGGGACTCGGTGACGACAGTAGCCCGTCGGCCCCGTCGTCAGTCCCGGGGCTAGAATCGGCATCGCTGACCGGAACCCCGCACGGAAGCGATGACCGAAATTACCCTCCCGATACCACGAACGATTAGCCGCCTGAACCTCCCAGCCACTAAAATCACCGCGGTAATCGCGGAATCGCGGAATCGCGGAATCGCGGAATCGCGGAATCGCGGAAACGATGAGCTAACCGCCACCGCTGAGAGCCCCCGCTAATGGGCCTGCCGTACGTACGGGCCCATGCAGGCGACGACGCGCGGCGCTGGACCACTTTCCCCCACCCCCACGTCGTCCTCGCCATAGCGCGCACCTTCACCTCCGCCACCCGGCTCCTCAGCGCCCTCGCGGCCTTCCGCGGCGACCCCCGGATCCAGGTGGTGTTCACCTTCGACGACACCTCGGCCTTCAACGCCGGAACGGAAGCCCTCCTCCGAGACCAGGACGTGTGCCTGCTCCCCTGGGATGAGGCGCGGAAGGCACCGGCCCGCCTGGTCCTCACCGCCAGTGAGAATGTCGATCTGACCGATTTCACCGCCCCCATCGTCGTCCTTCCGCACGGAATCGGCTTTCAGAAATATGTTCCGGATTCGCTCACCGATCGGCTCCGCATTTCGGGGGTCATCCGCGAAGAGTTCACCGACTGGCCCAACGTACACATGGTGGTTTCCCACCCCGCTCAGCGGGAGCAGCTCCGGTCCGAATACCCGCACCTCGCCGCGAGCGCGGCGGTGATCGGCGACCCCATCCACGACGACCTCCAGGCCAGTGTCCGCCTCCGCGACGAGTACCGTCGGCGGCTCGGAGTCGCGGATCACCACCGGCTCGTCACGGTCACCTCCACCTGGAACGACCAGGGACTCCTCGGCCAGCGCCCCACGCTCCCCTCGGAGCTCTTGGCCCAGCTCCCGCACGACCGCTACCGGGTGGCGGCGATCCTGCACCCCAACATCTGGTTCGCGCACAGCCCCTGGCAGGTCCGGCACTGGCTCGCCGACGCGCTCGACGCGGGGCTCCTCCTCATCCCGCCGGACCGGGGGTGGCAAGCGGCGCTGGTCGGCGCCGATTGCGTGATCGGCGACCACGGTTCGGTCACCCTCTACAGCGCGGCGTTGGACCGGCCCGTGCTGATGGGGACGTTCGGTGAGGAAGCGGTACCGGGCACGGCCATCGCCCAGCTGGCCGCCTCAGCCCCACGTCTGGAACACGATCACGGCCTCCTAGCCCAGGTCGAGGCGGCCGTGGACGGCCACAGCCCCGGACAGCACGCGTCCGCCGCCGAGTTGGCCTTCGCGCACGTCGGTGACTCCGGCCGCCGCCAGGCCGAGTTCTTCTATCAGCTGCTGGGACTCCCGCCGCCGCCCGGTAGCGGGCGAATCCGCGCCGTTCCCGCCGCCGAACCGAAGCGTACCGAGGTCACCGCGTTCGACGTGCACACCACGCTCACCGGCCCGCGCACTGTTGCCGTCGACCGCTTCCCCGCGGCTGTCCGCGCGCCTGAGGACCCGCCACCGGGCACGATCCGACACCTCGCGGCAGCTGTGTCCGAGCCCGACGACGCGCTGGCCCGCTCGGCTTCGGTGATCTACCGACCCGGTCCCCTGCGGACGGACCGTGCCCGGCCGTGGGCCCACTCGGCCCTCACCGAGAACCCCGGCGTACTGCTGACCGCCGTCGGCACCCTGGAGGGGTGCCTGGTGGCTATCCGCGACGGCCGGATCGTCCAGGTCTCCACACCCGCGGGGTCACCCGGCGGCCCGGACGCGCCCGACGTATGCCTCCTCGCCTCGGTCGTCTACGCCCTCCTGCGCGACCGTCGAAACCCGAGTGGGCATTTCACGCTGTGCGCGGGTACCCGCGCCTGGGCCTGCTCGCTGTACACGTTCCCTGACTGACCTTCTACCACTACCGGCGCCTCCACCTCCGTTGATCTCGGCGGTATCGACCGAATACTCGCCGCCGGTATTACGTCGATACCGCCGAGATCAACGGAAGGACGGAAAAGGCATCGCGCTGAAAAGGCCTGTGGCAGTGAAACCGCGTCTCCGCGTCGTCCCCTAACCTGTCGGGCATGCCGATCACCATCGACGAGGTCCCCTGGGACGACCCCGTAGGCGAGCGTTTGCGCCATGACCAGGTGCGGGAGACGAAGCAACTCTACGACGGCGAGGATCACGAAGAGGGGCCGAAGCCCTCGGTAGCCGACATCGACGTGTTCCTTCTGGCCACGGACACCGACACGGGCGAGGTTGTGGGCTGCGGCGGCCTCCGGCGGCTGGACCCGGCCACCTTCGAGATAAAGCGCATGTACGTGGTCCCCGAGTGGCGCGGACGGCAGATCGGGAAAGTCCTGGTACGGGCGTTGGAGGACGCAGCAAAGGAACGGGGAGCCACACGGATCCGCCTGGAGACCGGCGACAGGATGCCGGACGCGATGCGGCTGTACGAGCGGTGCGGCTACTACCGGATCGACCGTTACGGCTACTACGCCAACTGCGATCTCAGCGTCTGCTACGAGCGTGTCCTCGACGAGGACGCGTTCTCTTCGACGTCCTCCTGACCCGTCCAGCGCGACACCGTTTCCCACCCGCCCGTTGATCTCGGCGGTATCGACGTAATACCGGCGAGTATTCGGTCGATACCGCCGAGATCAACGGAGGTGGAGCACCGGCGGGTGTCCTCAGTCGCCGTTGTCTCCGAGCTCCTCCAGGCGGGCGCGCACGGTACGCGCCCGCGGGCTTCCGCACTCCTCGTAGATCGCCAAGGCATCGGCAAGGTGCCGCCGCGTTTCGTCCCTGGCACCGAGTTCGGCGTGGATGTCCGCGAGGATCTCGCAGGCCTCCGCCGCGTAGTACTTGTGCTTGCCGCCCCGCAACGCGCGGACGGCGTCGTTCAACTCGCGTGACGCGTCACGCAGCCGCCCGACCCGCTGGTGGAGGCGCCCCAGACTCACGCGGACCCGTGCCGCCATACGTTCGTCCGCCAGGGCCCGGAACCGTCCCAAGGCATCGGTGAGTTCGGCGTCGGCAACATCGAGCCGGTCAGCGGCCGCGTGTGCACGGCCGCGGAAATAGACGGCCAGAGCTGCGCCGCGCCGCCCGTTGCGCTGCTCCTCCACGCTCGCGGCGGTCCGAGCGACGTGCTCGCTCAGCTCCCGCGCCCGGTCGTAGGCGCCGATGGCGCGCTCGGGGTCGACGTAGTCGAGGTAGCGTCCGTGGAACTCGTGTACCGAGGAGCGCAGCATGAGGTCGTCGACGTGCTCGACGGCCTCCAGCGCCCGGTCCAGTTGCTCCCCGGCCTGATCGAGCTTGCCGAGGTCGGTGAGCGGCCTGGACACAGCCGCCCGCAGGCGCGCTTCGGCGCGGGGATTACCCGCCGTCCGGGCCGCGTCGGCGCCGATGGTGCCGGTACGGACCCAGTCGTTGATGTAGCGGACGTTCATGTACAGCGCGGTCGCCATTTCGGCGATCTGCCAGGCGTGGTCGGGGAACCCCGCGTGGGCTGCGGCTGATGCCAGCTCCACGATGGCCTCGCGCTCGTCATCCAGGCGGTCCAGAGCGCGCCGCTGGTCCCCGTCGAAGGGGTCCGCGGCGCCCGCCATCAACGCCGCGGTGTCGGTAATACGGGTCCGGACCCCCATGACCGCATGGTCGGCGAAGGCCATGAGCACCAGGTAGCGGTCGAGGCCGCGCCGGAGCCGGGCTTGGCGCTCCTCCGCGGGGTCCTGGTGGTGGGCGCGATCGCGGGCGTCCAGGCGGATCAGCTCGTGCCGGAAGCGGTAGCGGTCGGCAGCGAACTCCTCGATGAGGTTGGCATCGACCAACTCGCGCAGCCACGTGCGGGTGTCCTCCTCGCGTCCACCCGTGATCGAGGCGGCAAGCCCGCCGTCGATGTGGGGGCCCGGCCAGGAGCCAAGAGCCCGATACGCCGTCGACGCCGCATCGGACAGGCGCCGGTAGGTGAGTCCGAAGGTCGCCGACAGGGTCAGGTGCGCGCTCACCCCCATCCCGGCCAGCCTGCGCTTTTCGTCCTCCAACTCCTCGGCCAGGGCACGCACGTCCGGCGACAGCTGCCGCCGCAGCCGGGTTGCCACCATGACGATGGCCAGGGGCAGGCCGTGGCACGCGGCCACCAGTCGGTCGGCGGCATCCCGACAATGCCGGTCGTCGGGGTCGATCGTCCCGTCGCACATATCCAGCAGCAGTTTCCGGCCGTCCTCGGGCTCCAGCGGCCGCAGCGTCATGGAGCGCGCTCCGTCCAATTCGAGTTCCGCCAGGGACGGACCGTCGCTCGCCACCAGCACAGCGCTCCCCGCGCCGGACGGGATCAGAGCCCTGACCTGCGCCGGCTCTTCGGCCCCTTCGAGGACGACCAGCGTCGCCGTGTCGCGCGTGAGAGTTCGGAACTCGGCGACACGTTCGTCGTAGGTGTTCGGGAGGTATTTACCGTTGACTCCAAGTTTCCGGAGGAAGGCCGTGACCGCCAGGTCCGCATCACCACGCTTTCCAGCGTCGACCTGCGGAAACTCGAAATAGAACTGGCCACCGGGAAAACGGTCGCTCAACGCGGCGGCCCCCTGGCGGAGCAGCGCCGTCTTACCGATTCCGCGCGGACCCTCACACACGACGACCTGCGCCCCGTCCCTGTTTCCCAGAGCCGAACCGAGGCGCGCCAGTTCCGCGCGCCGATTCACGAAACTGGCGGGGGCGGCGGGAACCTGCCAGGGCACGTGGGACGCCTGCGGGCCGCCACCGCTCACGAAGGTGAGGTCGTGGATATCACGGGCCATGAACACCGATTCGGCCCGCCCGGAGAAATCATTGCGCGTCTCACCCGAGGCATGGGAATCCGGGCCACCGCGTGTCATGTCCCCGTCCCCGGGAATGTCCCGACGCTCCATCCGTCCTCCTGCGTAGGGGGCTGCACAGGAAAAGTCCCAACGCGACGCAACATTACGTGATAGCGGCGATGTGCACGGTGACCGCATTCGGCCACCAGAACGGCGCGGGACACCGGGCGAATCCAGTCAGTGGTTGGCTCGGGAAGGCGCAGAGGAGTCGTCGGCCGGCGCGTTTTGCGCGATCAGATCGAGCAGCCCGGGGAAGCGGGACTCGATGTCTTCCCGGCGCAGCCGCGCCTTGCGGCTGTTTCCGCGGTCCACCTGCCTGATCAGTCCTGCCTCACGCAGGATCCGGAAATGGTGGGCGCGGGTCGACTTCGATATGGGCAGGCCGAAGGAAGAGCAGTGCCGTTCGGCTCCCGCCGGCTCCCGAAGGAGCGCCGTCACCACCTGATACCTCAGGGGGTCGGCCAGAGCACTCAGCACGGTCAACAGGTCCATCTCCGCACGCGCGGGGTGGCCTTCGGTGTCGGGCATGCCCAATCTCCTCGAACGTCGACTACGCCAACAAGGTTCGACTTGCATCGTACCTCCCTCGCGTGCGAGCCTCAGGTTCGTCTTTTTTAGAACCTAGGCCCACAGGGGCCGGACCCAGGCAAGGAGAAACCCCTTGGCTCCCCACAGCAGGAAGACAGGGAAAAAGGACCAGCCCCCAGGCACACGGCTCGGCCCCGACGAAGCGAGCCGCAGCGAACGCTCGTCCCCCACCCCAAGAGCCTCGGCACCCGTCGCGCCATACACCCTGAAGCGGACCCTGACACTGGCCGCGATCCTGCTCGCCGTCTTCGTCGTGCCGAGCTCGATCTCCGGGACGGCTGTCGCGCTGCCCGCCATCGGCACCGCCACAGGCGCCGACATCGTGCCTCTGCAATGGGTGGTCAACGCCTTCAACGTCGCCTTCGCGTGCTTCACCCTCGCGTGGGGCTCCATCGCCGACATCGTCGGCCGCGTGCGGGCCTTCGCGCTGGGGGCGGGCATCTGCGCGGCGGCATCACTGGCCAGCGCGCTCGTCGGCAGCATCTACCTGCTCGACATCGCCCGCGCCCTCGCGGGCTTGGGAGGTGCTGCCATCTTCGCCTGCGGCAGCGCCATCCTCGCGACGGCCTTCGACGGCCCAGCCCGAGCGAAGGCGTTCGCGCTGTTCGGCACCGTCGCGGGTATCGGCGTCGCGCTCGGCCCGTCCCTGTCCGGCCTGATCATCGAGGGGCTGGGATGGCGCTGGGTCTTCGGCATGCACGCGCTGGCGCTGGGCCTCGTCCTGCTGGCCGTCCCGGTGATCGCGCGCAACACCGCCCACACCGGCCGCGCCGGAGCGCGTATCGACGTCATCGGCAGCGCGCTGTTCATCCTGGCCATACTGCTCCTGACCACCGGCATCGTGCAGGGCTCCCAGTGGGGCTGGGGCAGCGCGCGCGTGATCGGCCTCGTCGCCGGTACCGTCATCGTCCTGGCCGTCTTCGCCACGGTGGAACAGCGACGCGACGACCCGATGCTCGACCTGAGCCTGCTGCGCGATCGCCGGTTCGTCGGCCTGTGCCTGGTCCCGGTGGCCGCGTCCTTCGGCTTCGTGACGATCCTGACCTACCTGCCCAGCTACCTCACCGTCGTCGGCGGCTACGGCGCGGGAACCGCCGGGCTCATCATGGTGCTGCTGACCTTCCCGGTCGTCGCCTGCCCCATGCTGGCGGCCGCCCTCGTCAACCGCGGAGTCTCCGCTCTCCTCCTCATCTACATCAGCCTCGCCTGCCTGGTGATCGGCGACCTCGCCCTGCTCCTCTTCAGCCCAACCGTCGCCATCCCCGTCGTCGCGCTGCCCATGCTCGTCACCGGCGCCGGGATGGGCCTCTCCGCGGGACTGGTCGACCGCCTCGCCCTGGACATCGTCGACGAGAGCAAGACCGGCATGGCCGCCGGATTCCTCAACACCCTCCGCCTGGGCAGCGAGGCCATCGCCGTCGCGCTCTACGCCTCCCTGCTGACCACGCTCCTGACCTCGCACATCCGCGACGGCATCGGCGACTTCCCGGGAGCGGGGGACGCGGCCGCGGTCGCCAATGACGTCGCGGGAGGCCACACCGCGGGCGCGACGTCGGCGATCGACGCCGGGGACGGAGGCAGTACCGCTTTCCTCGACTTCCTCATCACCTCCTACGACGGTGCCTTCCACACCGTCATCCTCGCCCTCGGGGGAATCTGCCTCCTGCTCTTCCTCCTCATCGGAACCCTCCTACGCAGCGGCAACCACTCATCCGTGATCACAAAAAGGTAGGCGAAGTAGGAGACTCACCGCCGTTCTCTTCGAGAACGGCGGTTAAGCAGGGGCGGGAGTGTTCTCGCCCCTGACGGCATCCCCGCGATCCAGCGGCTGTCCGAGAAACCACGGTGAGGGGTTCACGGCTTCTCGACGGCGTATTCGACGACGTCGTGCGGCGGGCGCTCCTAGAGATCGTCGGCAACGAAGGAGACGCCTGGATCATCGAGAAGCGTCCCCGTAAGTTGGCTCCTGGCCAGGAGAAGAAGTGGGTCATGCTCGTCCATTGAGCACCGGCGCCATCGTTCGAAGGCGAGGGTGACCAGTTACCCGCGGTCGATCCCACGATCGCGCCTCCCACACAGGATCACCAGGAAATGGCCAGGTGCTCGGGTAGCAGCCGTGCACTGCCCTGTGCGATGTCCAGGAACTCGGTGATGACAGGGTGCGGCGCGGGTCGGGCGAAGGCGGAGAGGTCGCGCAGGTGGGGCGGATTTAGGCGCAGGAGGGTTCCGGGGAAGTCAGGGGTGAGGATGTTCGCCGGCACGATCGCCACCCCCAGGCCGGCGGCTACGAGGTAGGGCAGGGCGGCGGTCTGCATGGATCGGATGGCCGCGTTCGGGGTGAAGCCGGCCTCGGCGCACAGCTGGTCGACGAGGTCGGCGAGGCCGTGGGTGTGGCCGTAGTGGACCCAGCGCCGGTCGGCCAGCTCGGCAAGGCGCACACGGTCGCAGCCTGCCAGGGGATCCGCGGGCGGCGCGATGACGACGAACTCCTCCGCCCCCAGAGCGTGGGAGGGGCCCTCCCAGCCTTCGGGGAGTGGGCCGATGGCGACGTCTGCGGTGCCGTCCGTGATCGCGGCGGTGAAGGACTCCAGGTCAGCGTATTCGTACAGCTCCACATCCACCAGCGGGTGGGCGGCGCGCCAAGCGGTCAGGACGGAGGGCACGACACCGAGGGCCACGGAGAGGACGGAGGCGAGGTGGAGCCGACCGTGGGCCATTCCCGCGACGGCGCGGGCGGCGCCGGTGGCGCGCTCGGCGCCGGCCAAGGCACGGCGCGCGCCGGGGAGGAACGCGCGGCCGGCAGGGGTGAGCCGTGCGCCGCGTGCGGTGCGTTCTAGCAGGGGCGTGCCTACGGTCTTCTCAAGGGCTTTGAGCTGCTGGGAGAGAGTGGGCTGCGCTGTGTGGAGGGCGTGGGCGGCGTCGCTGATGGAACCGTGCTCGACCACGGCGAGGAGGTATTCGATCTGTCGCAACGAAGGGCAGGACATAGGGACATTCTATGTAGTCCCCCCAAAAATTGGATTTGATCCTATAAAAGGGCCTTCGTAACGTTGAATCCGCAGAGAGATACCGACCACCCTTCAAAGGACGATCCTTCATGGGCACCTCGCCCCGGACGCACCGCGGTTTCGACCACTTCGCCCTGCGCGCTGCCGACTTCGACGCCACCGTCCGCTTCTACGAGCAAGCACTCGGCTTTCACGTCGTCTACGAGTGGAACTCCCCCGGCGTCGTGGGCCGCTGCGCCTTCCTGGACGCCGGCAACGGCGTCTACCTAGAGCTGTTCGACGCCCCCACCGCCGTGCCCGGCGGCCCGGCCGCCCCCGACCCCGAGGCCCCCCGGTCGAGCGACGAGGAGCGCGCCGCCCACAGCGCCCTGCTGCACATCTGCCTGCGCACCGACGATGTGGACGCCGCCTACGACCATGCCCTGGAAAACGGTGCCCGGCCGATGCAGGCTCCGGCCCATCTGCCCCAGAAGGGTCTGCACGGGCACGTGGACGGCAAAATCCGCCTCGCTTTCGTCTACGGCCTGGACGGTGAAGTGATCGAGTTCATCCAGCGCCCCGACTTCGAAAGCGAGGAGGGGAAGTGACCGCCCGCATACCTGTGCTGGCGGTGGTCACATCCTCGGGGCGGCGACTCAGGTTCTTCCACGGCGCCACCTATGAACCCCTCGGTGACCTTCCCGTAGCCGCGCAGCCGCATGAGATCTGCGCCGACCCCGGAAACGGGTGGATGTACGTCTCGCACACCTACCGTTCCGGTGTCTATGCCGCCCCCGGCACCAAGGCACACGAGATCTCCGTCATCGACCCGCACCGGCGCGAGCTGGCCGATGTCATCCCCCTCGCCCCCGAGGAAGCGCCGCACGGTCTTGCTCTAGACGCGGCTCGCGGACTGCTGTACGTCACCGTCGAAGCAGGCCCCAACGGAGGCGGCGCTCTGGTGGCCATCGACACCGCCACCCGCAAGCCGGTGCGGCGGATCGACGTCAGTGCCCGGGGCCCGCACTGGACGGCCATCACCCCCGACGGGTCGAAGGCCTACACGGCCAGCAAGGAAGCCCCCTACGTCTCCGTTGTCGACTTGGAGCGCTGCCTGCTGGTGAGGCGGATTCCGGTGCCGTACGGCACTGAGGAGATCACCGCCTCTCCGGACGGGAAGTGGGTGTACGTCGCTGCCGCGATGATCGACTTCGCAGGCGGGGACGACGACCAGTCCCCGGCCACCCTCGCCGTCGTCGACACCACCTGCGACGAGATTGTGCACCAGGTTCCCCTTCCGCATCCCGCATCCCCTGTGCACGTCACCACCGACGGCCTCGTCCTCGCCGGCCTGGTGCGCTTCGCCGAGCCGGGCGTGCCGGGGCCGGGGCTGCTGAATGCCTACCGGCACACCGCCACTGGACGGCTGGAACTCCGGCTGACCGCGCAGGTCGGGCGGGTCCCGCTCACCATCCGCTCCACACCGGCCGGGGACCGTGGGTTCGTCGCCAACCTGCGCTCCGGGACGCTCGACGTCATCGACCTGACAGCCGGCACTCGGCTGCACACCATCGACGTCGACCCAGGCGACCCCGCGACGGTACAGGGGGCACACGGCATCGCTTACCTGACGTGACAGCCCGCTGCCGATGCCGCGGCCTACACCACCCGACCACCAACGCCGAGAGGAACCTTCCGGTGATTCTGATCAACGTCAAGTACCGCATCCGCCCTGAACTCGCCGACCAATGGCTCAACCGTGTCGACGCCTTCAGCAGGGCGACCCGCGCTGAGGAGGGCAACGTGTTCTTCGAGTGGTACCGCTCCCCGGAGGACCCCACCATCTTCGTGTTGCTGGAAGCCTTCACCGGCTCCGACGCCGGCGAAGCCCACGTGACGTCCGCGCACTTCGCCGAGGCGATGAAGTTCATGCCCCATTACATCGCGGAGAAGCCGCAGATCATCTACACCGACCAGGCCCCCGACGGCGGCTGGGCGCCGATGGCCGAACTCACCCCGCTCGGCCACGAGGCCGGGGCGTGACGTGCCCCGACCACCCGGAGAACCGACCTTCCACGCACGACCAGCGCGGCTCTCGCGCCACCTGAAACGAAAGATGGCCTTGACCGACGACCATTCGATCGCCGCTACCACGCGGCCGCGATGCTGCGTGTCCAGTCCGCCGATCCGGTCGGCGATACCGCCCATTCGACGCACTGCCTCTTCTAGTTCCCACCCGGGGAGTCGGGCGCGAGATAGGCCAAGTTGTCCCGCGGGGCCCCGCGAAACACGTAAGCATCCTGCGGAATAAAGGTGACCCACCGCGCCTGTTGCGCTCGCGACGGTTCCGGCAGCGTGCGCCCCCAGCAGCACCTCTTCCCGCATCGGGGGCGACCAGCCCAGCCAGGAGCAGGGCGAGGGTGGACTCGCCGATGTCGCTGGGCCCAACTACCGCGAGGTATTCTCCTTCCGCGATGTCGAGGTTGAGGTCACGTGTCACCGGAGCGCTGTCCCTCCCACAGGAGAACGCGACGCCGCGCAGCCGAACCTCGGAGGCCCCGGGTGGTTCCACGCGGAATCCCTCCTCGACTCCGCGGTTCTCAGGCATGTTGCCGCTGGACTGGGAAAGCCCACGTAGTGTCGGCCATTGCCGACCCCCCGGTTCGGTCCGGAGTCCCGGGCGCGCCAAGCTGCGGACCTGCCGCAGCGCACCGATCCGTCTCGGCCTTAGCCCCTTGGCTGGCTCTCATCGTGCACGGCACAGTCGCCGAGGTCGTATGTGCTGTTCCGGATAGGTCCGAGTATCCGCTGCGTGTGCGCGTATCCGGCATCGAGCTGGCGAGCAAGCACCAGGATCACGACCGTCCGCGCCCCTGCACGCTTCAGGCGGTATGCCGCCGACTGCGCCCGGGAGCCGGTGACCCAGGTGTCGTCGATCAGCACAACGTCGGCGTCCGGACGCCTCCCCTGAGGGATCCGAGCCAGTCGGAACCAGTCCTTGTGGAACTCGCGCGACTCGGAATCGACGTCCGTGTTCACTGCCAGGTCGATCAGGCAGAGCGTGCTGACCGCCGGTGCGAGCAGCTCCTGAAGGGGGTGTGTACTCTCCGGTGTCTTCGTGCTTGGCACGAAGCAGGCGTGCGTGAAGGAGGACAGGCCCGCTGCCTCCTTGACGCACGCGATGTGGTGGTCGCGGAAGTACCAGAAGAGGGCGGCGAGACGGCGCCGATGGGCTTCCGTCCCCGACACGTCGGTCTTCTTGTACCACCGGAGGTCGTGAGCGTGCTGGCCATCAATTCGGTAGGTGATGGGCACTACGAGGTCGGCGAGGCTGCCTCTGGCAGCGGATTCCATACGCTTGCATTTCAAGCATCGCGTGTATTTGGGATCGATCGCGCCATAGCAGACCTCGCAAAGGCCTGGTCCTTTGCGAGGTACAGCGTGCAGGTAGTTGGTCTGGAGTACGACATTCGCACGGACACGACGCAGCTCACCCGAGGTCACCAGACAGGACCCTCCGGCTCCATCCAGTCGGCGAACTGTCCTGGCGGTGACTCGTTCGCGGCGAACACCTCATGGACGACCTCCATTAACTCGTCCATGCTGGCGACGACGTGCACACCCGGTCGGCTCTGGAAGTCCCGTGCCCATTCATTGGCCAGCAGCTCTTTGGTGAAGATGACCTGCCTGCCGTGCTTCAGCGCGTAGCGCGCCTGGATCCTGGCACCGCTGTGCTCACCTGCTTCGACGACGATGGTCGCCGCTGCGTATCCGCTCATGACGGCGTTACGCATGGGAAAGCTCCGCCGTGTCGGTGCAGATCCCGGCAGGAACTGGCTCAGCAGCATGCCGCGCTCGGCGATCTCGTCCTGCAGAGCACGGTTGTCTTTCGGGTAGTAGCGGTCGATACCGGTTCCGACGACAGCGACGGTGCGGCCCCCGGCTCGCAGCGCAGTGGCGTGAGCGGCCGCGTCGATTCCGACGGCGAGGCCACTGACGACGGTCACCTTCTCCGAAGCGAGGCGTTCGGCGATGTTCCCAGCGATCTCCTGCCCACGGGGTGACGCCGACCGGGAGCCGACGACCGCGATGGCTCTGCGGTCGTCGGCGTGCTCACCCCGGGTGAAGACGACGGGCGGCATTTCGTGAATCTCACGGAGTTGGGGAGGGTAGCCGTCCTCCCAGAAGACGAGGACGTCCATACCCTGCGCGGACCAGTCATCGAGCAGGCGACGAGACTCGTCAAGCAGCTGCGAGACGCGGTCGGACACGGGGGAAAAAAGAGTCTCCTCGTGCGCGAGCCTGTCCTCCAGAACGGTCAGAGCGCCTCCGGAGTCGGCAACGGAGTCGGCGATCTTCGCCCAGCCCGATCCCATGCGCAGCAGAGCGATGAGCGCGGCTCGTTCGTCGTCTTGCTGCATGGACTCCAGCCTAGAGGGTCCATTACGGCCCCTGACCTGTGCCGCTTCCCTGCGCAATGCGCGTGTCCGTGGCGACCTTGCCGACATCGCCGCCTCCTTTCCTCCGCCTCGCGTCCGATACGCCGAGTCTCGCGATAGAACACATGTTCTAGCAACGTGCTGACAACATCGTGATTCCTGGGCCGCTGGCGGCGGTGGCGTGCGTCTCGCTCAAACGGCGGGCCAAGCGCTGTTGGTGAGGTCGTAGTCGAGGCGGAACCAGACACGGCGGAAGCTGGCCTGCCCGCTGTCGCCCCAGGCCGTGGAGAGGTTGTCGACGAGGGCGAGCCCGCGACCGGACTCGACGGTCAGTCGATCGGCCGGGTCGAGTGCGGTGAGGTAGTGCCGCTCCTTGTAGCCGTAGTTCCGATCCGCACGTCCCCAGTCGATGCAAGTGAGCGTGAGGCCACCCGCCGAGCGCTCCACTTTGAGGGTGTAGGTGCGACCGTGGGTGCCGGAGCGCGTGTGCTTGATGGCGTTGCTGGCGAGCTCGGTTCCCAGCAGATCGAAAATGTAGCGGTACTCGGGGCTTCCCGCTGCGGCGCAGGTGCGCAGGTAGGCGTGAACCAGCGGCATGAGGACCGTCTCACCCCGGAACTCGAAGGCGCGGCGCGTGAAGTAGGGGCGGTCGGTGCTGCAGTTGAAGTAGTGCTCATAGCCGTGCGGGATGAGCAGGTTGAGCGGGATCGTCACCTCGGGCATCGGGGGTACGGGGGTCAGAACGGACATGTGTGCTCCTAGGGACACAGGTCGCGGACGAGGGGGTAGTGCGATCGCATCCGCTGTTCGGTCCGTTCTGAGGACGTGGGAGGCGGTCGCGCCGTAGCGTTCAGCTCGTCAACGTGAGCTTTAGCTGTCTGACTACCCCTAGGATAAACTCAGAATCCCATTTCTCAAGCGGATTCATGAGATTCCCATTAGATCTTGCTCGGAGTGCGCCGTGGACGCTTACAGCCCCAACATCCGACGCCGCCGACTCGGCCAGGCCCTCCGCAGGCTGCGAGAAGACGCCAAGATGACCTTGGAGGCCGCCGCCCAGGCCTCCGGAGTCCCCCGCGCCACACTCGGCCGAATCGAGACCGCCGACGCCCGCCGCCTGCGCCACACCGACCTGGACGCGCTCGCCGATCTCTACGGCGTGGACCGCCCGACGCGGGACGCCATGCACGAACTCGCGCGGCAGTCCAAAGAGCGTGGATGGTGGTCCAAATACAAGGACGTCTTCGGCGACCACGCTCTCCCCGACTGGGAGGCCGAGGCCTGCATGATCCGCACCTTCGAAGGGCTCACTATCCCCGGTCTGTTTCAGACCCCGGACTACGCTACCGCCGTATTCCGAGCCGGCCGCGCCATCCTCGAAGAAGACGTCGCCCGTCGCGTCGAGGCCCGGATGGCCCGGAGGGAAATCTTCAACCGGATCAAGCCACCCCACGTCCTCGCAGTCATCGACGAAGGCGCCCTACGCCGCGTCATCGGCGGTCTCGACGTGATGCGCGAGCAACTGACGCATCTCAACCATCTCGCGCTGCGCCACCACATCGACATCCAAGTCCTGCCCTACGAAGCAGGGGCTCACCTCGCCCTCGCAGGCCCCTTCAGCATCCTTGAGTTCCCCGAGGCCAAGGACCAGCCAATCGTGTACGTCGGGACAGCTACCAACGATCTGTTCCTCGAACAACCCGAGGAACTGGAACGGTATAGCGTGGCATTTAGCAACGTACAGGGCGTAGCGCTCTCAACTGCGCAATCCGCCCAGTTCATCGGAAACGTCCTGAAGTCTCTAGAGAGCAAGCCATGAACGCCAACACGGAGTTCCGGAAGAGCAGCTACAGCGCCCAGAACCAGAACTGTGTCGAAGTAGCCAATCTCCGCCGGATCGCCGCCATACGCGACTCCAAGCACGCAGAGAAGGGCTACCTGACCTTCCCGAGTGGGGAATGGGCCATCTTCCTCACCGCCAGTCGGCGCGGAGAACTCTAGACCGCCATTCCCCACCTGACGACCTACTCCCCTACTCCTCCTCGGGCGCGGCCTTGCCCGGGTCCGTCTCCTCCTCCACGTCCTCCGGCGCTCGGATCGTCTCGGAGCGCGGGCCCGGGTCCTCGCCGTTCTCGGCCAGGCGCGCGATCCGCCACGCGCCGTCGTTCTCGTGGATCTTGCAGACCGTCATGAACGCGCCAAGCGTGTTGAGTAGGTCCTGCCGCACAGAGCTGCGCGGGATGTCGTCTCGGATCCAGTTGACGTGCCGCAGATGCCGGTGACGCACATTGCTGTCTTCGCGGAAGAAGTAGTCGCTGGTGATCTCACCGATGGCGATCTGCTGACGTTTCACCACGGGGAGCACCACGAGGTCGCCGACCTCGATCCGCCCGCGAAAGGCCCAAAGCTGGCGGGAGAAGTTCTCGATCCGGCCTTCCTTGGCGTCAGCAGGCAAGCTCGACCGGACCTGCCGTGCGACCTTGTCGCGGTCGTCCGCTGCGCTGAGGTCAGCGATCTCGTGGAAGCCGACGACCGCGACTCCGTTCTTCAGCGCCCAGTCGGCGTCGATTCCACCTCGGCCCGCGCGCACCAGCCAGGCATGGCTCCCCTGCCTTCCGACCCTTCCCGCACGTTGCGCAGTGACGGCCGATGCAGCAACCGATGCCTCAACCTTGCCCGTGGCAGCGGCCGTTGCCCGGACCGGCATCCCGGCCAGCGGCAGGAAGCGCTGCTCCAACGCGGTGGCGAGCGCCTTCACCCAGGCAACGGCCTCGTCCGCCTCATCGGCGGACATGGGCGATCGGCGACCATCCGGTCCGAGGTCGGCCTGGTGTGCGATCCGGTTCCGCCGGTCGACGATGGCGTCCTGCCGCGCCTGGACTTGGGCGGCCGGCACACCCAGGGTGGTACCGACGCGACGCCAGATCTCATCGCCGTTGAGCGTGGTTACGAGCCGAATCGCCTCCTTGATTCCCCCACTGCGCTGATAGGTGTCGCGCCGGATCTGCTCATTGATGAACTCACGGAATACCTCGCCCCTCGCCTCACCGGACAGCCGCTCCGCCATATCGAACGGCATTTGGAGCTTGTTGAGCTTCAGGGGCCGCGGCCGCGTCGGATCTGTCACGATCGCCACCGCATGCTCCACCACTTCGAGGTGGAGCCAGTGGTCCAGAGCGGACACCGCCTGTGTCCAGGCCGCACGGTACAGGTCTTCCGGGTGGGCAGCCGTAAGGTCGCCGAAGTTCCCCGCCGCCGAACGCAGGCCTTCCAGCGCTCTGCCCCCGACGATCAGCGCCTGCGCGTAGTCAATGTTCTTCTCGAACTGCTCCTGGTGGGACTGACCCAGGTACGTCTGTTCGAGATGGTTGTGCGCCACGGCTGTTCCTTCACCACACACATCGAATCGGACGGCGGAAGGCAAGACGCACGACGATACACCTCTCCGCCACCGCGTGTGCCAGCCTTCGGGAGTTCTCCATTCCACCGGATGCCGAATGCGCCCGGCCTGGATGATTTTCCTATCACAGAACGCAACATCGGTATTAAGCTGGCCTGACTCCCTACAGTCCGACTTTGTCCCGGTTCCTTCCCCCGACGTGCATCTCAGCACTGCGAATGGCAGGTGAGAGTGGACCCCCTGAGTGCATCCGACCCTCGAACCCTCGGCGACATCACGCTGCGCGGCAGGCTCGGCGCGGGTGGGATGGGCCAGGTATATGCGGGAGAAACCCCAGATGGGGATCGGGTGGCCGTCAAGACCCTGCACTCCGCCACGGCCGACCGCGATGACCTGCGCGAACGATTCGACCGCGAGGTCGCGGCGATGCGCATGGTCCAGGGACCGGGAACGGCGGCGCTGCTGGCGGCATCCCCGCCCGACGCCGATCCGCAGTGGCTGGCCATGGAGTACGTACCCGGGCTGACCCTGCGTGATTATGTCCACCGCAATGGGCCGATGAGCAGCAACGAGGGGAAGGCTCTCGGGCTCGTCCTTGCCCGGGCACTCGCCGACATCCATGGTGCTGCCCTGCTGCACCGCGACCTCAAGCCGAGCAACGTGATCCTCGGCCCGGATGGACCGTGCGTGATCGACTTCGGCCTCGTCGCCATTGGCGGTGCTGTGGGAGAGCTGACAGCGACCAACGCGATGCTCGGGACTCCGCTGTGTATGGCCCCTGAACAGGCGCAGAACGCGAAAGCCGTGGGGACGGCCGCCGACATGTACGCCCTCGGCGCCACACTTACCTTCGCCGTGACCGGTCACTACCCCATAGAGCGACCAACACCCGAAGCGCTCTTCGCGGCCCTGGTGACGGGTACGGAACCTGACCTCACGCGCCTTCCAGAGGAACTGCGGCCGATCGTGGCCGCGCTGCTTTCCCGCGATCCTGACGACCGGCCGCAGCTGGCCGACGTCCGCGCCCAGCTGACGGAAATGTTGGCCGAAATCGGCCAGTCGCCCGGGGCGGCCCGGATACGGCTGGCGCACACCACCTATGTGGCCGGACCAGACGATGGCGACAGCCCTGTGGCAGTAGACCCCGCCGCCCCGATCCCCGTCCCGCGCCCTCGCCACCACTTGGCTCGCTCCAGCGCTTCAGCCCCCACTCCCCTGGTGCAGGCCCTCGCGTCGCGGCTCCGAAACGAATACGACCGATCAGCGACCCTGGCCGCCCGCTAGCTAGCTGCGACCAAGCGGAGCAACCCCAGACGACCGGGAGGAGCGCATATGAGTGGCCCGCCACAAACGCACCAGGGGCATACGAAGGGACCATCGTGCCAGCGCAGCAGGGCGATGGGGCGCGCTCACCGCCCGCGGCCGGACCAGGCCCGGAGCGGAACGGCTGCGTTTCTTCGCGGCGTCATCGGCCAGTGGCAAGTCATGGCACAGTGAGTAACCGTGCCGAGTGGGGATTGCAGGGTTCCGACAGTGATCAGTGGTGAGAGCAGCGTGTCCGACATGACGGAGCGGAGCGCGGACGCAGGGGTCGGTACGACCACACAAGCAGAAGCGGACACAACGACAGCAGTGGCAGCCGAGTCAAGCCCATTTGCCCCCGGAGCCCGCATCGAGGTCCGCGACGCCGAATGGATGGTGCGCACCTGCATCCCCACCAATCACCCGGATGAAGACGGCTACATGGTGCGGGCCGTGGGGGTCTCCGAGTTCGTCCGTGAGGAAGATGCCGTCTTCTTCACCGGCATCGACGACGTGCGCCCGCTTCGGCCCGAGGACACCGTGCTCGTCCCCGACGACTCTGCCCGGTTCGCACAAAGCCGGCTGTACCTGGAGTCGGTGCTGCGCCGTACCCCGCTCCCCCAGTCGGAGCGGCGGCTCGCGATGACCGACAAGTTCCTCCTCGATGAGCACGTCTACCAGCAGCGCCCGGCCGAGCTGGCATTGCAGGGGCTGCGACCGCGGCTGCTCATCGCCGACGTGGTGGGGCTCGGTAAGACCCTGGAGATCGGGCTCATTCTTGCCGAGCTGATACGCCGCGGCCGCGGCGAGCGCATCCTCGTCGTTACGCCCCAACAGGTCCTGGAACAGTTCCAGCAGGAGCTGTGGACCCGGTTCGCCATCCCTCTCGTCCGCCTGGACTCAGTCGGCTTGGAGCGGGTGCAGCGCGAGATCCCGGCCGGACGCAACCCCTTCCTGTACTTCAAGCGCGCCATCATCTCGGTCGACACCCTGAAGAACCAGGGCAAGTACGGGCAGCACCTGCGCAATATGACGTGGGACGCCGTCGTCATCGACGAATCCCACAACCTCATCAACGAGGGCAACCTGCGCAACCGCCTGGCCAAGCTGCTGGCCGCCCAGACCGACGCACTGCTGCTGGCCAGCGCGACCCCGCACAACGGCAACGCCCGATCGTTCGCCGAGCTGATCCGGATGCTCGACCCGGCCGCCATCGTCGACCCCGAGAACTACTCGGCCGATGACATCGCCCACCTCTATATCCGCCGCACCAAAGTGAATCCGGAGGTGCGGGAGCAGATGGGCGACAAGTGGCCGGACCGCGGGCCGTCGGAGTCCGTCTACTGCGCGGCCACTCCGGCCGAGGAAGCCGTGTTCGACGAACTGACCCGCGTCTGGCTACGTGGGGAAGGCCGCGAGGGCGGACCGGTCGTACGCCGCGAGCGCAGACTTTTCCCCTACACCCTCATCAAGGCGTTCCTATCGTCCCACCGAGCGCTCGCCACCACCATCGACAACCGGCTGGCAAGCATGACTGTGGGCAGCACCGGAAAACTGAAGGACGGCCAGGACGAGCGCGAGTTCGGTGCTCTCAAGGACCTAAAACAGCTGGTAGAGCGCATCAGCGACGCGGACTCGGCCAAACGCGCCGCCCTCATCGAGCAGCTGAAGGACATCGGTGTCGGAAAGGGACAGAAGACACGCGCGGTCGTGTTCTCCGAATCCATTCCCACCCTTGAGTGGCTGGTCGAGACCGTTCCGGCGGAGCTGGGCCTGAAGAGCGATCAGATCGCGCTGCTCAAAGGCAATGGCATGTCCGACCAGGAGCAGCAGCGCATCATCGACGACTTCGCGCTGGAGGACAGCAAGGTCCGCATCTTCTTCACCAGTGACATCGCGTCCGAGGGCGTCAACCTGCACCGCCAGTGCCACCACCTGATCCACTACGACTTGCCGTGGAGCCTGATCCGCATCGAGCAGCGCAACGGACGCATCGACCGCTACGGCCAGGAGCACGAGCCCCAGTTCAAGGCGCTCATTCACACATCGCAGGTGGAGGGCGTCACCGACGACCGGACTGTGGCCGAGAAACTGCTCAAGCGCGAGGAGCAGGCGCACCGCAGCCTCGGCACGGCCGAGGCCGTCACCGGCGAGTTCAGCGCGAAGAAGGAGGAGGACCGGCTCATCCACGACCTCCTCACCGGTAGATCGGTCGACGAATCACTGGATCGCCCGGGTGCTGGGGACGTGGAAGACGACTGGATGGGCCACCTTTACGGTGATGGGGTCGGCGTGCCGGAGCACGCGGCAGCACCAGAGATCGCCCCGGTCCCCCGGCTTTTCGACTCAACCGAGGCGTTCGTGCGGACCGCGTTGGAGACCGTCTGCCCTGAAGTACAGGTGGACGAGGATGGCACGATGCTCGCTTTCGAGCCACCGGCCGACCTCAAGCACCGGCTCTCCGTGCTGCCCGCCTCGTATCTGAAGAAGCGCAAGGTCACCGAACGGATGCGGGTGACCTTCGACAAGCAGCACGGCGAGGAGAAGCGCGAGGAAGCCCGTCAGACCGAGACCTCATGGCCGGAGACCGCATACGTAAGCGATCTTCATCCGATGGTCGAGTGGCTGGTGGACAAGGTGCAGGTGCGCCTGCATCGGCAGCAGGCACCCGTCATCACGGGACGCGTGGACAGCCCGGTGTTCCTCGTGCAGGGCATCTACTCCAACGAGCTGGGCCAGCCAACGGTGGTCGAGTGGATGGCGGTGGGCGGGCTGCCCGACCAGCCGCAGGTGGAAGACATGTTCGATGTGCTCCGGCGGGCCGAGGTCGGCCCGGAGATGATCAACACGGGCACGCCTAGCGATCTGGAGCCGCTCCAAAAGCTCGTCGAACCGGCGGTGCGCGCGGCCCGCGAGCACCTGGATACCTGCCGGGCCGACTACGACGAGCGTATCGAGGAACAGCTCGCCCAGCCAGAGCAGCAGCTCCGGCAGTGGCAGCAGCTCAGCCTTGAAGGGATCGGTGCCGATCCGCGGAGTGAGCGGCGGCGCCGTGAGGTCGATGCGACCGTCGCCGAGCAGGAACGACTGATGAAGAAGATGCGGACGAACGGGGAGCCGCTTCTGCGCATCCTCGCTGTGGTGAAGGGGGCGTCGTGAGCTACGACTCGCTGGTGAATCGCGGTGACTACTTCTCCGCCCACTACCTGGCCGAGGTTCTGCCCAAGACACTGAAGGGCAAGGACGGCCCGTTCCGCAGGTGGACCGAGCTGGAGAAAGAGGCCGAGCGCGAGAAGCGCGAGCGCAGGGCCGCGCGGAAGCAGGAGGCACCCGCGGAGGGTGCGGAGACGGATGCGTCGGAAGCATCCGAGGAGTCTGCCGACGAGACGTCCCGCTCCACCACACCGACGCCGCGCGCCGGCCTGCGCGCGCTGAAGTCGCGATACTTCAAAGAGCGTCCGACCTTCGCCGAGGCGACGGCCGACATCCGCGAAGGCGGCGGGGTCCGGCCCAATGAGGCCGCTGCGTACCGAGAGCGCCTTCACGAACTACACCGCGACGTCCTGTCGGCCCTGGGGTACAGCGTCAAGCCCGAGCCGGTGGATTTCCTGGTGGATGACGGCGACGAGCAGCGCACGGTACGGGTAGCCCTGCACGAGCCGACGCTGGCCGCGATCGAATGCGGCTGGGCCCCGGACGTGGACGCGGCTATGGACGAGGCCGAAGCGGGACGGCTGCTGGACCCTGCGGACGTGGGCGAGCGGGAGCCCATCACGCTCGGCACCAAGCTCGCGTCGTGGTTGCTCAACCAGGACGAGCGGCTGCGGTATGTGCTGATCCTCGCGGGCGGTGTGATCATCCTCGCCGACCGTGCGGTGTGGGGCGAGGGCCGGTACCTGGCGGTCAGCTTGGACGTAGCGCTCGGGCGCGGGGACAACGACGAGCTCGGCACGATCGCCGCGCTGTTCGGCGCCGAGGCACTGCTCCCGCCCGAGGAGGGCGGCACCGAGCCGATCCAGGCGCTGTTGGACGCGTCCCGCCAGCACGCGGTCGGTGTCTCAAAGGACCTGCGGGAGGGCCTACAGAAGTCGGTCGAGATCATCGCCAACGAGGTGCTGGAACGACTGCGCGAACAGGGGGTGCGTCCGGATCAGCTGGCCGACTCCAATAAGGAGTTCGCCGACGAACTGGCCCGCGAGTCGCTGCGGTATCTGTACCGAATCCTGTTCCTGCTGTACGCGGAGGCACGCCCGGAATTGGGCGTGGTTCCGGCAGACGATGAGGCGTACATGCGCGGATACAGCATGGCCCGCCTCGGTGACCTGGTCGTGCAGGGATTGGTCGGCGAGGAGGCGCGCAACAGCGTGCACCTCTACGAGTCGCTGGACCTGCTCTTCCGGATGGTCAATGAGGGCCACCGACCGCGCGGCCGCGTGCTGTCGGAGGACGAGGCACGTGATCTGTCGGAGGGTGACGGCCTACGGTTCGAGGCGCTGAGGGCCGACCTCTTCGCCCCCGAGCGGACGCGACTCATCGGCCGCGCGCTGGTCCATCCGGACGATGACCAGGACGATCCGGTAATGCCACGGCTCGACACCCGACTGCGGAACAAGGCGCTACACCGGGTGCTGCGTCTGCTGATGCTGGCACGCGGCAAGCGCAAGGAACGGGGCGGGTTCATCTCGTACGCGCAGCTGGGCATCAACCAGCTTGGTGCGGTGTACGAGGGACTGATGTCCTACACCGGGTTCATCGCTGAGGAGTTGCTGTACGAGGCGGCCAAGAACGGCGACCCGAAGGACGGTTCCTGGCTGGTCCCGCACTCGGCAGTGGCCGACTACCCGGACGACGTCTGGGTCCCGGAGAAGGACGAGGACGGCTTCCCCACCGGCGAGCGCGTCGTCTACAAGCCGGGCTCGTTCGTGTACCGGCTGGCTGGACGCGACCGTGAGACGAGCGCGTCGTACTACACACCCGAGTCACTGACCCAGCTGACGGTACAGCTGGCCTTGCGGGAGCTTCTGGACCAGGACGGCAAGACGACCAAGGCCCGCGAGCTCCTGGACTGGACCATCTGCGAGCCAGCACTGGGCTCCGGGGCATTCCTCAACGAGGCCATCAACCAGGTGGCGGCCGAGTACCTCAAGCGGCGGCAGAATGAACTCGGCGTGCGATTGGAGCCGGAAGACTACGCCCACGAACTGCAGAAAGTGAAAGCGTATATCGCCCTCCACCGCTGCTACGGCGTCGACCTGAACGCGACAGCCGTGGAGTTGGCGGAAGTATCTCTCTGGCTCAACGTCATGCACCCCGGGCTCCAGGCCCCATGGTTCGGCCTCCACCTGCGGCGAGGCAACTCGCTGATCGGTGCTGGGCGACGACTGTACAGCCCCGACCAGCTGGCCAAGGGAGCGTGGCTCAAGGAAGCGCCGACCGATCACCCCTTCCGGGAAGGCGAGATCCCCGAAGGTTACATCCACCACTTCCTCCTCCCTGCCCAGGGCTGGGGTTGCGTCGCAGCAGAGAGAGAGGCGCGGTCACTCGCCCCGGACGACGCCAAGCGCCTCGCCGACTGGCGCAGGGCGATACGCAAGGCACCATCGGCGAAGAAGAAGCGGGGCGAAAAGCAGTCTCAGGTCCAGCGACTCCAAGGCCTAGCCCGCCGAGCCGAGTACCTGTGGCAACTGGTCATCCGCCGGCTAGAGATTTCCGAGAGGGAGATCAGCCGCCACATCGATGTCTGGGGCGCCGATGACCTGGAGCACCCCGAGACAGCTGTTCCCAGGGAAAAGGTCCTCGCTGACCTAACGGCACAAGGCACACCCTATTGGCGTTTGAAGACCCTGATGGACGCCTGGTGCGCACTGTGGTTCTGGCCCGTGGAGAAGGCAGGGCTGCTGGACGGAAGCGATGATCTCTACCAACGGCTAGAAGACACACTCGATGTCAGTCGACCAAGGGGAAACGACTCACTGTTTGGTGTAGCGAGCAAGAGTGTCCCTCTCTCATGCCTTGATAACTGGCTTGACTTCGCTGAGGCCCTTCTCGGTCGAGCAGACATTCCTAAAGACTCCCTCGTGGAACACTTCGCGAGCCTAGAAGATCTCAGTGACCATGAAGACCAGCTTCCAGCATGGACGGGAATGGAGTCAGAATTCAAGTTAGCAGAGCGATTTCCTTGGCTCCACACAGTAGAAGACCTCGCTAATCAGCGCGGGTACTTCCACTGGGAACTTCAGTTTGCGCACATTTTCCAGAATTGCGGATTCACACTTCAAGTAGGAAACCCCCCATGGGTGCGCCCCGAATGGGATGAGGAATCAGTACTCGCAGAGCTGGACCCGTGGTTCAAGCTACACGAAAGAGTGAACGCTGGCACCGTCGCGAAACGCAAATCGGACGCGCTTCAGCCACGGCACAACGCCTGCTATTTTCTCACAAACCTAGCTGAGGTATCTGGCATGAGTTCCTTCCTGTCAGACAATACAACCTATTTCCTTCTATCTGGAACTCGCCCCGACCTTTATCGAGCTTTCATGTGCCGAACGTGGGACAATATGGCCCAAAAAGGAAGCGTCGGCCTCATCCATTCAGACACCCACTTTGGGGGAACAAAGGAAGGCAAACTTCGAGCTGCCTCATACAAACGTCTTAAATTTCACGCCCATTTCGTCAATGCGGGAAACTGGGCCTTCCCCAGCCCAGTTGGACGGAGCCGAGAATTCGGCGTTCACATCTACGCACACGAATCCGAGATTAGATTTAAGACTATGAACTGGCTGTATGGGGCGTCAGTCGTCACGGGTTCTCTGAAGCACGACGGACGCGGACCTGCACCAGGAATTAAGAATGACGGAAAGTGGGACCTACAACCTCACAAGGATAGGATTGTTTCTGTAGACCTTAAACAGCTTGCTGAATGGAGGCGCCTAACCGATTCGACAGACGTACCAATCGAGCAGACTCCTCTATTGCACCCAGTAACGGCATCCGAATCAGGAGCCATGAGGGAACTCGCGAACTTCAAGAGCCGACTAGGGACCCACAACCCGTATATCAGCCAAGGATTCAACGAGGCAAACGATCGGAAATCTGGAATAATTCGATGGGATAATTCACCCGCCCCGAATCTCACCGAGTCCATTCTTCAGGGACCCCACATCGAACCTTCCACGCCCTTGATGCAGAATCCAAACATTCCTTTCAAGCATGCCAAGGACTGGAAGTCATTCAATCCCTCCACCATCCCAGCGGACACGCTACCCAATACCAACTATAAGCGTGCCTGCACATATGAAGAGTTTTTGTCCTCTCAAGAGATGTGGGGAGACCGTCGTTACACCGGATACTTTCGCCTGGCTTGGCGCAACATGATCGCATCTGATACCGAGCGGAGTCTTTTTGCCGCACTTATCCCGCCCGGCCCCGCGCATGTGCACGCCGTTCGTTCAATGGCGTTGAGTGACAACCGTCAGACTGTCCTCAACTGCGGCTTCTGGTCATCCTTGCCCCTGGACTATCTCCTGCGCGTAACTGGGCGCTCGCATCTCGACGTCTCTGAAGCTCACAAAATGCCGTCGCCATCCGACCGACATCCATTGGCCCTGCCCCTGCTTGTAAGAACAGCTCGGCTCAACTGTCTCACTGACGCGTACTTTCCACTTTGGAATGAACTCTATATATCTGATTGGCAGAATCAGGATTGGGCTATTAATTGGCCGCATCTTGCAAAGCTCGGTAATATCTCTCCAAAGTGGGACTACACTACTCCACTCCGAACGGAATATGAGCGACGTGCCGCCTTAGTAGAGATAGATGCGCTCGTGGCAGTCTGGCTCGGACTATCCAGCGATCAACTGAACTCTATATATGACGCTCGATTCCAAATTCTTGCTGGACGCGACCGGGATACTTGGTTCGACGCTAACGGTAGAAAAATCGCTGCAGACCGCTACGCCTACGGATTCGATCAGACTAAAGAACACTACGTCCAACTTCAGACATACCTAGATTCGTCTTGCGCTGAGCCGACCCCAGAAGGCTACACACCCCCCTTTTATAAAGCCAATCGAAAAAACGAGTACCGCCAGGCCCACGCCTACTTCACGGAGATACTAGAACGCGCCAAGGCCAACGGTGAGTGGGATGGGGAGGACTGATCATGCAGCCCACCCTCGCCGCTGTTGAGATCAAACGGAACATCACGCAATACCTCTCCACCACCTTCGCGCTCGCTGACGAGCCTGTCCGCGAGGGATTGGAGGAGTTCCTCAACGACCCCCACCACGGGATTTTCCGTGGCCCCTACCTCCGGATCCGGACACCATTCCGCCCGGCCGACGGGGAATGGCGGGGGAGCTTGGAGTGGGCTCCGGCCGGGTTCACTCCTTACCGGCATCAGGCGCGAGCTTTCCAGCGGCTTTCGACACTCCGTGGTCCGGCCCAACCCACAATCATTACGACCGGGACCGGCTCCGGAAAGACCGAGTCGTTCGTCATCCCGGTGCTCGACCACTGCCGCCGGGAGCGGGCACGCGGCAACGCCGGGGTGAAAGCGGTCCTGCTCTACCCGATGAACGCACTCGCCACCGACCAGGCGCAGCGGTTGAACGACTACTTGGGTCAGCAGGGGCTCGAAGGCGTTACCGCGGGTCTCTATATCGGTGATACGCCCGAGACCGGTTACCGGAACATCATCACCAGGCGTGACGAGATCCGCCGGGTCCGGCCCGACATTCTCATCACCAACTACAAGATGCTCGACCTGCTTCTGCTGCGCGAGCACGACCTCCCACTCTGGGAGGGCTCAGACCTCGCTTACGTCGTCGTGGACGAGTTCCACACCTACGACGGCGCGCAGGGTACCGACGTGGCGATGCTGTTGCGACGCCTCGCCGCCGCAACAGGCAATACCCGCCCTGGCCAGCCGCTCGGGGACATCTGCCCGGTCGCGACCAGCGCCACCCTCGGCGCGGGCGACGGCTCCGCAGAATCTGACCAGGCCATCCGCGAGGTGGCCGCGACCGTGTTCGCCACCGAGTTCGGTCCCGACTCCGTCATCGGCGAAGACCGCCTCACCGCCGAGGAATTCGTCCCATTCAACAAGATCGAGTACAGCCTCCCTCTCCCTAACCCGGTTGAGGTCGCCAACCTCCCCGACCCGCATGGCGGGGACCCCACGGCCATGGCGCGCATCATGGCGGCTTTCACGGGTCAGGACGACCTCTCCCCGCAGGAACTGGGCAAGGTGCTCAGGACGCACATCCTGACCAGTGCCGTCCTGGAAATCCTCGACGGAGGGATTTCCACCGCCGACGAGATCCTCGAAACGCTTCCCAAGCGCGGCGCCTACGCCTGGGGACAGGCGCTGCGCACCGCTCCCGCCCAGACGGCCGAGGCTCTGGCGCGCTACGTCGCGCTGCTGTCCATCGCGCGCGACCCGAACGACCCCACCCAGCCCTTCCTCGCTATCGAGACGCACCTCTGGGCACGAGCGATCACCCGGCTGCTGCGCGCCGTGTCCGAGAAACCGGCATTCAGCTGGCACGGTGAGGCCGCACCGGCCCTGGACGGCGAGACCACGGCCTCCGGCATCGGCCGGGGCCGTCTCCCTGCCGTGTACTGCCGCCAGTGCGGCCGGTCGGGGTGGGCGGCGATTTCGCCGGAGCGCAACCCGACCCAGCTCGTGACAGACCCGGAACGGATCTATCGGGGCGCGATCTCCGCCAAGAAGTACCTCCGCGTGTTCATCCACGCGAGCCGTACCGAAGCCGCACAGCGCACCGCCGGACAGAACGTCCACGTGCTCAGCGCCTCCGGCGAGAACATCCGCCCCGTCGACGGCACCGACATTGCCGCCGCGGCCAAGGGCGAGCTCGACGGCGTGTTCGTCATCGGCGACCTCGCCCACACCAAGGAAGCGTTCCGCGACGCCGAGATGGACCGCTGCCCCGCCTGCCGTTCCGAGCAGGGCACCCGCTTCCTCGGTTCGGGACCGGCCGCGCTCGCCTCGGTGGCGGTCACCGAGCTCTTCACCGGCGGGCAGCTCGGCGGGGATCTCAACAGCGATAACAGTGACCAGCCCAAGACACTCATCTTCAACGACTCGGTGCAGGACGCCGCGCACCGCGCCGGATTCGTGTCGAACCGGTCCTACACCTTCTCCCTGCGCACGCTCCTGGCCGAGCACCTGCCACGGGACGGGTCACCGATCGCGCTGAACGACCTGATCGCCGACACCGTTACCAGCGCCGCCGACCCCAAGTTCCTGGCCTGCGTGGTCCCGCCCGACCTGCACGAGCGCGCCGAAGTCGACCAGCTGCTGGCCGGGGAGGATCCGGGCGGCACCCGGGTGTGGGAGCTCATCGGCGAGCGGCTCGCGTTCTCCTCGGTCCTCGAATTCGGGCTGCGTTCGCGACAGGGCCGCACCCTGGAGCTCACCCGGACGGCTGCTGCCGAGGTCCGCATCGACTCCCCCGACCGGCTCGCCTCGCTCGCCCGGGACCTGCTGCTCCACGATCCGCACCAGACCGTCGACGGCGGGCTGCCCGAGCCGCACGTCTTCGTCGGCTACCTGCGCGGCCTCCTGGAGCGACTGCGCACGCGCGGCGGCGTCGCCCACCACTGGCTGACTCCGTGGCTGAACGCCGCCGGGACCCGCCGCTACGGCACGATCTGGGGCAAGCGACCCGACGGCATGCCCGCGTTCCCGGCCGGACTGCCGTCACCGCGCTTCCTGCTGGGCCAGGTCAAGAACCGCAGCGAGTTCGACTCCATCGCCGGCCGCGGCAACTGGTACCAGGACTGGACGGCACGCTGCCTCGGCGTGGACACCGACACGGCGACACGCTACCTAGGTCGGCTGCTGGAGCTCCTGGCCGACGAGGGCGTCCTCTTCCGTCACACCGCCGCCGATGGCGCCACCCGCGTCTACGGGCTCATGCCCGGCCACGTGCACGTCCGCCGCCTGGCCGATGCCGAGACGGCCGCGGCCGGACTGATCTGCCCAGTGTGTAACTGGAAGCAGACCGTGCACCCCGCGCTTCTCCCCGCCTGCGAAGGGATGCGGTGCCCGCGGTACCGCTGCTCCGACGGCGTGCTGCGGGTTGACGAAGACCGGCGGTTCGCCTCCGACTACTACCGGGGGCTGTACCTGTCCGCCGAACCGTTCCGGGTGACCACCGCCGAGCACACCGGCCAGTTGACCCGCGCCCAGCGGGAGCGCACCGAGGAGGCGTTCCGCGAGGGCACCCGCTACAGCGACCCGAACGTGCTGTCGTGCACACCCACCCTGGAGCTCGGCATCGACATCGGGGCGCTGTCGACCGTGATCCTGGGATCGCTGCCGAACGGCCCCGCGAACTACGTGCAGCGCGCCGGACGTGCCGGACGGCGCTCCGGCAACGCCTTCCTGCTCACGCTGATCGGTCGGCGCCCGCGCGAGCGGTACTACCTGGCCGCCCCTCGCGACATGATCGCCGGGCAGATCACCCCGCCCGGGAGCTACCCCTCAGCTGTGGAGATCCTGCGCCGCCAGTACGCGGCGCACCTGCTCGACCTGGCGGCCCGCGGTCGCCTGCCCGGTGTGTCCGCACTGCCGCGACGCGCGTCGGCGCTGTTCGGGGAGACCGGATGGCTCGGCCCGTTCGTCGACGCCGCATTGGCTGAGGGGCCGCGGCTGGTGGAGGACTTCCTCGCCCTGTTCGCGGGTGCGGGCGCCGATGTCAGCGATGAAGCGGCCGCTGAGCTGCGCTCGTATGCCGCGGCCGGGATCAAGGACTTCCTGGCCGATGCGGAGCGCAAGTGGCAGGCGCGACTGGCCGACCTGCGCGCCCGCCTGGAGGTCATCGACGCCGCGGCGGCGGCGCTGCTCGACTCCGACCCGCAGCAGCGGTCCCGGAAGCGGCAGCTGTCCGCCGAGCGCCGGGAGATCGCCCGCGTCATCACGTCGGCCGGAAAGGGCAGCGCGCACGGCGCCCTCGTCGAGCTCGGTGTGCTGCCGAACTACTCCCTGGTGGACTCGGTGACCGAGCTGGAGGCCACGATCTCCTGGGAGGAGACCGACTCCGAGCAGAAGACCACCTACCACAGCGAGATCCGCGAGTACGAGCGGTCGGCGACGTCGGCCCTGACCGAACTCGCCCCCGGCAACCACTTCTACGTGCGCGGCTACCGGCACCAGGTCGATGGCATCGACATCGGCACCCAGAACCGGCCGACATGGACCCGGTGGCGGGTGTGCCCGGAGTGCGGTTACGTGCGGACGACAGCGGCCGACGAGGACACCCGGCCCTGCCCGCAGTGCCGCAGTGCGAGCATCGGAGACCAGAGCGCGCTGCACAACGTGATCGAACCGACCCGGGTCTTCGCGCGGGACCGGCGCGAGGACGCGCTGATCCGTGACGACCACGACGAGCGGCAGCGCCGCTTCTACGAGACACCGGTGGCCGTGGACATCGCGCGCGAGGACATCGCGCCGGGGGCGTGGCGGCACCGGACCCGCGCCTTCGGCGTCGAGTTCACCCGCGGAGCGTTGATCCGCCGGTTCAACCTCGGGGCGCTGCGGATGGACCGTCCGGCGGACGCACCGTTCGCCGGGGAGCTGGTCCGGCCCAACCCGTTCCGCGTGTGCACCACGTGCGGCGGCGCGACACCGGACGACCCCGGGCCTGACCGGCGCGACGAGTACCTGACGACGAGCGGCTACGACTCCTCCCCCAGCCACCACCGCCCCTGGTGCCGCCAGCGGCGCGGCGACGCTGTGGAGCATCTTCCCTTGGTGCTCGCCCACACGCTGCGCACGGAGGCGCTGCGCATCCTGCTTCCCGCCGCCACGGTTCAGGTGCCGGAGCGCACCATCAGCTTCAAGGCCGCGCTGATGGCGGGATTCGCCAGCGTCTACGGCGGGGAACTGCCGCACCTGGCGTCGACGGTCGCGACCATGCCGGACGAGGAGACGGGACGGCGTCGGCAGTACCTCATCGTCTATGACACACTGCCCGGCGGCACCGGCTACCTGAACCCGCGGTCCGGCGAGGAGGGCATCCGGGAGATCCTGTCCCGCGCCCTGGAGGTGGTCGACGGCTGCACCTGCGCCACGGAAGCCGACCGGGCCGCATGCCACCGGTGCCTGCTCGCCTACGTCAGCGACCGCGAGTTCCCCCACACCGACCGCGCCCTGGCGTCACGGATGCTGCACGACCTGTTGGACGACTGGGGCACCACGAGCATCGCGGGGACCAGCGAGATCTCGCTGTGGGATCAGGTCGAGAGCGAACTGGAGGCGCGGTTCCTGGCCGCGCTCACCGCATGGGCCGACGAGCCGCGGGCGGGTCGTTCGCTGAGTCCGGCCGCACGGGTCAACGACCGGCGGACGGCCGAGCTTCGGCTGACCGGGTCCGACGGCTCGGTGGTGAGCTGGCAGGTCATCATGCAGAACACGATCAAGGGCACGCGTCCCGATGTGCTGTTCCGGCGGCTGGACGCCGAAGCGACACAGGTGGCGGTGTACCTCGACGGCTACGAGTACCACGCGGCGCCACATCGCAACCGGCTGGCCGATGACGCCGAGAAGCGCGCTCGGCTGCGGGCTCACGGGTGTACTGTCTTCCAGCTCACCTGGGACGACATCGCCTCGTGGGAGAACCGGGACGTGGCCGGAGCGCAGCGGTGGAAGCCGTACGGCCACCGTGCGGAGGGCGCGGCGCTCACCGCCTACCGGCAGGAGGGCGGCGATGGCGAGGAGTTGCGGTCCACGGTGTGGGTGCGGCCCATCGACATGCTCCTGGCGTTTCTGTCTGATCCTGACCGACAGACATGGCGGCGCCGCGCGTCTGCGGCGGCAGCCGGAATCGGCCGTACTCCCGGAGCAGAAGCCGCACGGGTGAGCCGGGAGACGGTGGGTGGCGCGCTCGTCGCGGCCCTGTCCGGCGATCCGCTGGCGTCGCGGGGGACGGACGGCACAATGATGCTGCTGCGCGGTGCCGATGACGACGGCTGTCCGGTGGTGGTGCTGCTCGACCGGCAGACGCGGTCGGTCAGCGGCTTCACCGTGGTCGATGACCGGCAAGCGACGGCCACCGCCGATCCGGAGCAGCACAGGCGCCGGTGGCAGGCCTGGCTGTACTGGGGGAATCTGCTCCAGTTTCTGGCGGGCGAACACAGCGACGGCGGGCAGCTCGCGCTGAGCGACCTGGAAGCGTTCGACGCCGAGGTCATCGCGGCGGCCGGAGGTGTCGGCCTGGAAGAGACCCACGCGAGACTGCCGCTGGACGACGAGACGGCCGAGCTGTTCGGCGACGCTCTGCCCAGCGGCCGCAGGGCAGGGCGGGGCATCGTCGATGCGGAGGACGACGGGCGGACCGAGGAAGCCGAAGGTGCTTCCCGCGAACCCGACCGGGCCGAGGCTGTCGGCCGTGCGGCGGCCGACACTGCTGTCCCGTCCGAGGCTCCCGCGCCGCAGTCGGCAGGGGCCGGTCGGCCGACACCTGAGCACGGCACGGAGGCCGGCAGCGGCGTAGATTCGGCGCCCGTGGCCCCGGAACCAGACCAGCGGGGATGGACCGAGGTGCTTGCCTATCTGGAGCGGGACGAGCCCGGGCTGGAGTCGCTGGTGCGCAGCTTGATCGACCGCGGTGTTCCGGTTCCCGAGGCAGGCTACGAGCTCTCCGGTGGACTGTGGCCGGCCGAGCTCGCCTGGCCTGAGCAGCGGATCGCGGTCGTCCTGTCCGACGCTCTACTGACCAACAAGGAAGAAAAGGCCAAGGGAGACGCGGCCTACGCCGCAGCCGGGTGGACGGCGCGCGAGGCGCAGGACTGGGACGCCGCGGAGATCGCGGCGCGGGTGATGGGAACGGAAGGATGAGCGTGCAGGGCAAGGCGACGCTGAGGCTCTTGGACAAGGCGGATAAGGAGATCAAGAGACTCCCCCGGGTCGTCAAGGGCGCTATCTACGACTTCCAGTACAAGTTCCGGGAGAACCCCAACTCCCCGGGGCTGCGGCTCAAACAGCTGAAGGGGAACGATCGCCTGTATTCGGCGCGGGTCACCGACGACTACCGGGCGCTCCTGCTCCACGTCGGCGAGAGCGACTACATCCTCGTCGCGGTCCGGCACCGCAGCGAGGTGTACGACAACCTCGACCGGTTCCACCACCAGGTGAACCCCGTCACGGGGGGTATCGAGTTCCTGGAGGTCGTGGAGTCCGCGACGGTGCGGGCTGCCAGCGGGACCCCCGGGACGTCCGAGCCTTCGGGGAGTGAAGGCCCCGGGTCCGTCGACTCGCCGTCTGCTCCGGTGGCGGATCCCGCACCCGAGCCGGGGGCTGAGCGGCAGAAGCGGTCGGAACCGGAGCCGTCAGGTGAGCCGCCGCGTGCCCACGGGCGCCCCCTGCTGGCGGGGGTCAGTGCGGAGCAGCTGCGCGAGCTCGGGGTGGCCGAAGCGCTGATCCCGCTGGCCCTGGACGTCAGCACCGAGGAGAAGATGCTCGGGCTGGTCGAGTACGCCCCGGCGCACTCCGAAGAGGTCCTGCTTGCTCTGGCCGAGGGCAAAGGCTTCGACGAGGTCCTGGAGAGCATCACCCGACCGGTCGCGGCGACCGAGCCCGTCGATGTCACCGACTACTCGGCCGCCCTGAACCGATCCACGACCAGGGTGACTACCGAGGACACGGACCTGCGCGAGGCCATCGAGGACGACTTCGGCCGCTGGAAGGTCTACCTGCACCCGACACAGGAGAGGCTGGTCAAGCGTCGCTACAAGGGCCCCGCCCGGGTGAGCGGCGGCCCGGGAACCGGCAAGACCATCGTCGCGCTGCATCGGGTGAAGTACCTGGTCGAGCAGCTGCCTCCGGGACGCACCAAGGCCGTGCTGCTGACCACCTACAACCGGAATCTCGCAACCGACCTGCGCAAACGGCTGCTGGATCTCGGCGGCCAAGAGTTGGTCGACCGCGTCCACATCGTCAACATCGACAGCCTGGCCAACCAGATCGTCGCCGAGGCCGCTCAGGGCGGCCGCCGTCGGTGGATCAGCGACGCGCAGGCGCTGGACGAGTGGCAGGACATGCTCTCCGAGATCGGTGAGACGCGCTGGGACGCGGATTTCCTCAACGCCGAGTGGAGCCAGGTCATCCTGGGCCAAGCGGTCAACTCGCGGGCCGACTACTTCCGCGCCCGGCGCGCGGGACGCGGCCAGCGCATCAGTCGGGCGCAGCGGGCCGAGATCTGGCAGCTGGTGGAACGGTTCACCATGCGCCTCGACGAGAAGCGGGTGTGGACGCACCGCCAGGTCGCGGAAATCGCCGCCCGCATCAAGGGAGAGCAGGCCGCCAAGATCGCCGCCTACAAGGACGACGAAGCCCAGCACGGCGGGCCGATGCTGCACCGCCTGGACCAGTCGTGGGCGAATCTCCGCCACGACTACCAGCACATCGTGGTGGACGAGGCCCAGGACCTGAACCCGGCCCACTGGAAGCTGCTGCGCGCGATGGTGGCGGAGAAAGACGACGACATCTTCCTGGTCGGCGACACGCACCAGCGCATCTACGACAACTACGTCTCGCTGGGCAGTCTCGGTGTCAACATCCGCGGTCGCTCGTCGCGGCTCACGCTCAGTTACCGGACGACGAAGCAGATCCTCGGATCCGCCCTCGGCCTGCTCGGCGACGAGGCATGGGACGACCTCGACGACGGCAGCGACAATCTCGGCGGGTACCGTTCGATCCTGCGAGGCCCCACACCGTCGTTCATCCGGGCCGCCACATGGCACGAGGAGCTGGACGCGCTGGCCGCCCAGGTCAGCGAGTGGCGGGGGATCGACGGAGACAACGGTTCCATCGCCGTGGCCGTCCCTACCCGGGACATGGTCGGGGAGGTGGAGCGCCAGTTGTCGAAGTCGGGGATCAGCTCGGTGTCGATTGGACCGGACGGACCTCGCGCCGAAGCCGCCGTGCATGTCGGGACACTGCACCGTTTCAAAGGGCTGGAGTACCGCTTCGTGGCGATCGCAGGCATGTGCGATGGGCTGGTTCCGCGCCGGGGCATCGAGCGCTTCCGGGAGAGCGACCCCCTGCGTTACCGGCGTGAGATACAGAAGGCCCGATCGTTGATCTTCGTCGCCGCCACCCGCGCGCGGGACGCGCTGGCAGTGTCCTGGCACGGGTCCCCCAGCCCGTTCGTTCCAACGTCGGTCGCATCAGCCCCGGCGCCTTCGCTCGACGACGGACTCTTCCGACCGACGAACGCGCTGTTCTGAGGCGGGGGCCGAGCCCCGGGGCGGCCGTACGACAAGCGGACGGCCGCCCGCCTGTGGGCACCCGATCAGGGGGCAAGCAGTTCTGAGGCCACACTGTCCGGATCACTCAAGCACCGCCAGGCCGGCACACGCAGAGCAGGGACGCCTGTGACGGCTTCGAAAAGGGCGACCCGATCGAGGGTCCGGTACAGGACCCGCCCCAGGTCCCCTGCCGCTCCCTGATCCGTTCCGGCCCAGTCGATGAAGACGGCCGTCTCTCCGTCACCCGTCGGGACGCTGAGGTCGCACGTGTAACCGTTGAGGCGTCGGCCCACTGTCGGAGACGCGCCTCGCTTCTGCAACGCAGAGAAAAGCGATTCGCGCGCGGTGTCGTCAGGGAGGAGGGGGCCATCCACCGCGGCTGTCTGTCGTGCGATGTCCGTGAGCACGCCGTCCCGTTCCGACCAGTAGCCCCGGTCACCGACGATGTACAGCCGTGATCTGGCGCGCGTGATGGCCACGTTCCACAGATTCTGCTGGGAAACGGCCCAATTCCCGGATCTGCGGTCCACTCCGGTCGCGGCCGCCGGGGAGACCACGATGACATCGCATTCCCCGCCTTGGAATGTGTGCACCGTACCGACACGGATCCGGTCCGTTCCCTTCGGTCCCAGCCGGTTCTCGACCAGACGGCACTGCGCCGTGAACGGGGAGACGACACCGATCGACGTTGAACTCGGCAGGGCCCACAGCTCACGCAGCTGTTCGATGACCGCGTCGGCCTCCATACGGTTGCGGCACGAGCCGCCCTCGGGGCGCTCGGGCTCTCCCCGCACATCGATCCATTGCACGGCGGGGTCGATCGGTTCCTTCAGCTTCTGCGTGTTCGTGCGGATCGCCAGCCGATTCCCATAGAAGCGCCGATTGGCGGGGGCGACGATGTCCGGATGGCACCGATAATGCTCGTCCAGCCACAGGACCTGGCCTCCCGCCCGAGCCAGCGCCGCGGCTGCGGCATGGTAGGCGGAGCTGCGGCTGTAGATCAGCGACCGTTCGTCCAGCCAACGCTCGGCGATCCCGGCCAGCCGCTGTGCCCGCTGGTCCTCCGCTGGGTCCAGGGTGTGCACCGGCTGCAGCTGGTGGGGGTCACCGATAACGAGAGCGCGTTTCGCCCGGTAGAGAAGTGGGATGAGGTCGGCGACCGTGCACTGGCTGGCCTCATCGATGACGACGAGGTCGAACAGGCCGGGGTTAGGAGGGAGCACCCCCCGCACGGACCGGGACGTTGTCGCCCAGGCCCGGACCGTCCTCACCAGGGCGGGGATACCCTTCCACGACTTGTCCTCGGCGAGCGCCTGGAGGCGGTTGTCGATATGGTCCTGTCCGGATTGAAGAGCCGCGGCCACCTGCCCCACAACGAACTGGGCGCTGTCCGCGCGGCGGCCGTCTCGGATCGCCTTCGCGGCCCTGTACAGCTCTGCCGGATCGGGGTGGCTCGCTAGGCGCCCGTGTACCGCTCGCCAGGAGCGTTCGGTCGCGAGGAAACGGAGCAGCGCGACGAGTCCGGGTTCCTCGGGAACGACCCCCAGCCCACGCCGGATCCGCCACCGATGCCACCATCGCGTCCATCGGCTTTCCAGCGCTTTCCCCACCCGCTGGCCCCAGGCGCGCACGGTATCGATGTCGCGGAACGTCTCCGGAGTCAAACCCCCGGGCAGGTCTGCTATCTCTCGCTCCCTGTCGGGAGCCAGCACGGCGAGGTGGTGTTCAGCCCCGGCGATATCGGCGAGGCCCGAGCGGATTTCGCCCAGCTGCCGCTCATGGACCTTCAGCTTTTCGGCCAGTGTCCGCACGTCGATCCGGTCGAATTGGGCGGCGCGCAGGTCGGACAGGATGCCTCGCTCGCGTTGGCGTTCTTCGGCGTTGCCCGTGCGAACGATCAGGTCGGCGTCATCAAGCAGCTTGTTCGCCCGCCGGACCACCTCATCGACGGCCGTGTTGTTGGTGGAGGCGATCAGGACCGACTGACCGGCCGTCACCGCACTGGTGACGACGGAGGTGATGAGCTCACTCTTACCTGTTCCCGCGGCTCCGGTGGCGACGGTGAGTCGCCGGGTCATCGCGGAGGCGAGGATCTCCTCCTGGGAGGTGTTGCTGAGTCCGGTGATCACCGGGGTGAAGGGCTGCTGGGGAGGTCTGGCCTCAGCTCGGCCGCTGAGCGCCGCGAGCGCGGTACCGTCGATGCGATCCGGCTTCATGGCGTTCTCACTGGGGGCGTCGAGGTCCCCTATCAGCTGTTTGACAGCTCTCGCGGCCAGGTCCGCCACATGCAGGAGGGCGACGTTCTGCGCTCCGGTCCGCAGAGGCACCGCCAGATCCAGTCGGTCACGCAGACGTCCGGGTTCGAGGGCGTTCACGCACTCCAGGTCGAGCACCTTGCAGACGCTGCGCGCCTTGTCCCCGAGTTTGGACAGGCTTTCACTGGCCCAATCCGCCTTGAACCAGGTGGTCAGTTCCTCCAGGTCCGGTGGGTCGAGGTCGGCGACGGAGGCGGCCAGTTCGGCGTTGAGCTCGATCTCCCCCACGGGTAGCAAGTACAGCCCGTCGTCCTCTTGTACCGCTTCGACATCCATCACGAAGAGCGGCGCGACCTTCCACTCCGAGCGTTTTCCCCGGCGCCGGGCTGCGGCGTCGAATACCACGGCGGGATACCCGTAGCGCAGTGCCTGGTGGCTGGCTGCCGCGCTGCGCACCAGCCGTTCAGCGTCACCGGTCAGCCTCCACCGTTCGTCGGTACCGCTCAGCAGCCGCTCCTTGCCCATCCCACAGGCTGCGTGCCGCGCGCCCTTCGTCGCTTTCGCGTCCGGGAGCTGCTGCAGGACACTCTGCCGAGACAAGCACGCCCGGTAGTAGGTGAAGAGCGACGTCCACCGTCGAAGACCGAAGTCGGCGTCCGGGTCTCCGCGCGGTCCTGACTCGCTGGAGCCGGCGTGCGCCGAGCCCTCTGCCCCCGGCGCGACTCGCTCGCCACGGGTCCGATCCGCGCCCTTCTCGGCAGAACCTGACGGAGGGGTGCGACTCCCATGCGCGCTTACCGCCGTCGCCGACTCGACATGCCGTGCGAGGTTCACGCGGCCGACCGCGCCCAGAGCGAAACCGGTGACCCGCTGCCGCCCATCGCGCTCCACTTCCCGCCGAACGAATCTGTGCAGGCTTTCCCAGTCGATCCAGCCAGTACCGTCGGTGTCCTCCGCCTCGCCGGACAGCCCCCGGGCCACGGCGTCGCTGAACGGCGAAGGGTGGGCACCGGCCGCGTTAGCTCCCTCATGCGCTGGCTGGTTCGCGCCTGAGGAGGCGATGACGTACGTCCCCTCTCCCCGTTCCTCAAGAAACTCCCGCTGGAAGTTGATGGTGTCTGTGTCCTGGCCGGATCGTGTGGTGAATCCGTCGGCGAAGGAACCGCTGTAGCAGCAGTCGAGAAGGAGGACTTTGCTGGTCACCCGGGAGTCTTGGAGCATCCGCTGCAGCGCCTCCGACGACAGGCCGGTGGATAGCGGACTGTTCTGGCGCGTATCCCGGAAGGTGAGGTGCAAGCGCCCGTACCTGTCCAGCACGCCGTGCCCGGAGAACGAGATGAGGATCAGATCGTCCGGTTTCCCGGTGGTGAGCGCTGCCTCTATCGCCTGACTGGCTTCACCGCGTGTCGGTTCGAGGAGCGGGACGATCTCATCGAACTCGCCGTTCGCTTTCAGGGCCCGCTCGATGGCGTCGACGTCTGCCCGCGGAGATCGCAGGTCTTCCAGGGCACCATCGTCGTAGTTACACGTTCCGATCAGGATGGCGACCCGTCTCACCGGTCCTCGCCCTCGTCTTGAGGGCCGCTGGTCCTGCGTTTGTCGCCTTGGGCTTCTCCGCCCTCGATCATCGCGAGGAAGGCCGCGACGTCCTCCGGCTTCACTCCGCCCTTCACTTCCAGTTTCACACCGTCGGCTTCAACCGTGACGGACTTCTGGGCGCTCCGTTCCAGCCAAGCGGTGGTGACAGTGACGATATGCGGCAGGACGGTTTTGACGGATAGACCAGCGAGAGTGATCGCTCCCAGGAGCGTAGGCGCATCGGCCCTCGTTCCCGGCCGCGGCGCCCCTCGCGCCATATCGACCCGGTCGATGTCGAGTTGCCACAGCTGTCGCATCAGGTCCCTGGTGTGCTGATCAGCTTCCCGTGCTGTGACGTCGTCCTCGAAACCGATGCAGACCGTCAGTCCCGCCACTCCCTGCCCTTCTTCCATCGCCCCTCCGCTTTCCTTTTTCTTCGCTCCTCGACGATCGCCCCGCGCGATATCGAGAGTGTCCTGATGCAGACATGATCGATACGTCTAGCAGTCATTGGACCACTACGGTCGAGCATGGCTAACAATGGCCGTTTCCGGCCAGAGTTTTCTCGCGCCCGCCGCGATGGATGAGAACGGCACGCATGCCGCTCCGCTGATTCCGGTTCCGCTCCCCACTTTCCCTCCGAGGAGCGGATGCGCCTGACACCCACAGCCATCAGTACGTCGCACCAACCCAGGCTGGTGCCGCGCGAAAGTAAGGCCCCCGGCCACCGCACTACCGCGTTACGCCTCAGCGTGAAAAACCTTTTCACCCCCTCATCGAGCGCGTGCCGGACGATCCAGCGCAGTCGTTTTCCGGGGAGAAATGGCGTCGGAATACGGATCCGCAGGTAGCAGCATCACTTCATGCACTGAGGATGTCGACCGGAGGGGCTTCGGTGACGGCGGACCGTATGGGTGGGATCACCGGGTCCATTGATACTCGTGTCGGCCTCCGCTGGTGGGTCAGCCCGGTGACCCCGTCAATGGACAGAACACGGGGGTCGACCCGAGCTGTGCGCGATGACGCGCCCCTCGGGGTTGAGAAACGGGGGTGAACGTGCCCCCGGCTGATCGTGTTGGCGCTGGGAGGAGCTGGGGGCGCTGACCTCTTTGCGCCGCTGTCGTGGACCTGCCGGCGCTGCCTAGCGCGGCGGAGGATCTGGGCGTGGCCGACACTACGGCGCAGCTCACGTTGAGCGTGTGCCTGATCGGCCTCGCGGCGGGGCAGCTCGTGGCGGGGCCGGTGGGCGATGCCTTTGGAGGGCGCCGTCGCCGTTGCTCACCTCAGGCGCACTGCGTCCCATCGGGCCTCGGCGGCCCCTCGGGGCGGTCGAGGTGATCGGCGAGGACGGCGCGGTGGGTGGGGCGGGCCTGGGTGTGCAGGGCTCGGCCGGAGTCGGTGGGGGCGACGAAGACGGCGCGGCGGTCGTCGGAGCACATGGCGCGGGTGACGAGGCCTCGGCTTTCCAGGCGGGCGATGGTGCGGGACAGGGCGCTCTGGCTGAGGTACATGCCCGCGGCCAGATCCTGCATGCGGAGTTTCTCGTGGTCCGCGTCGATGAGCAGGTCGAGGGCCTCGAAGTCGCTCATGCCGATGCCGTGCCCCTCCTGCAGCGCGCGATCGAGCGCGCAGGACAGGGTGTGGTAGCGAGCGAGGAGCTCCCGCCATCTGGAGGCCAGATCCACGTCACGTGTCGGCGTCATGGCCAAGAGCCTAACATGCAGGAACATTTTATGCACCCACATTTAATGCTTCGACATTAGATGCGCCGACATGTAACCTCTCGGCTCGTGACTTCCACCGCGCCTACATCTGTCGTCCCGCCTGCCCAACCCCACTCCGCCTCCGACGCCTCCCCTGCCCCCTCGGGTGGGCAGGGCTGGCCCCTCCGCCGCTGGGGCCTGCTCATCGTCCTGTGCCTCGCGCTCTTCCTCGACGCCCTCGACGTGTCGATGATCGGTGTGGCGCTGCCGTCCATCGGGGCGGAGCTCGGCCTGGCAACGGCCGAGCTGCAGTGGGTCGTCAGCGGTTATGTGCTCGGCTTCGGCGGCCTGCTGCTCCTTGGCGGCCGCACCGCCGACCTGATGGGGCGGCGCAAGGTGTTCCTGATCGCCCTGGCCGCATTCGCCCTCGCCTCCCTGCTCGGCGGCGTGGTCGACAGCGGGCCGCTGCTCATCGCCAGCCGCTGCCTCAAGGGCGTCGCCGCGGCCTTCACCGCCCCCACCGGGCTGTCGATCATCACCACGACCTTCGCCGAAGGCCGACACCGCAACCGCGCCCTGTCCATCTACACCATCTTCGGCGCCAGCGGGTTCTCCTCCGGGCTCATCTTCGGCGGCCTGATGACCGGCATCGGCTGGCGCTGGACCTTCTTCTTCCCGGTCCCCATCGCCATCGCCGCGCTCATCGTCGGCTTCGCCCTCATCCCCCGCGACCGCCCCGACGCCACCGGCGGCTACGACCTGCTCGGCGCGATCACCTCGACGTCGGCCATGCTGGTCCTCGTCTACTCCGTTGTCACCGCACCGGAGATCGGCTGGTTGCATCCGCGGACCGTCGGCCTGTTCCTCGTGGCCGCGGCGCTCGTCGCCGCGTTCATCATGACCGAGCGGCGCGTCGCCCACCCGCTCGTGCGCCTCGGGATCCTGCGCGTCGGCTCCCTCGTGCGCGCGAACGTCGCCATGATGGCCCTGTTCGGCTCGTTCGCGAGCTTCCAGTTCCTGCTCACCCTCTTCCTGCAGCAGGCGCTGGGCCGCACCCCGCTCGAAATGGCGATGGCCCTCCTCCCCACCGGACTGCTGGTCGCCCTCAGCGCGTTCTTCTCCGACCGCCTCATCGACCGGTTCGGCACCCCGCGCCTCATCACCGCCGGGCTGCTCGCCCTGTCGGCGGGGTACCTGCTCTTCCTCCGCGTCGACACCGACCCCGTCTACGCCACGATGATCCTGCCGACCGCCCTGCTGCTCGGTGTCGGCTTCGCGCTGGGCTTCCCGTCCATCAACGTCCAGGCCACCGCCGGGGTCGACGACGACGAGCAGGGGCTGGCCGCTGGTCTGGTCCAGACCTCGGGGCAGGTGGGCGGCGCGCTGGTGCTCGCCGTCACGACGGCGCTCATCGCAGTCGACCACGCCACCGGCGCGGGTGCCACCTCCGACGCCACCGCGGAGCAGATGCTCGCGCAGTTCCAGCCCGGCCTGTACTTCGTCACCGCGGTCGCCCTCCTGGGCGTCGCGCTGACGGCCCTCCCCCTGCTGTTCGGCCGACGGCCGACCGCGCCGACCGAGAGTTCCGAGAACACCGAGACCGCCGATCTGAGAACGACGGTGTAGGGGTGCCCCACGCCTCCGACGCCCGGCCCCCCGTCCCCTGACCGGGGACGGGGGGCCGGGACCTGGCGTCGGTCAGAGTTTGCGGAAGTCGCGGGCTTCCTCGGCGGCGGTGGCGACCATCGCCAGGTCGGCACCGCTCCCGGCAGTCACCTTGGCCGCGACCGCGCCCTCCACGAAGGGCGCGTCCACCAGGCGCACCTGGGGATCCGGCTGGTCCTCCAGCACCATCTTGGTGGTCAGCACCGAGCTGCCGAGGTCGGCCAGGACGACCACACCGGCGCCCGATCCCGCCTTCTCGATCGCCGAGCTCACCTTGGCGTAGGACGTGCCAAGCCCGCCGTCGTCCGTTCCCCCCGCCACCGCGACGTCCACGTGTTCGGTGCCGAGTTCGCCGATCATCGCCGCCACTCCCTCGGCGAGTTCGGCGCTGTGCGAGACGAGGACGATGCCCACCCTGGCTGTCATGGAAGCCGACCCTACCCCCGCCTTTCCCGACGTGGAAGGGGTGTTCCGGGCGCGGATCAGCGGGTAGGTCATTTTCACTTCCCGATCACGCCGGTTTGCCCCTGTCCCATTCTCACCATTTCCGCCACACTTCCCCTACCGGGCCATCAACCGATCTCGCTCTTCCATCCGTCCGCTCCTTCCTGCCACCCGACCGCGGCGGGGCGGAGTCCGAGCAGGAGGTACGCGTCGTGAAGAAGTTCGTCAACAGCCCCGACACCGTCCTGGGCGACGCCCTCACCGGAGTCGCCGCCGCCCACCCCGAACTCTCGGTCGACGTCGAACGGCGGTTCGTCACCCGCGCGGACGCGCCCCGGCCCGGAAAGGTCGCCCTGGTCTCCGGCGGCGGGTCCGGACACGAGCCGCTGCACGCCGGGTTCGTCGGCCTCGGCATGTTGGACGCCGCGTGTCCCGGAGAGATCTTCACGTCCCCCGTGCCCGACCAGATGCTCGGCGCCGCCTCCGCCGTCGACTCCGGCTTCGGCGTCCTGTTCATCGTGAAGAACTACACCGGCGACGTCATGAACTTCGAGATGGCCGCGGAACTGGCCGCCGACGACGGCCGGGAGACCGCCAGTGTTCTGGTCAACGACGACGTGGCCGTACAGGACTCCACGTTCACCGCCGGGCGGCGCGGCACCGGCGCGACCCTGTTCGTCGAGAAGATCGCCGGTGCGCTGGCCGAGCAGGGCGCCGACCTGGCCGCCGTGGCCGACATCGGGCGCCGGGTCAACGCCTCCTCGCGCTCGTTCGCCATCGCCCTCACCGCCTGCACCACCCCCGCCACGGGCAAGCCCGGCTTCGACCTTCCCTCCGACGAGATCGAGGTCGGCGTGGGCATCCACGGCGAGCCCGGCCGGAGCCGGGAGAAGATGCGCCCCGCGAGCGACCTGGCCGCCGAGCTCGTCGAGACCGTCCTGGAGGACCTTCCGCCGTCGTCGGACTCCCCCGCGATCGTCATGCTCAACGGCATGGGCGGCACCCCGCTGATCGAGCTCTACGTCCTCTTCGGCGAGGTGAGCAGGCGGCTGGAAGAGCGCGGTGTCCGCATCGCCCGCAGCCTCGTCGGCAACTACGTCACCAGCCTCGACATGGCCGGGGCGTCACTGACCGTCTGCCACGCCGACGACCGGATGGTCGAGCTGTGGGACGCGCCGGTACGCACTCCGGCGCTGCGGTGGGGCACCTGAGCGGCGGAGGATCAGACGGAACAGAAACGAACCCGAGAAACCGACGGGGCAGGACGAGGAACAGCGATGAGCACCTTGGACATCGAGATGACCCGCGCGTGGCTGCAGGCGACGGCCGCGAGCATGAACGACAACGCGGAGCGGCTCTCCGCTCTGGACGCGGCCATCGGCGACGGCGACCACGGCACCAACATGCGGCGCGGCTTCGCCGCCGTAACCGAGAAACTCGCCGGGACGGAGCCCGCCACGGTCGGCGAGCTGCTCGCGCTGAGCGGCCGGACCCTCATCTCCACGGTGGGCGGCGCCTCCGGCCCCCTCTACGGCTCGATCTTCCGTGCGGCGGGAAAACGACTCACGGGCGCCACAGCCACCGCCGATGACCTCGCCGACGCTCTGCGCGACGGACTGGAGGCGGTGCAGAAGCTCGGCGGCGCCCAGACCGGCGACAAGACGATCATCGACGCCTATGCCCCGGCGATGGACGCGTTCACGGCCGCCTTGGGCGACGGCCACGACCTCCTCGGGGCGGCGCGCGCGGCCGCGACCGCCGCCGGGGAGGGGGCGCAGGCGACGATCCCCCTCCTCGCGCGCAAGGGCCGCGCGTCGTACCTGGGCGAGCGCAGCATCGGGCATCAGGACCCCGGCGCGACCTCCACTGCCCTGGTCTTCGAAGCCCTCGCCGGTGTCCTGGGCACGCGGGACGAGGGGTGAGAAGGCCAGGGGTGAGGGCGGGGGCGGCTCGGGCGCCCCTCTGAATCGGGTACGGGCCTGCGCTCATTAGGGTGATTGCCGCCGACGCAGTGGACCCGAGCCGACGGAAGGACAGCGCACCATGATCGACCTTCGTTCGGATACGGTCACCAAACCCACCCCCGACATGCGACGAGCCATGGCGGAGGCCGAGGTCGGCGACGACGTTTTCGGCGAAGACCCCACCATCCGCGCGCTCGAAGAGGAGACCGCGCGCCTGCTCGGCAAGGAGCAGGCGCTCTACGTCCCCTCCGGCCACATGGCCAACCAGATCGCCGTGTACGTCTCGGCACGCAGCGGCGAGGAGATCTGGGCCCACGCCACCAGCCACGTGCTCGGCAACGAGCAGGGGGCCAGCTCGGTTCTGGCGCGGGTCGTGCCCCGAACGTTCGACGCGCCCGACGCGGTTCCCGACAGCGCGCTGCTCGAACGCTGGAGCGCGGGGATCGACGATGTGCACCGCGCCCGCCCGGCCCTGCTCTGCCTGGAGAACACGTTCACCGGCAGGGTCGTCCCGCTGTCCGAACAGCGGCGGGTCACCGCCTTCGCCCACTCCCACGGCATGCGCGCGCATCTCGACGGGGCGCGGCTGTGGAACGCGGCGGTGGCACTCGGCGCCGCCCCCGCCGAGGTGGCCGACGGGTTCGACACGGTCTCCACCTGCTTCTCCAAGGGCCTGGGCGCCCCCGTCGGCTCGGCCGTCGCGGGCGACGCCGACACGATCCAGCGGGCGCGGCGCGCCCGCAAACTCCTCGGCGGCGGCATGCGCCAGGCCGGGATCATCGCGGCGGGCGCGCTCTACGCCCTGCGCAACAACATCGACCGCCTGGCCGATGACCACAGCCGGGCGGCGCGCCTGGCCAAGGGCATCACCTCGGCCACCGGCCTGGCCGCCGAGTCCCGGACCAACATGGTCCTGGTGACGACGGAGCCCGGCGAGGCGCCCGGCTTCGCGGCCGACTTCGCCGAGCAGGGTGTGCGGTGCGTGGCGATCGGCCCCGACCTCGTCCGGTTGGTCGTCCACCTGGAGATCGGTGACGCCGACATCGACACCGCGATCGCGGCGATCGGCGCCGCGGTCACGGCACGGGGTGGCGCGCCCGAGCTATCACGGCTCAGGGCCGGTTGGTAGCCAGACGCGCCACGGCGGACTGTGCTTCGGCGGCACGACGGCGTCTCGGAGTTCGCTTGGCCATCCAAGGGTAATCCCACCAATGGTATGATTACTTTATGGACGAGGCTGTACAGCTGGACACAGGGACGGAGAAGCTCAGCGCCACAGTGCCCAAGGGTTTGTCCTCCGCAATCCGTGACCGCGCGGGCAAAGGGCATGTCTCCGCATACGTGACCGAGGCACTACTCGAAAAGATCGAACGCGATCGCCTGACCGAACTTGTCGATGACCTCTCCGATGAATTCGGAGCGCCGACGGAGGACGAGGTCGCCGCCGCTCTCGCTGAATGGGATGATGCGTGAACGCTCGCAAACGGCCCAGGCCAGGTGTTGGTGGGTGCTTGTTCCTCGACAACGAGGGCATCATGCGCGCCACCGAGAAGAGTCCTGGCGGCGAAATGGTGCGAGCTCGGCTTGAGGCGGCCCGGATCCGAGGCGCGCGGGTCGCCACCTTCGCGGTTGTACTCGCCGAGATCATCCGAGGCGAGCCGCGTGACGCCAGAGTTCACCGCATCCTCAACAAGATCAAGGTCGAAGACGTCACTCCCGAGATCGGCATTCGCGCAGGTGAACTCATCGGCACAGCGGGGCTGCACACCGATCAGTCAGTGGACGCCGCACTTGCCGCAACGGCGACCCTGTACGTGGAACGGCACGAGCGGCTGGGCCACCTCCAGGAGGCGTTGATCATCACGTCGGACTTGCCCCACCTGAGCAAACTCACCGAGGGGCACAATCGCGTGCGGGTCGCCCACGTGGATCGGTTGCCCGGACGTTAACCGAGCGCTTAGGCCTGGCCAATGTCGGGCTGGATCTCGCCCGCCGCGATCTCCTCGGCGTAGTGGCAGGCCACCTTGTGTCCGTCCGCCACGGTCCGCAGGGCGGGGCGCTCGGTGGCGCACCGCTCCGCCTGCCGCCACGGGCAGCGGGTATGGAACCGGCAGCCGGGTGGCGGCGAGGCCGGGGAGGGCAGGTCCCCCGGCAGGAGGACGCGTTCCCGGGCGTCCTCCACATCCGGATCAGGTACGGGCACCGCCGACATCAGCGCGCGAGTGTAGGGGTGCATCGGCGCGGCGTAGAGGGTGTCGCTGTCGGCCTCTTCGACCAGGGCGCCGAGGTACATGACGCCCACCGTGTCGCTCACGTGCCGCACCACCGCGAGGTCGTGCGCGATCACCAGGTAGGTCAGGCCGCGCGCCCGTTGCAGCTCCTCCAGGAGGTTCAGCACCTGGGCCTGGATCGACACGTCGAGCGCGGAGACGGGCTCGTCGCAGATGATCAGGTCGGGTTCGAGCACCAGCGCGCGGGCGATGCCGATGCGCTGGCGCTGTCCGCCGGAGAACTCGTGCGGGTAGCGCGGCAGGACCGCGCTCGACAGCCCCACGGCCTCCAGCGCCTCGATGACCGTGGCCCGCCGTTCCTCCCTGCTCTCCCCGATGCCGTGCGCGATCAACCCTTCCATCAGGATCGACTCGACGTTCTGCCGGGGATTGAGGCTGCCCAGGGGATCCTGGAAGACCATCTGCGCCCGGCGGCGCGTGCGCCGCATCTCCTCGGCGGGCATGTGCGCCAGGTCGGCGTTGTCCAGCCACACCCTCCCGGCGGTGATGTCGACCAGTCGCAGCACCGCGCGGCCCAGCGTGGTCTTTCCGCAGCCCGACTCCCCCACCAGGCCGTAGGTGCTCCCGCGCCGGATCGCCAGCGACACGCCGTCGACCGCGTAGACGTAGCCGACGGTCCGGTCGACGAGGACGCCGCTGCGGATCGGGAAGTGCACCTTGAGGTTGGCGATCTCCAGCAGGTCCGCACCGGCCACGGTCTCCCGCCCGGTCGGGCTCATCGGGACCCTCCTTCCCTCGGGGGTGCGTCGCCGACCGCCCGGTGCCTCCCCCGGGCCGCGACCGGGCGGTGGGTGACGGGGTGGACGCAGCGGTAGTGGTGGCCCTCCCGCCCACCGCGCAGCTCCGGTGGCCCGCCCAGGCACTCGACGGTGTAGGAGTCGCAGCGGGGCGCGAACGCGCAGCCGTCGGCCCAGGCGATGTCGTCGTTCACCGATCCCCGGACCGGTGTCAGGGCCTCCTCCCGCGGCGCGTTCAATCGCGGGATCGAGCCCAGCAGCCCCACGGTGTAGGGGTGGGCCGGCTCAGCGAACAGGCGCCGCCGCGCCGCGCCCTCCACGACTTTTCCGGCGTAGAGCACGTTGATCTCGTCGCATAGCCCGGCCACGACACCCAGGTCGTGGGTGATCATCAGCAGGGCGGTCCCCTCCTGGCGGACCAGGTTTTTCAGCAGTTCCAGGATCTGCGCCTGGATGGTGACGTCGAGGGCGGTGGTGGGCTCGTCCGCGATCATCAGCCGGGGGCGGCAGGCGACCGCCATGGCGATCAGCGCGCGCTGCCGCATGCCTCCCGACAGTTCGTGCGGGTACTCCCGGAGCCGCCGGGTGGGGTCGGGGATACCCACGCGCTGCAGCAGGTCGGCTGCCTCGGCGCGGGCGGCGGCGCGGCGCAGCCCCCGGTGGCGGGCGAGGACCTCGGTGACCTGGCGGCCAATGGGCACCACGGGGTTAAGCGACGACAACGGGTCCTGGAAGACCATGGCCAGCTGCGAGCCACGCAGGTCGCGCATTCGCTCCGGGGCCAGCGTGAGCAGGTCGACCGGGCTCTGGGCGGACCGGCCGTCGGACGCACCGCCCGCATCGAACAGGGCGCGTCCGGAGACGGTGACGCCCCGCCGCGGCAGCAGCCCCATCAGGGCCAGGGACGTGACGCTCTTGCCGCACCCGGACTCCCCGACCAGCCCGACGACCTGTCCCTCGTCGAGGGTGAACGACACCTGGTCCACCGCCCGGACGTCGCGCCGTCCGCGACCGGAGAAGGTGACCGACAGGTCGTCCACGGTGAGCAGGGGCATCGGCGTCACGTCCTCACTCGGGGGTCGAGGGATTCCCGCATCGCCTCGCCGAGCAGGGTGAAGCCCAGGGCGGTGACGATGATGGCCAGCGCCGGGTACACCGCGAGCTGCGGTGCGCCGGCCAGGAAGCGCTGCGCGTCGGCGAGCATGGTGCCCCACTCGGGGATCGACGGGTCCGGGTTGCCCAGCCCCAGGTAGGACAGTGCGGCGGCGTCGATGATCGCGGTGGCCAACGTCAGCGTCCCCTGGACCAGCACCGGCCCCAGGGAGTTGGGCAGGATGTGGACGAGGGCGATGCGGCGCGTGCGCACGCCCAGCGCGCGGGCGGCCAGAACGTAGTCGCGTCCGGCCTGGGCGATCATTGCGCCGCGCAGCAGCCGGGCGAAGATGGGGACCTGCGCGACACCGACCGCGATCATCACCGTGGCCAGGCTCGGCCCGAGCAGCGCCGCCACGCTGACGGCCAGCAGCAGCGCGGGCACGGCCAGCATCATGTCGGTGAACCGCATCAGCACCGCGTCGAGCCGCCGCCCCCACTGTCGGCCGAGAGCGTGGGCGGCACCGGCTGACCCTCCCAGGAGCGCGCCGACGCTGAAGCCGAGCAGGGTGGCGACCACCCCGACCAGGAGGGTCTGGCGTGCCCCGACGACCATGCGGGAGAACTGGTCGCGGCCGAGGTTGTCCAGGCCGAGCCAGTTTTCGGCGCGCGGCCCGACAAACACGTTCTGGTTGGGGAAGACCTCGTCGCCCCAGTTCTGGGCGACGGGACTGTAGGGGGCGAGCCACGGGCCGACGACCGCGACGACGACGAAGACCAGGACGGTGGCGGCCCCGGCCATGGCCATGGGGTTGCGGCGCAGCCGGTCGAAGGCCTCGCGCCAGACGCCGTGTCCGCGCCCTTCCTCGGCGCGGGCGGCGGTGAGTTCGGCGAGCCGGTCGATCCTCTCGGCCTTTGTCGGCATCAGCTCACCCGCACTCTCGGGTCGAGGAGGCTGTAGGAGATGTCCACCAGCAGATTGATCAGCACATACATGCAGGCGATGATCAGGATGAAGCCGAGCAGCGCCGGGTAGTCCCGCGTCTGGGTGGCGGCGTAGACGAACGACCCGATGCCGCCGAAGGCGAAGACGCTCTCGGTGAGCACCGCCCCAGCGAACAGGGCACCGGTCTGCAGGCCGATCGCGGTCGTCACCGGCAGCATGGCGTTGCGCAGCACATGCCGGGTGCGCACGACGTGGCGGTGGAGGCCTTTGGCCTCGGCGGTCCGCACGTAGTCCTCGGCGAGCACCTCCAGCACGCTGGCCCGGGTCATCCGCACGATGACGGCCAGCGGGATGCTGGACAGGGCGAGCCCGGGCAGCGCCAGGTGCGTGATGGCGTCCCAGGCGGAGTCCCACTCCCGGGTCATCAGCCCGTCGAGGACGAAGAAGCCGGTGACGCGGGTCGCGCTGAATCCGGGCGTCTGCCGGAAGGCGGAGGGGAACCAGCCGAGGTGCTCGGCGAAGATCACCTTGAGCACGAAGGCCAGGAAGAACACCGGGGTGCAGATCCCGATGAGGGATCCGCCGACCACGGCGGAGTCCAGGATGCCGCCGCGGCGCCGCGCGGCGAGGTAGCCGAGGGGGATTCCCACGCCGACGGCGATGACGATGGCGGCGATGGCGAGTTCGGCGGTCGCCGGGAACCGCAGGGCGAACTCGTCGAGGACGGGGCGCCCGGTCTGCAGGGAGGTGCCGAGGTCGCCCTCGGCGAGGCGGGTGAGGAACCGCCAGTACTGGACGATCAGCGGGTCGTCGAGGCCCAGCGCTCGGCGCAGCGTCGCCCTCTGTTCGGCGGTGGCGTCCTCGCCGAGCAGGGCGTATTCCGGCCCGCCGGGCAGTTGGCGCAGCCAGAAGAACAGCAGCACCGAGAGGCCGAAGAGGGTCGGGACCAGCTGCAGTGTCCGCCTGACGATGAAGCGCAGCACCTGGGGGCCGCCTCCTCACGTGGTCCGGGGGCAGTCCCGGTCGGCCGATGGCGTCGGCCGACCGGGGTCGGGCATCGCGGCTCGCACGGGCGGTTAGGAGAAGGACGCCTCGGAGAAGTTCTCCTGGGTGAGCGGGCTGACGGCCGGCGGGTCGACATTGGGCGCGAACGCGATCGCCGGAGGCGAGTGGGAGATCGGCAGGCCCGGGAGGTAGTCCATGATCTCCCGGTTGACCTCCTGGTACAGCTTGGTGCGCTGCTCCTGGCCGGGTGTGGAGGACACCTCGTCCATCAGGGCGAACAGCTCCTCGTTGCGGAACCCCCATCCGCTGTCGTATCCGTCGAACCAGGTGCCGAGGAAGTTGAAGGCCTCGTTGAAGTCACCGGTCCAGCCGAGCAGGTAGAGGCTGCAGCCACCGCTGTCGGTGTAGGGGATGTAGTCGCCCCAGGGCATCGAGTTGGCCGTAACGGTGATGCCGACGGCTTCGAGGTCGGCCTTGATGATGTCGAAGATGTCCTGCGGTGCGGGCATGTAGGGCCGGCTGACCTTGGTGGGGAAGCACATGTCGATATCGAGGTCGGCGTGTCCGGCCTCCTTGAGCAGCGACTTGGCCTTCTCGGGGTCGAAGTCGTAGGTGGTGACGTCCGGTGACCAGCCCTCCACGGTCTCCGGGATGAACTGGGTGGCGACCTTGGCGCCTTCGGGGAGGATGGTGTCGACGATCCGCTGCCGGTCGACGGCGTGGGCGATGGCCTGGCGTACCTTCTTGTCGGCCAGTTCCTCGCTGGTCTCCTGCTGGTAGGCGAGGTAGAGGATGTTGAACACGTCGCGGACGGGGACTTGGAACCCGGCCTCCTTGAGCGGCTCCATGTCGGCCGGGGCCACGAGGTCGTAGCCGTGGATGTCACCGGCCTCCAGGGCCTGCTTGCGGGCGGCCTCCTCGGAGATCGTCTTGATGATCAAGGTCTTGACCTTGGCCTTTTCGCCCCAGTAGTCGTCGAACCGTTCGAGCGTGACCTCCTGGGCGTCGTGGTCCCAGTCGACGAGCCGGTAGGGTCCGGTGCCCGCGACCGTCCCGGCCTCCTGGGTGTAGGCGGGGAGCACGGGGGAACCGGGATCGCCGGTGACCTTCTCCTCGGCGACCTTCGCGATGACCTTAGGGCTCATGATCCCGAACGAGGCGAGACTGAACGCGCCCGGGTAATTGGCCGAGGGCTCCTTCACCTTGATCACGGCGGTCAGTTCGCCGGGCGCGCTACACGAGGAGAAGTTGGGCTCGGGAGTATCCTTGTCCTCGTTCTCGGCGAATCCCCCGAAAGTGTTCTGCCAGTAGTAGGTCTGGTTGCTGTTCTGGTAGTTGCCGGTGAAGTTGTACCAGCGGTCGAAATTGGCGCATACCGCCTCGGCGTCGAGGTCTTCACCGTCATGAAATTTCACTCCGTCGCGCAGTTTGAAGGTCCACTCCGTACCGTCGTCGGACTGCTCCCAGGACTCCGCCAGGCCGCCGACGATCTCGGTGCCGCCGGGTTCGTGGGTGAGCAGGGTGTCGTAGATCTGCCGGGTGACGCGGAATGTCTCACCGTCGTTGGTCAGGACGGGGTCGACCGAACGCGGATCCCCCGCTCCGGCGAACACCAGGGGCTGGCTCTCGTTGGAATCACCGCCAGCGCCGTCTCGGGTACTTTCCGCGCAACCTGTGGCGATCAATGCCGTGATCATCGCAATCGCAGTGATCGAGAGCGGTCTGGACGGCTCCGGATTGAACACTGTCCACCTCACTAATGGGGGGCCGGTGGCACTGCGGTCGTTGAGACGAACCCTAATCGCCCGAACCACAGATCGGGAATATGTAACGCATCATCAATGCAACCGTGTCCGTTCCGCGCTTCCCCGGACTGTCTGTTTATCGATGGGCGGAATTCCGATATCGCCATTGTGGCGCGTGGGGCCCCTGACGAATGGGAGCATGGTGAGGGCAGAAACCTGTCCTCACCATCAGAAGGACAACCCCCTCGGAAGCTAGGGAGCGACTCAGTGGACATCCAAGAGCTGGCGGCGCGTGTCAGGGCCGCGAGTTACGGCCCGGCGAGCGCGGAAGCGGTCGACCGGCAGGTCGGCGTGATCGCGAAGCGGCTGGATGTCCTGGCCGCGGACTTCGGGTACGACCCCGGAGCCCTCTCCATCGGACAGGCCGCCGTGTTGGAGGAGGTCTACCTCACCGAACGCAACGTCCCCGCTGTGGAGGCCGACGACATCCGCGAGCTCTACGAGGCCCACGAGCCCGGCGCCGTGCCGCAGAACGAGGACATGCACGTGATCGCCGTGGACCCGACGCTGTGGCAGGAGTACGCGCTGATGAGCGCGGGCGAGGCCCGCGCGCTCGGGTTCCACGTGGTGTTCGACGCCGCACGGCTGGCCCGCCGACTGGGCGATGCGGAGCTGACCGACGACCTCGCCGACACCATCGCCTGGGAACTCACCAGCGAGGCCTCGCCAGGCTGACGCGGGGTCGCGTGGGAGGTGGACCGAGGTTGCCCAAAGATTACAGAACCGTCACCGTCCCTTCGTCGATGTGCCCTTCCGCTGCGCCGGGGATCTCATCTATTAGTCAATGGTTGAGACTTCATCCAGCGACGGAAGGGAATCCCCCACATGCGTCCCCTTGCCCGGCGTGCATCCCGTTCCGTGATCGCCGTCGCCTCCGCCGCCCTGCTCGCCTTCGGTATGGCCGGAACGGCGCACGCCGACCTGACGCCCGAGGAACTGCGCCGGGTCACCGACGAGTACCTCTTCAGCGTCAGCCTCAGCCGGTTCATCACCATCCGTGACAGCGCGCCGCACGCGGACCAGCTCGACTGGAGCTCCGACTCCTGCAGCTGGTCCCCGAACGAGCCCTTGGGCTACAACTTCGCCCCCGGGTGCAAGCGCCACGACTTCGGCTACCGGAACTACAAGAAGCAGACCCGGTTCACCGAACCCAACCGGCTGAAGATCGACGACAACTTCCGCGACGACCTCTACGGCATCTGCGGCGGCGACTGGCTGTGCCGTGCCGTCGCCGACATCTATTACAGCGCCGTGCGCCAGTACGGCGGCTCGGGCGCCACCACCGCCGAGGCGCTGGAGCGCGGCGACGCCGAAGCCCAGGTGGACAACCTCGTCGAGGTGGCCGATGACCTGGAACGGGCCGACACGCAGGCCGAGGCCGACCGGATCATCGAGGACTTCGAGGAGGAGCACCGGGTCGAGATCGCCCAGGACTTCCCGGTGCGCTGACCCCGGCGTCCCTCACCCCACCGCCCGCGGGAGAGGTGTCCGGGGGCGGTGCCCTCGTGGCCCCGCGTGAGCTGCCAGAGGCGGCGTCCGTTGCCGCCTCGCCCCCTCTGTGGGGGAACACGTCCGCAGGCCCAGGCGCCCGGCTCCGGCCGGGGCGCCGTCGCGTGTCGGGGCGGCTACGTTCAGGCGCCGAGGCGGCTGGGTACGTCCCCACCTGTGTGGCGCATGGGACATTCGTGCCGCCACCGCAGAAGTTCGAGTCCGCAATCAGGGAGATCCCAATGCACGCAACCGTCGGCGACCGAGTTCACATCAAGGGTCGCGTTGTCGGTATGAAAGAGCATGTCGGGGAGATCGTCGAAGTCCGTGGTACCGAGGGGGAACCCCCCTACCGCGTGCGCTTCGAGGACGGCCACGAATCCCTGATCTTCCCCGGCCCCGACTGCATCGTGGAGCCACGCCGGCCCATGGACTGACCCTCCGCTCGGGCACCGGCCCGGTGGCACCGCGCGGGGTCATCGGGCCTGGCATCCCGGACACCAGTAGAGGTTGCGGCCGGCCAGCTCCGCGGCGCTGATGGGCGAGGAGCAGACCCGGCACGGCTCGCCAGTGCGGTAGCAGACGTAGAGCGTGTCGGATCGCGGCACCGGACGCGCCTCGGGGTCGGGGCGGTGCTCGGGCCGGGTGGTGATGATGTAGCCCTCCCGCACACCGTCGGCGAGCAGCCCGGAGAGGTCGGCCCACAGGGTGTCCCACTCCCGCCGGGTGAGGTCGCGGCCCGCCCGGTAGGGATCGATCCCCGCACGGAACAGCGACTCGGCCCGGTAGATATTGCCTACCCCGGCGATGACGTCCTGGCGCATCAGCAGCGCGGCGATCGTCGTACGCGACCGGCTGATCACCCGCCACGACCGCTCTGGGTCGGCGTCGGGGCGCAAAGGGTCCGGACCCAGTTTGGCCTGGACCGCCCGTTTCTCCTCCTCGCCGATGAGCTCGCAGGCGGTCGGCCCGCGCAGGTCGGCCCAGCCCGAGGAGTTCACGATGCGCACCCGCACGGCGCCCACTGGTGGCGGCGCGACGACGAACCCGTCGGCGTCGCGCTCCAGCTCGCGCCGGCCGCCACTCTCCGCGCGCGGGGCGCCCAGGTAGCGCTCGCCATCGGCGTCGCCGAACGTCCATGCTCCGTAGATGCCGAGGTGCACGCGGAGCCACTCGCCGGAGTCGAACCCGCAGAAGAGCTGCTTGCCGTGGGCTTCGGCGCCGAGGAGGGTGCGGCCGTCGATCCGCCGCGCCCCGTCGGCGAACCGTCCCTGCGGACTGCTCACCCGCACGGGGGAACCGCCGTAGTGCTTGGTGAAGTGGCTGGCAAGCCGGTGCAGTGTGTGGCCCTCGGGCACGTCGCTCCTCCCGCGTCATCGTCCGGCCGCACCCGGGGGCGGCCGATCCGCACTCTATCCGTCGGACCGCCCACCCGCGGTCAAACGGTCCAGCGTCCCCCTTTCCATCCGGACCGCCTCAACCCCGCCCGATCTTGGCCGTTCCTCCCGCTTTGGGCCGCCAGAGGCGGTCCAAAGCGGGTCAGTACCGGCGAGCCCTTGACACCCCGCCGACCCGGCGCACAGGCTGATGACGCAGAGTATTCATACGGTCGTGTAGGCCGACATGGCCGCCGGGGTCCCCATTCTCCCGCGCGGTCCGCTCCTCCTGTCCCGCGCACGCCCGCCCCCCAGCTGAGAGAGGGTTGCGATGAGCGACTCGGAGACGCCGCTGATCACCGCTGATTTGGTCGACACCGGACTCGACGCCGCCGACCGGGACGAGGCCATGCGGCGGCTCGGGGAACTGCTGTACGTGACGGGCCGCGTCACCGACCTGGAGGGTTTCCTCTCCGACGTGCGCGAACGCGAGGAGCGCATGCCCACCGGAATGCCCGGACACGTCGGGCTGCCGCACGCACGCTCCGCGCACGTCACCGTGCCGAGTCTGGCCGTGGGCGTCTGCGCCGACGGCGTCGACTTCGCGGGTCCGGACGGTCCCGCCCGGCTCATCTTCCTGATCGCCGCCCCGGCCAGCGGCGGTGAGGAGCACATGCGGATCATCGCGGGGCTGGCGCGCATGCTCAAGCACGCGGACGTCCGGGCGACGCTGCTGGCGGCCCCCGACGCCCGGGCGATCGCGGACTCCGTGGCCGGTGAGCTGGTCATGTCGTGACCCCGGCCGGTAGCTGCCGCGACGGTGGTGCGGAAAGCGGGTCAGTCGCCGCCATGCAGGATCTCGTCGACCACCGAACTCGGGTCGTCCAGGCAGCGCCACGCGGGAACGCACACGGTGGGGTGGCCGCTGAGGCGGGTCAGCAGCTCGCCGTGGGCCAGCAGTCGCCGCAGTTCCAGGCCGCTGCGGGCGTGGTCCAGCAGGACCAGGACCGGTCCCCGGCCGGTGTCGACGCACAGGTCGGCCTGGTGTCCGTGGAACGACGGGCGCTGGGTGACCGGGGCGCCTCGCGCGCGCAGCGCGGAGCGCAGGCCGCCGAGCGCCGCGCTCTCCTCCTCGACGGGGTCGGTGCAGGGGCACAGGTCGCGCAGCGGGCTGTCGGTGTCCGACCAGAACGTGCGGTCGCCGACAACGATCAGCCGCGACCTTGTGTGGGTGAGCGCGATGGCCCACGCCGGGGAACGCACGGCGCGGTCGACGAGCCGCGCGGGAGCGCCGGCGGCCACCGCCGGCGAGACCACCATGACGTCCACCGCGCCGCTCTCCTCGCCCCGGAACTCCTCGGTGCCGCCCACGATGATCTTCCGGCGAAAGCCCTGCCGCCGAACGAGTCTGCGCAGGAGCGCCCACTGCGGCTGGAAGGGGGCGATGACCCCGATCGCGGTCTCCTCGGGCAGGGCGCCGTCGAGCTCCTGCAACACCACGGCGACCCGGTAGGCCTCCTCGCGGTTGATCCCCGACGCGCCGGGCACGGGCTCGCAGTCCCCGGAGAAGTGCCGCCATTCCACGGCCCGGGCGCCACTGTCGACCATCGGCGACGGCGGCGCCGACCGATCCCCGTTCGCCGGCCGGCTCTCCAGCGCCGGGAGGTTCTCGGGCTCGGTGGTCACGGCGATCCGGCCGCCGTAGCAGTGGCGGGAGGCCAGCGTGGCGATGGTCGGGTGGGAGCGGTCGTGTTCGTCGAGCCAGAGGTCCTGGTGCCGGGCGGAGGTCGCGGCGGCGCACGCCGTGTAGGCGGAGTATCCCGCGTAGCCGAGCTCCGGACGGCGCTCCAGCCAGGTGGGGCCCGCGGCACCGCGCAGCCGCTGCTCCTCCGCCGGTTCGAGGAGGGTGGGCGGGGCGGGCTGCGCAGGGTCGCCGACGACCAGCGCCCGCTTGGCGCGGTAGAGCAGCGGCAGCACCTCGGCCATCCGGCAGTGCTCCGCCCCGGCCACGACGACCAGGTCGAACAGCCCGGCCTGCGGCGGCAGGGCACGTGCCGCGCGGACGCCGACCGCCCAGGCCGGGACGACACTCAGCAGTTGGGCGAACCCCGGCCAGCCGGTGGTGTGGTGCCAGTTGAGGGTCTCCAGGCGGGTAAGCAGCGCCTGTCGGCCCTGGCCGGCCCGCCGGGAGACGACGCTGCGCAGGCAGGAGTCGCCGGAGAGGCGGTGGCAGGCCTGCGCCGCTTCCAGGTCGGCCAGCAGTCCGGCCAGCATCGGGGTCCGGCGGCGCCGGTCGAGGGCGGTGCGCCAGTCGAGTTCGATCCGAGCCACCCGGCACAGCCGCTGGAGGTTCTCGGGGGTGGGCTCCACGCCGAGTTCGCGGCGAATGGCCGAGCGGTGGGCGAGCCCGACGAACCCGCCGCCCAGCGCCCGTTCGGCGCGCCGCAACCAGTAACCGGGGTCGCCGTGTTCGGGGGTGAAGAGCGCGTCGGGGTCCCACCCCTGGCCGATCATCTCGACGCGCTGCTCGGCCAGACGCGCGAGAGAGTGCCCGTTGCGCGCGATCGCGTCGATGGATTTCCACGCGCTGTCGACCCGGGACCAGTCGTCCCGCAGGCTGCCGTTGTACGGGGTGAGGTCGGGGGGTGCCGCCGGCTGTTCGACGAGCCGTTCCAGGGTGCGGATCTCCCTGGTCCGGTGGTCGGCGTGGCCGGTGCGCAGGATCAGGTGGTCGGGGGCCTCCCCAGCTCGGCGCACGATCCGGTCCAGCAGTCGCTCCTCCGCCGCGGCGACGAGCACGCTCTGGTTCGCGACCACGGCGGTGCGCACGGCGGCGTCGATGAGGTCGGCCATGCCGGTCCCGGGCGGTGCGGCTGCCGTCGTCAGGTGCTCGCGCATCGCCGAGCGCAGGATCGCGTACTGCGCCTCGCTCAGGCGGCCGTCGGCCACGGGCAGGACGGAATCGTCGCGCGTGGCTTCGGAGCCCCGAGCGGCCCGCCCCGGCGGCGCCGTGCGCGGCGCGCCCGTTCCAACCTCGCCCTCCAGCAGGGCTTCGAGCGCGGTGCCCTCGGCCTGACCCGGCCGGGGGCCGTCGCGGTGCCCGGGGTCGAGGTCGGCGAGCAGCCCGGCGACCGTCCCCGGGCGTTCCTCGTCGCCCGCGGGGTGCTCGTCCGGACCGGCGCGGAACAGCACCGCGACATTGTGGGCGCCCGCGCGGGGGGACCGCGGCAGGGTGCCGCGCGTCGCATGCGGGACGATGTCGTCGACCCGATCGATGTCGAGGCGGGTGAGCAGGGTGCGGACCTTGGCCTCCAGGTCCAGGACGACGGCGTCGTGCGGGCGGTCGCCCTCGGGGCTGCCGTGGCGCAGGACGGCGCGCAGGGCGGCGAGTTCCTCGGGGTCGGTGATCCCGACCCGGCGGAGCAGCGCGGGGTTGACGTCGGGCGCGGAGACGGCGCGGACCCGGGGTTCGTCGGTGCCGGGGACGAGTTCGACGTCGGTGACGAGCAGTGGGGCGGCGTGCCAGCGGGAGTCGATGACGCCGTCGCCGCCCTCTGCGCCAGGAGCGAGGAGGACGACAGGGTAGCCGTAGCGCAGGGGGCGGCCGTGGCGGCGGGCCGCCCGCAGCACGCCGTCGGCCTCGGCCGGGATGCGGAGGTCCTCCGCCGCTCCGCTGAAAAGCGTCTCGGCCCCGGCGGGGAGACAGTGGTGCCCGCTCGACGCGCTCGGGGTGTCGGCGGCTCCGAGTTCGATGAGGTGGTCCACGACGGCCTCGCGGTGGACGCACGCGCGGTAGTAGTCGAGGAGCGCGCGGACGCGGCCGTCGGTGGTGCGGTGATGGCCGGGGTGGGGTTCCGGCTGCGGGGCGGGGGTGGCGGCAGCCGGTCGGGACCGTGTTGCGGGTGGCACGATCATGACGGTCACATCGCCGTTGGAATCTGCCGACCGCGGACTGTTTTCCTCACGCGCCGGGCCGCCTCTGCGGCGGTCCCGAACGGATGAGTCGGGAGAAGGGACCGACACGTCGCACCCCATGGTGTATCGCGGATTGAACCGGCCGGGCGGGAGGTGAGCAGCGGATCACATCCGGCCAATGGCCCCCATTGTGCGCCATCGCTGATGGGCCCGCAGCGAGAACCGAGAAAAAGGTCCAGGTGACGGCGGTGGACCGGCGGTCTCAGACCGTCCGCGCCGCCAGGCGCGAGGCTGCTGTCACGCCATGCGGCAGCGGCACTCAGAGTTCTTTCAGCGCCTTCAGGACACGGTAGAGGGTGGCGGTGTCGGGGCGGTCGGCGACCAGCGTGGTTCCCGGAACCGGACGCTCGGGCCGGCGGGGCCGGGGCGGCAGGGGGGCGTGGGGCTGCTCGGGGGCTGGTGCGGGCCGGGCGCGCGCGGGCGGGCGCAGGACCCCGCGCAACCGTCTGCGGGCGAAGGCGAGGTTGCCGTCGCGGCGGTCCATCCTGACCTGGACGCACAATCGCGCTCCCGGTCCGGCGCGCACCGCCGCCACCAGCAAGCGGGTGTTCCCCCGGGTGATGACGAGGTCGTCCAGCGCCCCCTTCCCGCATGCGTGCCGCGCGCGGAAGAGGCGGTCGCCGACGACCTGGCCGACGGCTCTGGCCGACCTGCGGGCCTGTTCGCGCTCCGCGGCGGGGTCCGGTCCGATAGCGGCGACGACACGATCGTTTTGATAATCCACCAAAGCCGCGCCGCATACACCGGGTATTGCCAGGATTTCGCGTAACTGATCACCGAACGCGAACATGGCGTGCCTCCAGATGTCTCCATCCGCAACCGGGTTCCACAGGACCGCCCGGAGCGCATGGATAGCTTCAGGGGATTGTGAGCGTATTGCGACAGGACCTTCTTTCGCATCGTTTCTCGAAGATTTCTTGGTGAACGCGCGACATGATTCCGCACTTCTCCGCCCTGACATCCTGTTGTCGACCGGACAGCACGAGTGTCGGGATCCAGTGGTGTCCCGAGGAACCGCGGGAGGCGCGGCAGGGCCTACCCTGCCGCGCCTCCAGCCCCGTTCGGGTGCTCTCGGCGCGCCGGTGAGAGTCCGGGAATGACTGTTGTCCGAGCCGCCCCACCCGGCCGGAGGGGAACATATTCCCGGCGATCACGGGGTGCGCCGGACCGGCCGGTGAACCGGGCGATGGGCACGTGAAGGAAACGATCAGCACGCCAGGGGCGATAAAATGCGCAGGCATTGCTTTCGACTTCGCCACTGATCGCGCTCGCGCTATCACGACGCTCGGTTATTGCATCCGACCGCAGCGAAATTCCGCGATAGGGGCCGGGCGGCGCTCGCCGGCGGTCTCGGCCTCAATCCGATTCCAGCGTACGCAGTGCCATCCACAGCTCGGCGCGGTAATCGGGGTCGTCGAGGTCCCCTGGGAGCAGCTCCCGGATGCGGGTGATCCGGTAGCGCAGCGTGTGCCGGTGGACCCGCAGCTCCTCCGCCGCGGCGTCCCAGCGGCCGGCGGCGGCCAGGTAGGCACGCAGTGACCGAACCAGATCGTCGGCGGAACGATGGGACAGCAGAGGGGCCAGCAGGTCGTGGGCCAGCCGCGTCCCGGCCGGGGTGTCGACCAGGCCGAGGAAACCACCGGGCAGGTCGGCCGCGCGCACCACCGGCCGACCGTCGCGCTGTGCCGCCTGGACGGCCCGCTCGGCCTGTCCGCGTGCCATGGGCAGATCGCGGTAGCCGACCGGTCCCCCGACGCCGACGGGGCCGCCGGTCAGCCGGGCCAGGGCGCCGCCCGGATCGGTGTCCTCCGAGCTCAGCACCACGAGGCGGTCGTCCAGTTCGGCCACAAGGCAGCCGTCCAGGGCCGGGTCGCGTGGAGCGCCGCCGGACGCCGCCGCGGCGGCGAACGCCACGACCACCGGTTCTGCGGGGAGAGCGGAGAGCAGCCGCGCCGATGCCGCTCGATCCACGTCGATCGCCCCGCTGAGCAGGGCCTCCAGCAGGCCGCCGCGCAGTCCCTCACCCCGCCCGGGTGCGGTGCGCTCCAGTTCCAGGGAGAGCAGTGACACCGCCGCGTTGACCAGGGTCCGCTCATCGGCCCCGAGGCGGTGGGCACCCCCGACGGCGAGGAACCCCTGGACCCGGCCGCCCACGCCCAGCGGCTGCACCGCGGCGGTCTCCCCGCCGGACGTCACCGACGCGCCTGCGCGCTGCCGGGCCTGCCGCAGGCGGCGCACCTCCCCCGCCAGATCTGCGGCGCGCTCCGCGGCCGCGGCGGGAACGGCGTGCCGGGGCGAGCCGTCGGGAGCGAGCAGGAGCAGCCAGCCGCCCACCTCCCCGGCGAGGCGGTCGACGATGGCCTCGGCACCGCGCAGGGCCGCCTGGGTGAGCCTGCGCTGGGCGGCGAACGCGCGGCTCAGCCCCTCGTACTCCTCCTTGGCCAGCAGGCGGGAAACCTCCTTGCCGACCGCGATGAACGGCGTCGGCCGGGGCACCTCGACGAGCGGGAGGCCGAGCTTGCGGGCGGCGTCCACGAGGTCGGCGGGGACGTTGTTGTGCGCCACCCCGCTGCCGAAGCCCAGCCCGGCGACCTCGCGCCGGACCAGCCGCCGCACGTAGTCGCGGGCGGCGTCGGCGCCCGCGGTCCAGCGCACGCCGGTGGTGAGGACGAGCTCGCCGCCCTCCAGATAGGGGGTGGGGTCGGTGAGCTCGCTGACGGCGACCCAGCGCACCTCGCGGTCGATCCGGTCGTCCCCGGCGAGTAGTCGCAGCTGGAGGCGGGGCGTGCGCAGCAGGGCGCCGAGTGTGGGCGGCACGGAATCCCCCGATCACCATATTGGCCAAGAACGCCCCCCGATCTTATCCACTGCGGAGATAACCCGACCGGTCCGCGCGCCGTAGGGTCGAGCCGACTCGCGTACTTGAGGGAGGACACCCATGGCCACGTCGGAGATCGCCCAGGCCCGCCGGATCGTCACCGAGATCCCCGGACCGAAATCGCGCGCGGTGCAGGAGCGCCGCAAACAGGCGGTGGCCCAGGGGGTGGGCAGTGTCCTGCCCGTGTACGTGGAGCGGGCGGGCGGCGGGATCGTCGAGGACATCGACGGCAACGCCCTCATCGACTTCGGCTCCGGCATCGCCGTGACCAACGTGGGCAACGCCGACCCGCGGGTGGTCGAGCGGGCGACCGAGCAGCTGTCGCGCTTCACCCACACCTGCTTCATGGTCAACCCTTACGAGGGGTACGTGGAGGTGTGTGAGGCGCTCAACCGGGTCACCCCCGGCGACCACGAGAAGCGGTCCATTCTGCTGAACTCCGGCGCCGAGGCGGTGGAGAACGCGGTGAAGATCGCGCGGAGCGCCACCGGGCGCCAGGCCGTGATCGTGTTCGACCACGCCTACCACGGCCGCACCAACCTCACCATGGCGCTGACGTCCAAGAACATGCCCTACAAGCAGGGGTTCGGCCCGTTCGCGGGCGAGGTGTACCGGATGCCGATGGCCTACCCCTTCCGGTGGCCGACCGGCCCGGAGAACTGCGGGCCCGAGGCGGCCCGGCAGGCCATCGACCAGATCAGCAAGCAGATCGGCGCGGAGAACGTGGCCGCGGTGCTCATCGAGCCGATTCAGGGCGAAGGCGGTTTCATCGAGCCCGGTACGGGCTTCCTGCCCGAGCTGGCGGAGTTCTGCCGGGCCAACGGCATCGTCTTCGTCGCCGACGAGGTGCAGACCGGGTTCGCCCGGACCGGGCAGATGTTCGCGTGCGAGCACGAGGGCGTCGTGCCGGACCTGATCACGACGGCGAAGGGCATCGCCGGCGGGCTCCCGCTGGCCGCGGTGACCGGCCGGGCCGACCTGATGGACGCCGTGCACTCCGGTGGCCTGGGCGGCACCTACGGCGGTAACCCGGCGGCCTGCGCCGCCGCTCTGGCCGCGCTGGAGGCCATCGAGTCGGCGGACCTCGCCGGACGGGCCCGCGCCATCGGCGCGACGATGCTCAAGCGGCTGCGCGCTCTGGCCGCCACGCACGACATCATCGGCGACGTGCGCGGACGCGGCGCCATGATCGCGATCGAGCTGGTGAAGGGCGGCGGGGACATGACCCCGGCGACCGACGCCGTCGCCGAGGTCATGCGCTACTGCCACTCCCAGGGCCTGGTCCTGCTGACCGCGGGAACGTACGGCAATGTCATCCGGATGCTGCCGCCGCTGGTGATCGGCGACGACCTGCTCGACGAGGGGTTGTCCATCCTGGAGGAGGCGTTCGCCCGGCTGTAGCGGCCGCTTCCCGCGCCCCGCCACTCTGCTCTCTCATCCCCTCTGACAGCGGTGGGGTGCCCGCACCGGCTGCGGGCACCCCACCGTTTTGCCACGATGGACTTCAGCCGACCGGGCCACAGTGCGGCCCGCCGATGCGTGAGGGAGCTGGATACATGGTGCACGTCGCCGTGGGGCAATTCGCCCCGGGAGAGGACAAGAAGGAGAACCTCGCTGCGGTCGGCGGGATGGTGGCCGAGGCCGCGGAGCAGGGGGCGCAAGTGGTGCTGCTCCCCGAATACGCGATGTTCACCGCGCCCCGTATCGACCGCCGGTTCGTCGCGGCGGCGGAGCCGCTGGACGGCCCGTTCGCCTCCGGCTTGGCCGAGCTCGCCCAACGCCACGGGGTGCATGTCGTGGCCGGTGTGCTGGAGGGCCGACCGGACGCCGAGCGGTTCCGCAACGCGCTGGTGGCCGTGGGGCCCGACGGAATGGTCTGCGCGGCCTACCGCAAGCTGCACCTGTACGACGCGTTCGGGATGACCGAGTCGGAGGTGGTGGAGCCCGGGGAGATCGACGAACCCGAGACGTTCGCCGTCGACGGGCTCACCTTCGGCTTGCAGACCTGCTATGACCTGCGCTTCCCCGAGGTCACTCGACGTATCGCGGATGCGGGGGCCGACGTCCTGCTGCTCGCGGCGGACTGGGTTCCGGGGCCCTTGAAGGAGGACCACTGGGTCACCCTGGCGCGGGCGCGCGCCATCGAGAACACCATGTACGTGGCGGCCGCCGGACAGAACGCCCCCACCGGCGCGGGCAACAGCATGATCATCGATCCCATGGGGACGCCCATCATCGCGTTGGGTGAGCAGACCGGGGTAGCGGTCGGCCGGATCACCGAAGAACGGGTGGCAGAAGTCCGCGCTAAAAACCCGGCTCTCCGACTACGGCGGTTCACCGTTTCCGCGAGGCGATAGGGCATAGCGGACAATTTACGCGTTCTATGACGCTCTTGGTCAGCTCATTACCGCTATTGCTACCGAGAGTTATTCTCGGTAAGCTCATAGTCACGAGAATCGGCCCGAGCTATTCCGATCGCAGAGTGTTTCTGGTTCAATAAGAGCCCGAATCGAGAGGCCCGCCAGACTGTCCTAAACCACGGGGGGAGCAGGGACGTTGAGCGGTCTGAGCATGATGCGCCCATCGGACGCAGCCAATGCAGACACAGCCACGACCGAGAGGTACATCTTCGATCCGGGGTCGCTGAGCAGCGCACAGATCATGGGGGATGCCTGTGCGATCTGCCACGTGAAGTGGCCACGACCCCGAAATCCACTGGGCGGACTGCCCGAGGGTCACGAAGTCTACGGATGCGATGAGTGCGCCGGAATCGTCGAGGCGCACACCGCCCGTTCCATGGAGCACGCACTGGCGATCCACTGACGAGCGGTCCACAACAGCCAACGCGGCAACACATATAGGTCACGACGTTTTCAAATGGGTCAAAAACGGTCGGAGCCACGGGCCGAACGAGGGGGAAACCCGAGGAACACGGGGCACCCCACCGAAAGATCGGGGCGAGGACGCTCCGGGTCCAGGGGGAGACAGGACCCGGAGCGCCTCGGCCGACGCACCCGCTTCCATGGGGGGAGGAGGGGAAATGAGTACGTCTTCCCTGATCGGCTCATGAACGCCAGCCCACGCCACCGGCCCGCGGTGCCGTGGAGTGACGAACCGGTACCTACCCTACTCCTTGACGCGCCCTGTGGTCGGTGAACGCGCCATTTCGATGGCGAATAACCCGAATTGCGGGTCAGACGGTGCTCAACCGTTGGTGGGGAACCCCAGATTCACCCCGCCGTGGCTGGGGTCAAGCCAGCGCGCGGTGACGGCCTTGGTCCGCGTATAGAAGTGCACGCCCTCGGTACCGTGCGCGTGCGAGTCGCCGAACAGCGACGCCTTCCACCCGCCGAAGGAGTAGAACGCCATCGGCACCGGGATCGGCACATTGATCCCGACCATGCCCACCTCGACCTCGTTCTGGAAGCGCCGCGCGGCGCCGCCATCGTTGGTGAAGATCGCCGTGCCGTTCCCATAGGGATTGGCGTTGACCAGATCCAGCGCGGCGTCATAGGTGGGCGCCCGCAGCAGACTCAGCACCGGGCCGAAGATCTCGTCACGGTAGCAGCTCATCTCCGGCGTGACATGGTCGAGCAACGACGGACCGAGCCAGAACCCGCCGTTCTCGCCGCCGAGCACCGGGTGGACCCGGCCGTCGATGGCCAACGTCGCGCCCTCGCGCACACCCGACTCCAGGTAGGAGGCCACCTTGTCGCGGTGCGGGCCGGTCACCAGGGGGCCCATCTCACTGCGCTCGTCGTCGCCCGGCCCCACCCGCAACCGGGCTACCCGGTCCTTGACGCGCTCCACCAGTTCGTCGGCGATGCTCTCGATCGCGACCACGGCCGAGATCGCCATGCACCGCTCCCCCGCCGACCCGAATCCGGCCGAGACAGCCGCATCCGCCGCGAGATCGAGGTCGGCGTCGGGCAGCACCACCATGTGGTTCTTGGCCCCGCCCAGCGCCTGCACCCGCTTGCCGTGGCGGGCGGCGGTCTCGTAGATGTAGTGGGCGATCGGGGTGGAGCCGACAAAGCTGACCGCCTTGACGTCGTCGTGCTCCAGCAACCCGTCCACCGCGGCCTTGTCTCCGTGCACGACGTTGAACACGCCCTCGGGCAGGCCCGCCTCCGCCCACAGCTCGGCGAGCAGCATCGCGGCCGACGGGTCCTTCTCGCTCGGCTTGAGCACAAAGGTGTTGCCGCAGGCGATGGCGATGGGGAACATCCACATCGGCACCATGGCCGGGAAGTTGAACGGGGTGATCCCGGCGACGACGCCCAGCGGCTGCAGGATGGAGTACGCGTCGACCTTGGTCGAGACGTTCTCCGAGTATCCCCCCTTGAGGAGGTGCGGGATGCCGCAGGCGAACTCCACGACCTCCAGGCCGCGGGAGACCTCGCCGAAGGCATCGGAGACCACCTTGCCGTGTTCGGCGCTGATGGCACGGGCCAACGTGTCGCGGTTGGCGTGCAGCAGCTCGCGGAACCGGAAGAGGACCGCGGAGCGCTTGGTCACCGAGGTGTCGCGCCATGCGGGGAACGCGGCGCGGGCGGCCGCCACCGCGGCGTCGACCTCGGCGGCCCCAGCGAAGTCGACCGTTCCGGCGACCTCGCCGGTGGCGGGGTTGTAGATGTCGCCGCGTCGCTCGGCGGTACCCGCGAACGGCTTGCCGTCGATCCAGTGGGTGACGTGCTTACTCATCTCAAGACGACCTTTTTCTTCTCGGCTGGCTGCTGGGACGGGGACCGGGGAGGGGGCGGGCGCTCATGCGGTACGCACCTTGGTGTCCACCGCGGTGACGGTGTCGACGAGGATGTCGCGGCCTTCGCGGGCGTCCTCCTCATTCAGTGTCAGCGGCGGCGCCATGCGCAGGACGTTGTTGTGCACCCCGCCCTGGCCGACCAGCAGGCCGCGCTCACGGGCGCCCTCCAGCACGGCGCCGGCCAGCGCGGGAGCGGGCGCGCCGCTGACGGGGTCGACCATCTCGATGGCGAACATCAGTCCCTTGCCGCGCACATCGGCGACACTGGACAGGTCGGTGAGCGGCCGCAGCCCCTCCATGATGAACGCGCCCCTGCGGGCGGCGTTGCCCTGCAGGTCGTGGTCGAGGACGTAGTCGAGGGTGGCGTTGGCCGCCGCCATGGACACCGGGTTGCCGCCGAAGGTGGCGACCCCCTTGGCCGTGAGCCCGTCCATCAGGTCGCCGCGCGCCACCACGCCGCCGACCGCGAACCCGTTACCCAGGCCCTTGGCGAAGGTCATGGCGTCCGGGACCACCCCGTGGTCGCCGATGCCGAAGAAGCTGGAGCCAGTGCGGCCCCACCCGGTCTGCACCTCGTCGGAGACGAACAGGATGCCGTGCTCGTCCAGCACCTCCTTGTAGGCGGCGAGCAGCCCCTCGGGGGCCATGGCGAACCCTCCGACGCCCTGGATCGGTTCGGCGATCATGCAGGCGACGTCGGGGGCGGTGGCGGTGACCAGGACGTCGCGCAGGTCGGCGACGCAGGCCTCGATGTACTCGGCGTCCGACATCCCGCGGAAGGCGGGCGCGGTCCGGTCGGTGCCGTGCAGGTAGTGCACGTTGAGCGGGGAGAGCGAGGAGTGCTTCCAGCCCCGGTTGCCGGTGACGGCGATGGTGCCGTACGAGCGGCCGTGGTAGCTGTTGCGAAGCGCCAGGACCTGGTCGGTGCCGCGGGCGCAGGTCGCCAGCAGCAACGCGGTCTCGTTCGCCTCGGTTCCGGAGTTGGTGAAGAACACCTTGGCGTCGGGGATACCGGAGAGGCGGGCGATCTTCTCGGCCAGCTCCACCTGGCCGCGCAGCAGGTAAAGGGTGGAGGTGTGCACGACCCCCGTGGCGATCTGGCGCTCCACGGCCTCGCGGACCTCGGCGATGTCGTAACCGAGCATGTTGGTCACGATTCCGCAGAAGAAGTCCAGGTAGGTGCGGCCCTCGGCGTCGGTGACGCGGGACCCCGATCCGCTGGTGATCTCGATGGGCGTCTCGTAGTAGAGGGACAGCCAGGACGGCATGACAGCGCGGTGGCGAGCGAGAAGTTCCGACATGACCTCAGTCTCACGCTCTCCGCCCTGGATTGACCAGCGTCACACTGTTGATTTCGCACAGGGGGATCTGACAGGCTGTCAATTCGCCACTGACGCAGCGTGAAGAGCCACCCGAGACCCGTGACGACTGGCCACGAATCGGGGCATCGCGGCCCGTATTCGCGGCGAATTCCGCCGCCGAACGCGGCATCACCCTGTAAAGCGTCGCGTGGTGGACCTGACGTGCCGATCTAGACTGATGCCGTGCTGCCCACCCTTGCCGACGTGCTCCGCCTGCCCGCGCTTCAGCGCGCCCGCCCCAAGGTCGTGGCCGGTGCCAAGCACCTGGACACACCCGTGCGATGGGTGCATATCGCCGAGGTCACCGACCTCGCCCACCTGCTCCGCGGGGGTGAGCTCGTGCTCACGACGGGCATCGCGATGCCCGACTCCCCCGAGGAACTGCGGCGCTATGTGGAGGACCTGGCCGCCGTCGGGGTGAGCGGCATCGCCGTCGAGTTGGGCCGCAAGTACCCCGCCGAGAGCGACCTGCCCAAGGCGCTGCTGGACGCCGCCACCGAGGCGGGCATCCCGATCGTCTCGCTGGAACGCGAGACGCGGTTCGTCGAGATCACCGAGGCCGTGCACATCCGGGTGGTCAACGAGCAGCTTGAGGAGCTGCGCGAGTCCGAGCGGCTGCACGAGGTCTTCACCCAGCTGTCGGTCGAGGGCGCGCGCCCCGCGCATGTGCTCCGGGAGGTGGCGCACCTGTCCGGCTGCCCGGTTGTGCTGGAGAACCTCGCCCACCAGGTACTCGCCTGCGACCTCAACGGCGAGGACCCGGCCACCGTCCTCGCCTCCTGGGAAAGCCGTTCGCGGGCGGTGCGCGGCGGCCAGCGGACCGTGCACGACCCGGCCACCGGGTGGCTCGTCACCATGGTGGGCGCGCGCGGCCAGGACTGGGGACGCCTGATCCTCGTCTGCGGCGCCTCCCCGGCGCCGCGGCAGACCATGCTCGTGGAGCGGGCGGCGACCACGCTGGCGCTGGGCCGCCTCCTGGAGCGCCACCAGGAGAGCCTGGAGCGCCAGACACACCGCACGATCATCGCCGGGATCGTGGACCGCTCCTACTCCGACCCGGAGGAGGCGCTGGTGCGCGCCCGCGCCGTGGGGGTGCCGCTGGCCGGACGCCACCTCATCGGCCTGGTCCTGCGCCTCCGGGAGGGCGGAACCGGGCTGGCGGCGCAGGCCCGTCTCGCCGACACCGCCGAAGGGGCCGCGCGCGCCTGCCGCGAACTGCGGCTGCCCGCCCTCGTCGGTTCACTCGACGATCTGCGCGTGGGCATTTTGCTCGCGCTCGCGCCCCAGGAGGACCTGGACTCGTGGCTGCACCGGCTGGCCGACCGGATCCGCGATCGCGTCGGCGGCGCGAGCGTCCTCGCGGTCGGTTCGAGCACCGAGGACATCCGCGACGTGCGCCGTTCCTTCTTGGAGGCGCGCCAGGTCGGGGACGTCGCGGTCCACCAGACCGACCAGCGGCCGTTCTACCGCCTTCCCGACCTGCACCTGCGAGGGCTGCTCCACCTCTTCCGCGACGACGAGCGGCTGCAGACCTACGTCGAGCGCGAGCTGGGGCCGCTGCTGGCCTACGACGACCGCCACTCCAGCGACCTGACCGATATGCTCCGCCACTACCTGGCGGCGGGACGGAACAAGGCCCTGGCGGCGTCACGCGCCCACCTCTCCCGGCCGGCGTTCTACGAACGGCTGCGCAGAATCTCCCATGTTCTCGACGCCGACCTGGAGTCGGTGGAGACCTGCCTGTCCCTCCACGTCGCCCTCCTGTCGTTGGACTCGGTACGCGACCGCCTCTCGCAATAGCCGACGGACACCATGGGATACTGCACGTAGCATTGATTCCGTCGTGCAATGCGGCCCAAGCAATCAAATCCTTGATTCTCACCCGCAAGAACCATCCATAACGAACGTCTCATGCACAGCTCGGAGGAGCACGTGACCGACAAGGGCGACCCCCAGCCGTCGGGCCGGAAGAACACCCCCGGTCCCGCGCTCGATGACACCGCAAAGCGCATCATCGAGCAGCTGCAGGAGGACGGGCGCCGCTCGTACGCGGCCATCGGCAAGGCGGTCGGCCTCTCGGAGGCAGCGGTGCGCCAGCGGGTGCAGCGCCTGCTGGAGACCGGGGTGGTCCAGGTCGTGGGCGTCACCGACCCGATGATGCTGGGCTTCAGCCGCCAGGCCATGATCGGCGTCAAGTGCAACGGCGACCTCAACGAGGCCGCCGACGCGCTCTCCGACGTGGCGGGCGTGGAGTACGTGGTCATCACCGCGGGCTCTTTCGACCTCTTGGTCGAGGTCGTGGCCGCGGACGACGAGCAGCTCCTGGAAGTCCTCGCCCGGATCCGCGCCGTCCCCGGTGTCACCGGGACGGAGAGCTTCCTGTACCTGAAGCTGCGCAAGCAAACGTACGCCTGGGGGACCCGGTAGGCCTCGGCGCACCCGGAGAAACGGCTGATCGGACCACGCAGTACGTCAGCCGGGCAGGACGGCCATGACCGTCCCCGGCGCGTAGACGAGCAGCAGGAAACGCGCCGTCCGCGTCGCCATGGTGACGGTGACGAAAGACCACAGGGGCATGCGCACGGTCCCCGCCAGCACCGCGATGACCATGAACGGCGGAATGCTGGAGAACGAGCTGACGCCCAGGAGGCCCGCCGCCCACCAGGGCCGTCCCTCGGCCTTGGCCCGCCACTGGGCCACCCGCTCACTCCAGCGGCTCGGGGTCGCCGACCGCCGCTTGAGCCAGGGGATGGTGAGGACGCCCTTGCCGAGGTAGTAGTAGACGATCTTGCCGAGCGTCTGGCCGAGCCCGGCCGCCACCGCCATCGCGAACAGGGCGCCGTCCCCCATCAGAGCGGCCGCGCCCAGCAGGTACAGCTCCACGTTGAGAAACGGCAGCAACGCCGAGACCAGGCCGAAGCTGAAGGCCAGAGCGGTCTCGGTCACGTCCGGCGCTCCTCAGGGGCGGTCGGGCGAGCGCGGCGGATCGCCGCCGCCTAGTTCTCGGCGGCGGCGAGCTGGCCGCAGGCCCCGTCGATCTCCTGGCCGCGGGTGTCGCGGATGGTGACCGAGACCCCGTGCGCCTCCAAGCGGCGGACGAACTCACGCTCGTCCTCCGGGCGCGACGCGGTCCACTTCGACCCGGGGGTCGGGTTCAGCGGGATCAGGTTGACGTGCACCAGCTTGCCCTTGAGCAGGCGGCCCAGCAGGTCGGCGCGCCAGGCCTGATCGTTGATGTCGCGGATGAGCGCGTACTCGATCGACACCCGGCGGCCGGTCGTCGCGGCGTACTTCCAGGCGGAGTCGAGCACCTCCGCGACCTTCCACCGGTTATTGACCGGCACGAGTTCGTCGCGCAGCTCGTCATCGGGAGCGTGCAGCGAGATGGCCAGCCGCACCTGCATGCGCTCGGCGGTCAACTTCTCGATGGCCGGGACCAGGCCGACCGTCGAGACGGTGACGCCGCGCTGCGAGATGCCGAGCCCACCGGGCACCGGGTCGGTGATGCGGCGCACGGATTCGAGCACCCGCCGGTAGTTGGCCAGCGGCTCACCCATGCCCATGAAGACGATGTTGCTGATGCGTCCCGGGCCGCCCGCGACCTCGCCGCGGTCCAGGTCGCGCGCGACGGACACGATCTGGTCGACGATCTCGCCGGTGGACAGGTTCCGGGTGAGGCCGTTCTGTCCCGTCGCGCAGAACGGGCAGTTCATGCCGCACCCGGCCTGGGAGGACACGCACAGCGTGACGCGGTCGGGGTAGCGCATCAGCACCGACTCGAACAGGACACCGTCGAAGGCGCGCCACAGCGTCTTGCGGGTCATACCGTTGTCGCAGGTGATGTGCTTGACCGGCGTGAGCAGCTTGGGGAGCAGCGCCTCACCGAGCCGATCGCGGGATTCGGCGGGGAGATCGGTCATCGCCGAGGTGTCCGATTCCAGGTGGCCGAAGTAGTGCTGGGCCAGCTGCTTGGCGCGGAAGGGCTTCTCTCCGAGCTCGGTAACGGCAGTGCGGCGCTCCTCCGGGCTGAGGTCAGCGAGGTGCCGCGGCGGCTTGGCACGGCGCGGGGCGACGAAGGTGAGCTCGGCAGGCATGCAGGTCCTAGACGGATCTTGGGCGACAGGGTCCGGGCGGGATGTCCGCATGGTCCGCGATTCGGCGGCCAGTTGGGGCCTTCTGAGATGCGGCACCGCCCGTCAGGGCATTACGGTTCATGCTATGCGACGCGTGGACACGGTCGTGCGGTGGCGGCGTTGACGGTGGCTGAGCTCGGGAGGTCAGTTGAGCGGAACGCACATCCTGCTGGACCAGTTCAGCCCCTACCGCAGCCGCCGCGTCATCGTCGAGTGCGACTCCCGGACCACGGCGGCGTACCTGCTCGACGCCCGTGACCGGATCCGCGTTCCGGTGTGGCTCGCCAACCACGAGCTGGCCCCGGAGACCAGCGACCCCAGCGGCCTGTACGAGGGACAGGCCCCGCTGATGCCCGCCGCACATACCAAACACCCCCAGGGCCACGCCCGCTTCGACCCCGAGCACCTGCGCGTGGTGTGGTTCGAGGAGGGCGACGGGCTGGCGCTGCTCGACCACGACGGTCTCCTCGCGGTCATCCCCGGATGGGCCGAGGCCGACAACGGCCTCCCGGGCTACGCCCGCGAAGCGATCGGCCGCAGCCCCTACGCCTGGGCGCTCGACCCCGAAGCCGACCGGCTGTGGCCGCGCGTGGTCCATGCCGAGGCCTACTGGGACTGGCGAGCGGTCCCCGGCGCCTGGCGCAGCGTCCAGCGGGCCGTGTTCAACCACCTCACCAGGTGCGTGGGCACGCCCGGCCATTACTGGGACGTCTCCGACGGCCATGCCCCCCTGATCCGCGTCTCCGAGCGCCCACCCGAGGGGAACCGGCCGTTCACCATCCTCAGCACGGTCGGCATGTGCGGGCAGAGAATGCCCACGCTCGACCGCTACATGGCTGACACCTCCCAATACGCCCGCATCGAACTGGCCCTGGCCACCACCCGCCCCGCCCACGAGGCCGCCCGCCTCTTCCGCTGGATCGGCGCCTTCCCCTGGCGCGCCGTCACCTGGTTCGGCACCGGCCACAGCGTCAAGTGGCTCGACAACACCGAAGACCGCGCCGTCCGCGGCACCAACTCCGCCGTCCTCCTCATCGCCGACCCGACCCCGCTCTCGGCCCCGGAAGGCCACCTCCCACCCGACACATCGGGCCTCACCTTCCACGGCGACCCGGTCCACTGGCTCTGGATCGTCCCCATCACCCGCCCCGAACACCTCTTCGCCAAGGAACACGACGCCGCGACCCTCATCGACAAACTCGCGGCGGAGGGGCGCAGCTGGGTGCTGGGGTAGCGGCGAGATAGGCCTGGACGGGGCTTTTTTCCCACTTCTCTCCGATGCGCCGGAGCTGGATTCGCGTCGGCGGCTCGCTCCCAACGCACCACCGCGGTCGAGCCTCCACAAGCAGCGCCGAGGGCGGAGGGGGCGAGGGGCCCTGCCCTCTAGCCGGTGCGGCGGGGCCGGGTATCTCGGCGCGCGGGGTTTCTCTCGCTTCACGCAAGCGGGCTCCCGCGACACGCGAGGACCGCCCTGCCATTGGCACCCTCCGCCAGTGATCACGGTGGGGAGCCTGGTCTTGCCTATTGTGCCGGGAGATTCCCCGTGATCACCGCGCGATGGGGCAGGAGGTCTGCTGGGCGGCCTTGTCGGCGGTTGGCTGATCCGGTGTTCTTGGGTGAAAAGCGGCATCGACGGCAGGTGGGTGGTGGGGTCCCCGGTCGCCTCCCAGGTGGGCCGTGCGGGGGCCCGGAATCCGGCTAGCGGGCGTCCGCGCGCCGGGTATGCCCGGTTTGCCACAAGTTCCCCGCGATGATCATGGGAACGGTCCCGGTTCTGTCCGTTTTGCCGGGAGAATCCCCATGATCATCGCCAGAGGGGGCCTGCGGTCGGTGCCCCTACCCCATACGACGTAGTCCCCCTGCTGAGACAGCAGAACACTGCGCTCCGGCAGCTCCACCCGGAAGCGCCCGCTGATGAGTACGAGCAGGGCCGTACGCTCCTCGCCGGTCACCCACTGAGCCCGTTCATCGCCCTGCGGGTGGACTCCCCACTTGATCTCGACGGCGTCGCTGTGGCGCGGGTCAGCGACGTCCTTGAAGTGCCCGAGCAACCATCCTCGGTCCTCAGCCGCGTCCTTGCCCGCATTGCCCACATACACGGTGTCGTCCATGGGTTCGGAAGGTAGCAGCCGACCGAAACGCCCCGTCGTCGACGACGAAAAAATCCGTTGACTCCCGAATGCGGCCTCGCGCATGCTGCGTAGCCGTGCCCTCATCTCCCCCATATGAGTCGGCCGCCACGGCGGGAGGGGAATGAACCTCCTTCCCGATGAGCGGTTTTCCATCACGGCGCCGCTGCGGCATCCCGCGTTTCGGGCGTTGGCCGCTGGACGTGCGCTGATGTACTTCGGCAACGGCGTGGCGACCGTGGCGCTCGCGTTCGCCGTGCTTGACGTCACCGGGTCGCTGATCCATCTCGGGCTGGTCGTCGGCACCCGCTCGCTGGCGAACGTGGCGCTACTGCTATTCGGCGGCGTGCTCGCCGACCGATTCCCGAGGGACCTCATCCTGCGCGGCGGGTGTGCCCTCGCGGCCCTGTCGCAGGGCACGCTCGCGGCGAGTGTGCTGCTCGGGTTCGCGTCGCTGCCGGTGATGATCGCGCTGAGCCTGGTCAATGGGGCGGCTGCGGCCGCGAACCTGCCCGCCGCGGCCGCGTTGACCCCGCAGACCGTGCCGTCGTCGCTGTTGCGCCCGGCCAACGCGCTGGTGCGGATCGGGGTGCACATCGGGATGTTCGTCGGCATGTCGGCCGCGGCGGGCCTGGCGGGCGTGCTCGGCTCCGGGTGGGCGCTGGCGGTGAACGCCCTGGTCTTCGCCCTAGCCGCCCTCAGCTTCCTCCTGCTCCGGCTGCCGCCCGGGGCCGGCCGCGCCGCGGGGCGCACTGACGTGCTACGGGATCTGCGCGACGGGTGGGGTGAGGTCGCCTCCCGACCCTGGGTGTGGATCGTCGTGCTGCAGTTCATGGTCATCAACGCGACATGGTCGGGCACCGTGGCGGTTCTCGGCCCGGCCGTCGCCGACGCCTCCTTCGGCCGTGCGACCTGGGGACTTGTCGTCGCGACGAACAGTATCGGCATGCTCCTCGGCGGAGTGCTGGCCGCGCGGTGGCAGCCGCGCCGGGCCTTGTGCTTCGGTGTGGCGCTCGCGGCGCTCGACGCGGTGCCGATGGCGGTGCTGGGCACGGGGACAGGGATCCCGTTCCTGCTCGCCTCGATGTTCGTGGCCGGGGTCGCGATGGAGCAGTTCGGTGTGGCGTGGGAGGTCGCGATGCAGCAGAACATTCCACCGGACCGGCTCTCGCGGGTCTACTCCTATGACGGCCTCGGGTCGTTCATCGCGATGCCTCTCGGTGAGGTGGCGGTGGGACCGATCGCCGCCGTCGCGGGCCCCGGGTCGACGCTGGTCGGTATGGCCGTGCTCACCGTCCTGGCGACCGGTGGCGCGCTGGCCAGCAGCAGTGTTCGCCAGCTGAAGCGCCTGTGACACGCGTCGGGGCGGAGCGCGACGCGCGCTCCGCCCCTGCTGATGCCGCGGTCTATGGCGGCGGTTCGTCGTGCGGCTAGACCAGGAGGCTCAGCACCACCCAGGACACCGCTCCCCCGAGGAGGAGGGAGTCCAGACGGTCCATCAGGCCGCCGTGGCCCGGCATGAAGCGGCCCATGTCCTTGATGCCGAGGTCCCGTTTGATGAGCGACTCGATCAGGTCGCCCACGGTGGCGGCGAACACCACGGCGATGCCGAGGACCACCCCCGCCCAGACAGGGCCGTCGAGCATCAGCGAGACCGTGAGGGCGCCCGCCAACATGCACGCGAGGACCGACCCGGCGAAGCCCTCCCAGGTCTTGTTTGGGCTGATGTTCGGCGCCATCTTGTGCCGGCCGGTGGTGATACCGGCGAAGTAGCCCCCGATGTCGCTGCTGATCGTCACGATGATGAAGGCGATCAGCCGCTCTGGGCCGTCGCCGGGGGTGGAGATCAGCAGTTGCCACGTGGCCAGCAGGAACGGCAGGTACAGCAGCACGAAGAGGCTGCCCGCGGCGTCCCGGACGTATCCCTCCGCACCCCCGCGCAGCCGCCAGGACAGGGCCGCGATCGTGGTGACCGCGGTCGTGCCCGCCAGCCAGCCCGGGCCGCCGAAGTACGCCGCCGGCTGCATCGCGATCCCGCCGACGAGGAGCGGGGCGACCGCCAGGGACACGCCCTTCTCCGCGAGAGCGCGTTTCAGCTCGCGCAGGCCGATGAGGACGGCCGCCGAGGTGATCAAGACGAACGCCGCGGCGAGAGGGTAGATCGACAGCAGGACAAGGGCACCGAGGGCGATCCCGCTCCCAATGGCGAGCGGAAGGTTGCGGCCGGTTCGGATCGGGTCGCCGCCGGGCTTGCGCAGCCCCTTGCGGGACTTTCCGTTACTAGCGCCGTTCATGCCCGATACGTCCGACCCGTCGCTGTTCTCTGGCGATGACCCCGGGCCGCCGGCCGACGCGGAGCCACCCGCAGACGGACCGCCGACCGCGGCCGAGCCGTTGTCCGACGCGGACCCGTTGGCAGCGGCGGACGGTGTGCCGTTGGAAGACGGCGTGACCGATGCGTCCGCGGAGTCGCCAGAGTCAGCGGACGGGCCAGACCCGGCCCGCCCATTCTCGTCCGTGGAATCCGAACCGGGCTCAGAGTAGGACACGGACCCTAGACCTCGAGCAGTTCGGTTTCCTTGTGCTTCAGCAGCTCGTCGATTTCACCCGTGTACTTCTGGGTGAGCTCGTCCAGCTCGTCCTGCGCACGGTGGCCCTCGTCCTCGCCGATCTCACCGCCCTTGACGGCCTTGTCCAGCGCGTCCTTGGCGTGCCGACGCACGTTGCGGATCGACACCTTGCCGTCCTCGGCCTTGCTGCGAACCACCTTGATGTACTCCTTGCGGCGCTCCTCGGACAGCTCCGGGAAGACCACGCGGATGATGTTGCCGTCGTTAGCCGGGTTCACACCGAGGTCACTGTCGCGAATGGCCTTCTCGATGGCCTGCAGCGAGGTTTTGTCGAACGGCGAGACGACCACCATGCGCGCTTCGGGGACGGAGAACGACGCGAGCTGGTTAACAGGGGTCTGGGCGCCGTAGTAGTCCACCGTGATCTTGTTGAACGTCGCCGGGCCAGGGCGGCCCGTGCGGATCGCGGCGAAATCCTCCTTGGCGACCACGACCGCCTTTTCCATTTTCTCCTCTGCTTCGAGGAGTGTCTCTTCGATCATTGCGGCTCCCGTGTGTCGCTGTGGTCCGTCGATTCGAGGTCTGCGCTGGGTCAGCGCTGGATCACTGGATCAGCTGTCGGCCGGACACACGATGGTGCCGATCTTCTCCCCACGCACGGCGCGGACGATGTTGCCCTGCCCCATGAGGTCGAAGACGACGATCGGCAGACCGTTGTCCATGCACTGGCTCACCGCGGTGGCGTCCATGACCTTCAGGCCCCGGGTGAGCACTTCGTTGTAATCGAGGCGGTCGAACTTGACCGCGTTCGGGTTGCGGTGCGGGTCGGAGTCGTAGACACCGTCGACCTGCGTGCCCTTGAGAACAGCGTGCGCACCGATCTCCAGCGCGCGCTGCGCAGCGGTGGTGTCGGTGGAGAAGAACGGCGCACCGAGACCGGCGCCGAAGATGACGACGCGGCCCTTTTCGAGGTGGCGCACCGCGCGACGCGGGATGTAGGGCTCGGCGACCTGGCTCATGTGGATCGCGGTCTGCACGCGCGTCTCAATACCCAGGCGCTCCAGGAAGTCCTGCAGGGCCAGGCAGTTGATGACGGTGCCGAGCATGCCCATGTAGTCGGCGCGCCCGCGCTCCATGCCGCCCTCGGACAGTTCGGCGCCACGGATGTAGTTGCCGCCACCGACGACGATGGCGACCTGGATGCCCTCGGACGCGGCCTCGGCCACGGCCTCCGCCACGAACTGCACGATGCTGGGGTCGATGCCCAGCTCGCTACCGCCGGCGAAGGCCTCCCCCGACAGTTTCAGCACCACGCGCTTCCAGCCCGTGTCGTGCATGTCCGGGTCCTTCGTGCTGCTATGACCTTCGTTCTCCGGCACGGCGATCGGCCTCCTTCTGGTTCCCCCGAGCGGTTTGCGGCGCGGGGTCCCCTCCTAGGTTCGGCCCGAACCCCGCCTTTATCCACCGAAGGTGCCGGGGAAATGAATCCCCGGCACCTCCATCATGTCAAAGGTCTAGGCCTGGCCGACCTTGAACCGGACGAAACGGCGCACGGCGACGCCGGCTTCGTCGACCACCTTCTGGATGGTCTTCTTGTTGTCCTTGACGAACGGCTGCCCGAGCAGCGTGGCCTCCTTGAAGAAGCCATTGACGCGGCCCTCGATGATCTTCGGCAGGGCCTGCTCCGGCTTGCCCTCCTCGCGGGCGGTGGCCTCGGCGATGCGGCGCTCGTTCTCGACGATGTCCTCGGGGACCTCGTCCTTGCTCACGTACTTCGGAGCCAGAGCGGCGATCTGCTGAGCGAGGTCCTTGCCGATCTCGGGCTCAGCCTTGTCCAGCTCGACGAGCACACCCATGGTCGGGGGCAGGTCGGGGTCGGACTTGTGCATGTAGCTGGCGACGTAGGCGCCCTCGTACTTGGCGAAGCGGCGCAGCTCCAGCTTCTCGCCGATGACCGCGCTGGTCTCCTCGATGACCTTCTGCACGGACTTGCCGTCGGCGTACTCGGTCGCAAGGAGCGTCTCGACGTCGGCGACGTCGTTGGCGGCGATGAAGTCGGCGATGCCGTCGGCGAGGGCCTGGAACTGGTCGTTCTTGGCGACGAAGTCCGTCTCGCAGTTCAGCTCAACGAGAACGGCGGCGGAGTCGCTGTCCTGCTTGAGGACGACGAGGCCGTTGGCGGCGGTGCGGTCGGCCCGCTTGCCGACGTCCTTGGCGCCCTTGACGCGCAGGAACTCGACGGCCTTGTCGAAGTCGCCGTCGTGCTCCTCCAGCGCCTTCTTGCAGGCCATCATGCCGGCACCGGTCGTGTCGCGCAGCTTCTTGACGTCAGCGGCGGTGTAGTTCGCCATTGCTGTTCTCTCATCCCCTAGGAGAGTGGGTCTACGGTGTCTCAAAGGTGCCCTCCACACGCGCTCGCGCCGCGGCGCGAGGCATGTCCGTGTGGAGGGCGGAGCGCTACCTGAGGCAGTCGGCGGCTCAGGCTTCCTTCGGGGCCTCAGCGTCGGCGGCCGGCGCCTCGGCGGCCGGCGCCTCAGCAGCCGGAGCCTCGTCCTTGGCCTCAGCCTCGGCCGGGGCCTCAGCCTTGGCCTCCTCGCCCTTACCCTCAAGGAGCTCCCGCTCCCACTCGGCCAGCGGCTCCTCCGCGGCGGCCTTCTGCTCGTCGGTGGAGGCACCGGAGCGAGCCAGCAGGCCGTCGGCGACCGCGTCGGCGACGACGCGGGTGAGCAGGCTGACGCTGCGGATGGCGTCGTCGTTACCCGGGATCGGGTAGTCGACCTCGTCCGGGTCGCAGTTGGTGTCGAGGATGGCGACGACCGGGATGTTCAGCTTGCGAGCCTCGCTGATCGCGATGTGCTCCTTCTTGGTGTCCACGATCCACACAGCGCTGGGCACGCGGGCCATGTCGCGGATACCGCCGAGCGTACGCTCCAGCTTCTCCTTCTCGCGGCGCAGGCCAAGAAGCTCCTTCTTGGTCAGGCCGGAGCCGGGGACGTCGTCGAAGTCGATCTCCTCCAGCTCCTTCAGACGCTGCAGCCGCTTGTGGACGGTGGAGAAGTTGGTGAGCATGCCACCGAGCCAGCGCTGGTTGACGTACGGCATGCCGACGCGGCGAGCCTGCTCGTCGATGGCCTCCTGCGCCTGCTTCTTCGTGCCGACGAAGAGGATGGTGCCACCGTGGGCGACCGTCTCCTTGACGAACTCGTAGGCGCGGTCGATGTAGGCGAGCGACTTCTGCAGGTCGATGATGTAGATGCCGTTGCGCTCGGTGAAGATGAAGCGCTTCATCTTCGGGTTCCAGCGACGGGTCTGGTGCCCGAAGTGAACGCCGCTTTCGAGCAGCTGACGGATCGTCACGACTGTGGTGGCCATGACCGGGTCCTTCCTGTGCGGCGGGACGGATCCCGCCTCGGTTGTTCCTGACGTCCCGGCCGATCCGCCGCACCGCCTGCGGCGACGCGGACCGTAAGACCGACCCCTTCCGGGGAAAGCACGGGGACGTGCGTAGTTGGTGACTCAAGATGAGCCACAGAAGATTCTAACCGGAGCAGCGCCTCCGCGCGCCGATCAGACGCCGCGATGGAGAGATGTCAAGCACGTCGAGGCCACCGATCGGATTTGTGTGGGCGACGTGACCGTCCACAGGCGGCAGGATCCTCGTGGCGAAAAAGGGCGTGCTCTCCCCACGCTGGTGCCCATGAAGATCTCGCGCCGCCGCTACCGGCCTCCCATCTCCCGCCTCTGCCGTCCCATCCCACTGTCCTCCCCTCCTGTGCACGCCTCAGCCCCAGCCGTACCGCCGTCGACCACCGCCGCGCTCGTGCCGACGGCGCTCAGCGCCGTCGCCGTTCTCCTCCTGGCCCTGATCTGGGGGCCGTCGGCGTTGGCGGACGGCGGGGCGTGGCGGTGGCCGCTGGAGGGAGAGCCGGAGGTCGTCCGTCCGTTCCAGCCGCCGGCGGAGAGGTGGCTGCCGGGGCATCGGGGCGTCGACCTCGCGGCGAAGGAGGGCGAGGCGGTCGTGGCGGCGGGCGCGGGGCGGGTGGCCTTCGCCGGTCCCGTGGGCGGGACGGGCGTGGTGAGCGTCGCCCACGGCGATCTGCGCACGACCTATCTGCCGGTCGAGGCCGAGGTGGAGCGCGGCGCCCCGGTCGCGGCGGGAGACACCATCGGCGCCGTCGCGGCCGCGCCGCGGCACTGCGGTCGGCGGGACTGTCTGCACTGGGGGTTACTGCGCGAGCGCGCCTACACCGATCCTCTGGCGCTTCTCGGGGTGGGTGAGGTCCGGCTGCTTCCGCTGCTGGGCACGGGACGCGCGTCACGCGCGGGGGTGGGCCTGGTTGTAGGCGCGGGTGAGACGCTCGATGGAGACGTGGGTGTAGATCTGCGTGCTGCGCAGTGAGGAGTGGCCGAGGATCTCCTGGACACTGCGCAGGTCGGCGCCACCGTTCAGCAGGTGGGTGGCGGCGCTGTGCCGGAGGCCGTGCGGGCTGATGCCGTCGCCCGTCTCTTCGTTCCGCATCCGTTCGTGGACGTCGCGGCGGGCCGTGCGGGTTCCCAGTCGTCCACCGCGCGCGCCGAGGAAGAGGGCGGGGCCGCTGTTGGGGGTCGCCCAGTGCGGGCGTCCCGCGTACAGCCAGCGGTCCACCGCGTCCAGCGCGGGGACACCGATCGGCACGACGCGGTCCTTGCCGCCCTTGCCGTGGACGCGGAGGGTGCGGCGGTCGCGGTCGACATCGTCGAGATCGAGCGCGCAGAGCTCGGCCACGCGGATACCGGTGGCGTAGAGGACCTCGACGATGGCGGTGCGGCGGAGGGAGGTCGGGGACTCGTCGTCCTCACCGTTCGGCCGCAGTGCCATGTGCGCCTGTTCCTCGTCGAGGACGTCGGGAAGCGGCCGCCGGGGGGCCGGGGTGGCGAGCAGCGGCCCCGGGTCGACCGCGAGTCGCCCGGAACGGTGGAGGAAGGCGGTGAAGCCACGGGCCGCGGCCGTGCGCCGCGCCATGGTGGAGCGTGCGGCGCCCGCCTCATGCGACCGGGAGAGCCAATCGCGCAGCAGGGCGATGTCGATGTCGCGGATTCCGCCACCGGCGTCGTCGAGGTGGGCGAGGAGGCCGCGCAGATCGCTGAGGTAGGCGCGGACCGTGTGCCGCGAACGCCCCGCGCTTTCGAGGTGGCCGCGAAACGCGGCGAGGAGTTCGGCGTGCGCTGCGTGCGGGTCCGCGGCGGCGTCCTCCCCCTGCCCGCGGCTCGTCCCGTGTGGGGGGTGATCCTCACTCATCTCGGCCCACCCGTGCTCCCCGAACCGGGGAGGCACGCCACCGCGTCGATCTCTACCAGAAACCGGGAGTCGACCAGTCCGGTCACTTCGAGGAGGGTGCTGGCCGGACGTGGTCGCTGCACAAGGAACTCGTTCAACACCTGCCGGACGGCCTGGAGGTCGGCGATGTGCCGCAGGTAGTAGTTGACCTTGACCAGATTCCGCAGATCGGCCTGGTACGGAGCGAGTGCCGCCTCGACGTTGCGAAAGACCTGCCGGGTCTGCTCCACCGCGTCACCGGAGGCGACACTGCCGTCCGGGGCCTCGGGAGTCTGGCCGGAGACGAAAACAAGCGGTCCATCCGCCAGGAATGCGGCGCTGTAGTTCCTCGTCATGGCGCAACATTACCCTCCAAGGCCCTCAAGTTACCGGTTTTCGGACGCGGCTGGCCCCCTCACGGCACTGTCGGGGGCGCGAGGGAATCGGGGCCGCGCGTCGTTCGACCGGATCCGGCGTGGGCGCGCGGACCCGCCAGCCCCGCCGGAAGGCACGCCAGGGGGACGGGGGACGAGGCGGGTCCGGCCCCAGCTGGATCGAGCGGGTCACCTCCCCTCCGTGCCACTGTCGGGCCGGGTGCGCCAGCCAGCGGGGCACCGTTCGATGAAGCCTCCGGCCGCGAGCAGGCCGAGGCGCCCCATGGCGGCATCCAGGTCCAGGCCCGCCGCGAGGGCGATGGTGGCGGTTCCAGCCCCCGTGCGGTCCGGGACCGCGTCCAGGACGCGCTGTGACTCTTCGTCCAGGCCATCGCGTGCCAGCGCGGTGCCCCGGCCAGGACGCAGCTCCTCGCCGATCGGCCCGAGCTGTTCCGCGATGTCGGCCGCGTCGGTGACACAGGCGGCCTGCCATTCCCGGAGCAGGCGGTGGCAGCCGGCTGACAGAGCGGAGGTGACCGGTCCGGGTACCGCCATGAGAGCGCTGCACAGGTCCAGGGCGTGCCGGGCGGTGTTCAGCGCGCCGCTCCGCAGTCCCGCCTCGACCACGACCGTGCCCGGCGTCAGAGCGGCGATGATCCGGTTCCGGACCAGAAAGCCGTGGCGGGTGGGGCCGGCCCCGAGGGGGTGTTCGCTGACCAGTGTGCCCCGCGCGGCGATGTCGGCGAACAGGGCCTCATGCCCCCGCGGGTAGTCGATGTCGAGTCCGCAGGCGAGGATGGCGACGGTGGGCGCGCCGCCCGCGAGCGCCCCGCGGTGCGCGGCTCCATCGATGCCGTAGGCGCCCCCTGAGACCACCGACCAGGAGCGCTCGGCGAGCCCACAGGCCAGATCCGCGGCGACGTGCAGCCCATAACCGCTCGCGGCGCGGGAGCCCACCATCGCCACCGACCGCAGGCAGGCGTTGCGCAGGTCCTGGACGCCACGCAGCCACAGCGCATAGGGGCGCCGGTCACCCAGCCGGTCCAACCGCCCGGGCCACTCCGGGTCGCCGGGAACGACCAGCCGACCTCCCATCTCGGCCGAGGCGGACAGCAGGGCATCGGCGTCGATCCCCGGGGCGCGGGCGCGCCACCGCTCCTGTCGGGCCGGAGGGGTCGCCGGCCGCTGTCCGCCCGCCGCTTCCACGGCGGGGAGCTCGGCCCCCGCGCGCAGCGAGGCCCAGATCTCGGCGGCACCGTACTCGTCGATCAGCGCGCCCATGAGCGGGTCCCCGGCGTCGGCCACAGCGCTGAGGCAGGCACGCGCGTGGGCGTCGTCGGTCGCCACGCCGCTCACTGCGCCCGCCCCGACCACAGCGCGAACGCGTAGGCGGTGTCGTCGATCCCGGGTTCGTCGCGACCCGCCAGATCGGCCAGCGTCCAGGCGACACGCAGCGCGCGGTCGACGCCCCGAGCGCTGACCTCGCCACGATCGAGTGCTGCTCCGAGGAGGCGCAGCGCGTCGGCCGCGACCGGGAAGCGGCGTCGCAGCTCCGCTCCGGGGATCTCGGCGTTCGTAGACCACGGCGTCGCGGCGAGCCGCTTGGCCGCCCGTTCCCGCGCCTGGACCACGCGCTGGCCAACGGTCGCGGAGGACTCGGCGAACGCGCGGTCGGCGAGAAGCTCGGCGTGCGCGACCGGCTGTAGCTCGACCTTGAGGTCGACACGGTCGAGCAGTGGCCCGGACAACCGTGCCAGGTATCGGCGACGCTGCGCCGACGGGCACGCGCACGCCGGGCCGCCTTTGCCGCAGGGGCAGGGGTTAGCGGCCAGGACCAAGAGGAATCGTGCCGGGAAGAGCGCGGTGGCCGCCACCCGGGACACCGTCACCTCGCCGCTCTCCAGGGGTTGCCGGAGCGAGTCGAGGACGTTCCGGTCGAATTCGGGAGCCTCGTCCAAGAACAGGCAGCCTCGGTGGGCCAGTGAGACGCAGCCGGGGTGGAGCCGCGCGCTGCCGCCGCCGATCATCGCGGCCCGGGTGGCGGTGTGGTGAGGCGCGCAGAACGGAGGGCGGTCGACCAGCGGCGCGCCCTCGGGCAACTCTCCGGCCACCGAGTGGACGGCGGTGACCTCGATGGCCTCCTCCTGGCTCAGGGGCGGGAGGATGGTCGGCAGGCGCTCGGCCAGCAGGCTCTTGCCGGTTCCCGGTGGGCCGAGGAGCATCAGGTGGTGGCCTCCGGCCGCCGCGATTTCGAGCGCGCGGCGGGCCACGGGCTGCCCCAGGACATCGGCGAGGTCCAGCTGTCGCTCCGGGCGTGCTGCCGGGGCGGAGGACGCGGTGTCCTCGTCGAAGAGCGGCGGTTCGATGGGGTGGCCGCGCAGCTGGGCGAAGAGTTCGGCGAGCGAGCCGGTGGGGGCGACCTCGGCATCGGGGACAAGCCGGGCTTCGTCCGCGTTTCCGCGCGCGACCGCGAAACTCGGGTACCCGGCGCGGACGCCGGACAGGACGGCGGGCAGCACCCCGGGGACCGGCCGGGTGCGGCCATCAAGGCCGAGCTCGGCGAGGAAGACCGAGTTCTGAACGCCTTCGACCGGAATGGCGCCGTCGGCCGCGATGACGGCGGCGGCGATGGCGAGGTCGAAGCCGCTGCCGCGTTTGGGCAGGCTGGCGGGCGACAGGCTGACCGTGATGTGGCCCTCGGGCCAGCGCTCTCCCGAGTTGGCCACGGCCGCGCGGATGCGGTCGCGGGCCTCCCGCAAAGCGGTATCCGGCAACCCGACCAGGGTGAGCCCCGCCGGACCATCACCGATGTGCGCCTCCACCTCCACAAGGTGCCCATCGACCCCTATCAGGGCCATGGACCGGGCGCGCGCCAGCCCCATCTCACGCCACCGCCTTGTGGTGACCGATATAGGTGCGGCCGTCGGATCGGACCAGGACGGCCACGACATCAATCCGAATCCGCGCGGCCGCTCCCCCGTTGCGCGCCGACCACAGCCGCGCCAGCGAGCGCAACCGGTCGCGCTTCCGGCGGTCGACCGCCTCTAGTGGCGACCCGAACCGCAGGCTGGTCCGGGTCTTGACCTCCGCGATGACGAGTGTGGCCCCGTAACGGGCCACGATGTCGATCTCGCCCTCGGGGCATCGCCAGTTGCGTGCCAGTACGCGCATCCCCTGGCGCTCCAGAAAGGCGGCGGCCAGCTCCTCCCCTCGCTGTCCCAGGTCCCTCCTGCGCCGGACCCATGCCCGGACTTCGACCGCCATGCGCGATCACCTCCCCACCCCAAGGTGCGGGGGTGGAGAAGTCCGGCGCGACCCGCGTTTTCCCGGCTGTGGAAAAACCTCGTGCCCACCACATTCCGACATGCCCCACCGGCGGGCGGGGAACCTGGGGCCGCTGGGCTGCCTCGCCCGCGATCGCCTGCCCGATGCTCGGCGGTACGAGGCGGCACCGACGCCGGAGCGGGCTGGGCGCGCCGGTCCCGTCCTGGAGGACGGGACCGCAGTCGCTCGCGGCCCGCGAGGCGCTATGCGCGCAAAAAAGAACCGCATGACCGGAGGGGCCGGTCATGCGGTTCCTGATCGCCGTGTGCCACCGCGCAACCGCGGGTGGTCAGGCAACGGGGTTGGGAGACGCCGTCGAGATTCCCTAGACCGTGTGGCCGGAACCGGGGACTTCGAGGTCGGACTTGGTGATCTCTTCGACATTGACGTCTTTGAACGTCACCACGCGCACGTTGCGGACGAACCGGGCGGGGCGGTACATGTCCCAGACCCAGGCGTCTTCCATCGTGACCTCGAAGTACATCTCACCGTTCTCGGTGCTGCGCGGCTGGAGGTCGACGTGGTTGGTCAGGTAGAACCTGCGTTCGGTCTCCACCACGTACCCGAAGAGGCCGACGACATCTCGGTACTCGCGATAGAGCTGCAGCTCCATCTCGGCTTCGTACTTCTCCAGGTCCTCAGAACTCATTTCGCGCTCGCTTTCGTCGTGCACTCCCGGTTCGGTCTTCTGGCCCCCTTCGACCCCGTAGCTGTACACGTGTCGGTGACGTCGCCCGGCCCGGCGCGGGACCCGACGAATTCGTCGTCACTCAATCCATGATGCGACACATGTCAACCACGCGCGATCAATCCCCGGAATCTCCGGCGTGTGACCTCCGGAACCGTCGGCGCAGCGCCCGCTGAGCGCTACGTCCGCCCAGGTGGAGGGGGACAGCAGCAGCGGTTCCCAGAGCGAGGGGGGCGAACGGGAGTGCGGCGGCGGCCACGGGTGCGCTCGCGATATCGGGTTCACCCGCGACGTCCGATCCGCTCGCCGACTCTTCGCCGCCCTCGGTCTCGTCGTTCAGCCTGTCGAACGTATCGGGGATCGGCAATGTGCCCCACCGGTCCAGTGGCCAGACGATCACAAAGGCGCGGCCGACCACGCTGTCGATGGCGACGCTCCCCTCCCCCGGATCGTTCTGGTGCAGGCGGGAGTCATACGAGATGGAGCGATGGTCGCCCATGAGCCACACCCGGCCCTTGGGCACGGTCACGGGTCCGAACTCGGATTCGGTGGCGGCGCTGCCCGGGAAGAGGTAGTCCTCCTCGTTCAGCGGGACGCCGTTGACGGTGACCCGGTTCTTCGCGTCGCAGCACGCGACGGTGTCGCCGGGCAGCGCGATGACGCGCTTGATGTAGTCCTTGCCGGTGGGCTGCACACCGAGCTGCTGCCCCACCCAGGTGAACAACCGCGACACCGGGTTGGTCGGCTCCTCCACGACCACGGTCTCGCCCTCGTCCCAGGAGCCGGAGCCGTTGAAGACCACGACGTCGCCCCGCTTGATATCGCGCACCTGGTAGACGAGCTTGTTGACCAGCACCCGGTCACCGACGAGGAGGGTCTCCTCCATCGACTTCGACGGGATGTAGAACGCCTGGACGACCCACGTCTTGATGACGAACGCCAGGACCAGCGCGATCACGATCAGGATCGGCAGTTCCTTCCAGAAGGAACCCTGCTTCTCCTTCGAGCCCTCGTTCTTGGCGCTCATCGTCTTGCCAACGCTCTCCTCCGTGTCGGCCGCGTCCGCGGCCGGGCCCTCATTTGACGCAGTGTTCCCGGTACCCCCGGATATAACTCTGGCTCCCCCATGATCGGTCATGGGGGAGCCAGTGTCATCGGTCGGACCGCCCGATTCACTCCGATCGGCTTCGGCGTCGGGCTGCCCGTCCGGTCGCGACTGCGATTCCTCGTTGCTCATCGGCAACGAAGCCTAGCCGAGCGGGACGCCGCTCGTCGGTAAAGGCTGATCCCCGACGGGGGCGACGGCCGCGGCCGGGTGCGCCTAGCCCTTGGAGGGCTCGCGGCGCTCGGGGATGCGGGCGGCCTTGCCGCGCAGGTCACGCAGGTAGTACAGCTTGGCGCGACGGACGCGGCCGCGAGCCGCGATCTCGATCTTCTCGATCGCCGGGGTGTGGATCGGGAAGGTCCGCTCCACGCCGACGCTGTAGCTGATCTTGCGGACCGTGAAGGTCTCGCGGTTCCCGGCGCCCTGCCGCCGGATGACGACACCCTTGAAAACCTGGATCCGGGAGCGGTTGCCCTCCGTGACCCGAACGTGAACGTTCAGCGTGTCGCCCGGGCGGAAGTCGGGGATGTCGGAGCGCAGCTGCGCCTTCTCAAGCTCCTGAATAGCGGTGTGCATCTCAGCGGTTCCTCATCGATTGCGCGCCGCGGCGACGGACATGGCGGTTCGCGCGGGCGGATCTGCTGCTCGGGTCGAAATGGCGTGCCTCTGGCGGCTCATCCGCGGCCGTTCGCTCTGGTTCCAACGGCGATGACGACACGCAGAAGATGTTCATCGGCAGGGGCAACTCGTCTAGTCTGCCACAGATTCGGCACCGGTCTGTAACCGAGCCTCCTCCAGGACGTCCCGGTCCCGCTGGTCAAGCCGGTCGGGCGGCATCTTCTCCAGCAGATCCGGGCGGTTGCGGGCGGTCTTTCGGAGCGATTGGTCACGCCGCCAGCGGTCGACGGCACCGTGGTTTCCGGACAGGAGCACGGGCGGGACCTCGTGGTCGCGCCAGACCGCGGGCTTGGTGTAGACCGGCCCCTCCACCAGATACTCCATCTCGCCGGTCGCGAAGGAGTCCTGGTCCACCGAGTCGCGGTTGCCCAGCACCCCCGGCAGCAGCCGGGAGATCGTCTCCACCATGACCAGCGTCGCCGACTCTCCGCCCGCCAGGACGTAGTCACCGATGCTGAGCTCCTCCACCGGCATCCGCCGCGCGGCGTCCTCGGCGACGCGGGAGTCGATTCCCTCGTAGCGGCCGCACGCGAAGACCAGCCACGGCTCACCCGCCAACCGGTCGGCGTGCGCCTGCGTGAAGGGGACCCCGCTGGGCGTGGGCAGGATCAGCCGCGGCACGGGCGGGGCGGCGGTCTCACCCTCGGGCGCGCCCTCAGGAGGGTCCGCGGTGACGGCGTCCAGCGCCTCGCCCCACGGCTCGGGCTTCATGACCATGCCGGGACCGCCGCCGTACGGGGTGTCGTCGACGGTGTTGTGCCGGTCATAGGTCCAGGACCGCAGGTCGTGCAGGCGCACGTCGAGGATCCCCGACGCCCGCGCCTTGCCGATCAGCGACAGCTCCAGCGGGGTGAAGTAGTCGGGGAAGATGGTGATGATGTCGATGCGCATAAGCGTGTGCGGCTCTCTCGGGGCCGTGACCTGCGGTTAACGGCCCAGGTCCAGCAGGCCGGGTGGCGGGTCGATCACCATGCGCCCGGCGCTGGTGTCGACCTGGGGCACGAGCTCTCGGACGAACGGGACGAGCACGTCCTCGCCGGAGGGGTCCTTGATAACCAGGACGTCCTGGGCGTGGTGCAGGATGTCATCGACGACGCCGACCTCGCCCCCCTCCACGGTCAGGACGCGCATACCGATGAGCTCGTGGTCGTGGAACTCGTCGGGGTCGTCCACGGGCGGGATGTCGGCGGACTCGACGAGCAGGGTCACACCGCGCAGCTCCTCGGCGCCGTTCCGGTCCGAGACCCCCTCGAAGCGCACGAGCAGCCGACCCGCGTGCGTGCGGACTGACTTCACGGTGAGCGGTCCGGCCCCGACCGGGTCGGTCAGCAGCTTCGCACCGGCCACGAAACGCTCCGCCGGATCATCCGTGCGCACGTCCACCGCGACGTCGCCGCGGATCCCGTGCGCCCGGCCGATCCGACCGACGACGAGACGCATCCTTCTCCTTGAGGCAGGTGTCCACGCCCCCGCGATAGTGGGGTGTCCGGACACGACGTTAGGGCGCCGACCCATCCGGTGATCGGTCGACGCCCTAGCGCGCGATTCAGCGCACTTCGTGCAGGTCCAGCAGATCGACACGGACGTACCGACCGCCGGCGAGCGAACCGATAACGGTCCGCAGGGCCTTGGCGGTACGGCCGTTGCGGCCGATCACCTTCCCGAGGTCATCGGGGTGGACCCGGACTTCGAGCACCTTGCCCTTGCGGAGCCTCCTGGCTCTCACCTGGACATCGTCAGAGTTCTCAACGATCCCCCTGACCAGATGCTCAAGCGCCTCTTCCAGCACGTTAGGCCTCGCCCTCGGACTTCTCCGCGGCCTCGGCGGTCTTCTCCTCGGCCTTTTCCGACTTGTCGGCCTTCTCAGCCTTCTTGTCTGCCTTCTTACCCTTGCCCTTGCCCTCATCACCGGGCAGGACGAGCTCCTTCAGGACGGCCTGGAAGGCGGCTTCCTCGGCCTCCTTGTCGCGCGGCTCGGCGACCTTGAGCGGGTTCTGCGGCGCGGGAAGGCCCTTGAACTTCTGCCAGTCGCCGGTGCGACGCAGGAGGGTCTTCACCGGGCCGGTGGGCTGGGCCCCCACGGACAGCCAGTACTGCGCCCGCTCGGAGTTCACCTCGATGCGGCTCGGCTCTTCCTTCGGGTGGTAGAGGCCGATCTCCTCAATGGGCTTGCCATCGCGCTTGGTGCGAGCGTCGGAGACGATGATGCGGTACTGGGGCGTGCGGATCTTCCCCAGTCGCTTGAGCTTGATCTTGACAGCCACGGAGTGGTCTTCTCCTGATTACGGTATGGGTGCCCGGATCAGCGCCGCGTGGGGTTGCGGCACGCCACCGAAGCGAGGACGTGGGCGACCGGACAAGTAGAGGGCCGGTCCGGTTCGCCGTTAGTCAACACTCAATTGTGCCAGATGTTGACGGGCCCGCGTGCGCGCCCGAAGGTTCCTCGGCGCGTCCGCACCGCCACCCCCGGCCGCCAACCGCTCAGCAGACGCCGCACCGGCCCGCGCCGCGCGACGCGCGCGGTCGCCGCGCCGCCGCGATGAGCGGCACATCACACCCAACGAGCGTGGGGGTGCCACCCGGTCGTCCCGGGTGACACCCCCACGGCGCGGCACCGCGGCCGCTGCTACTTCTTGGGCAGCTTGAAGTCCGACAGGTCGGGCATCTTGCCCCCGCCAAGGCCGGGCGGAACCTGTGCGCCGCCAGCGCCACCGCCGAGGCCCGGGGGCAGCTGCGGCTGGCCTGCCGCGCCCCCCTCCTCGCGGCGCTTCTGGCGCTCGGCCGCCTTCTGGGCCTCCTGCTCCTTGGCCTTCATCGGGTTGCCGCTGCGCTGCTTGCCCTTCTTGGGCTTCTTCGCCTGGGCCTTGGCCTTCTTCCGGCCGCCACCCCCCGGCATGCCCGGCATCCCAGGCATGCCGGGCATGCCGCCGTTCTTCATCTGGCGCATCATCTTCTGCGCGTCGAAGAAACGGGTGACCAGGCCGTTGACGTCGCTGACCTGCGTACCGGAGCCGTTGGCGATACGCAGCCGCCGCGACCCGTTGATGATCTTCGGGTTGGCGCGCTCGCCGGGTGTCATCGACTGGATGATGGCCGCGATGCGGTCCAGGTCCTTGTCGTCGACGTTGTTGATCTGGTCGCGCATCTGCCCCATACCGGGCATCATGCCGAGCAGGCTGCTGATCGGTCCGAGCTTGCGGACCATCGACATCTGCTGCAGGAAGTCGTCGAGCGTGAAGTCCTCGTCGGAGGCCAGCGCGCTGGCCATCTTCTCGACCTCGGACTCCTCGAACGTCCGCTGCGCCTGCTCGATGAGGGTGAGGACGTCACCCATGTCGAGGATGCGCCCGGCCATCCGGTCCGGGTGGAAGAGGTCGAAGTCCTCCAGCTTCTCACCGGTGGAGGCGAACATAATCGGCCGCCCGGTGATGTGCCGGATGGACAGCGCCGCACCGCCGCGCGCGTCGCCGTCGAGCTTGGTGAGCGCCACCGCGTCGTAGCCGACCCCGTCGAGGAACGCCTGCGCCGTGTTGACCGCGTCCTGACCGATCATCGCGTCGACGACGAACAGGATCTCGTCGGGCGTGACCGCGTCGCGGATGTCGGCGGCCTGCTGCATCATCTCGGAGTCGATGCCCAGGCGGCCGGCGGTGTCGATGATGACGACGTTGTGGTTGTTGCGCTCGGCGTGCTCGATCGACGCCTTGGCGACCGCGACCGGGTCGCCGACGCCGTTGCCCGGCTCCGGTGCGAAGACCGGGGTTCCCGCGCGCTCGCCCACCACCTGCAGCTGCGTTACGGCGTTGGGGCGCTGCAGGTCGGCCGCGACGAGCAGTGGCGTGTTCCGCTGCCCCGCCAGCCACCGGGCGAGCTTGCCCGCGAGGGTGGTCTTACCGGAACCCTGCAGACCCGCCAGCATGATGACGGTCGGCGGGTTCTTCGCGAAGCGGATCTCACGGGTCTCGCCACCGAGGATCTGAACGAGCTCCTCGTTGACGATCTTGATGACCTGCTGCGCCGGGTTCAGCGCCTTGGAGACCTCTTCGCCGCGGGCGCGCTCCTTGATGTGTCCGATGAACTCGCGGACGACGGGCAGCGCGACGTCGGCTTCCAGCAGCGCGAGACGGATCTCGCGCGCGGTGGCGTTGATGTCCTCCTCGGACAGCCGGCCCTTGCCGCGCAGCGAGGAGAAGACCGATGTCAACCGGTCGGAAAGCGTCTCGAACACGAGTCTGGCCAGTCCTTCGTCTCGGGATTGGCTTCCTAGGCTACCTGCTGGGGCGGCCGGGTGCGCCCTGCCGGCGGCGGCTCCCGCCAACCGCCGCTTCCACGCCGACGGGGCGGCCCCTCGGGGCGACGCACCCGTGCCGCCGCCCCAGGACCGCCCCGCCACTCCAGCGCGATCAGTTGTCGGAGGGCTCCTCAGAGGAGTCCTGCTTGTCGCCCGCTCCGCCCTCATTGGCGGCCTTGCGCTGCTCCTTGAGGGACTTCACCAGCTGGTCCTTGTCCTTACCGCTCAGGCCCCGGGTGGACAGCAGGCCCTTGCCCGTGACCTCGTAGGACTTCGGGCTGGAGCTGGCGCCGAGCTTGTAGTCGACGCTGCAGGAGACGTCGGCGGTTCCCCCGGCCTTCAGCGAGGCGGTGTCGTCGCACTTCTTCTCGCCCAACTCGTCGTTCTGGAGCGTGGCGTCGAGCCGCACCAGGACGGTGCCCTCGGCCTTCTGCCCGCCCGTGGAGTCGTCCTCCACGGTGCCGCTGACCGTGCACTTACCGCCGGTCTGGCAGTTGAGTTCGAGCTGGCTCTCCCAGGCCACCGGGACGCGGGCGTCACGCGAATCGGACAGGTCGTCCTCGGCCGCGCCGATCAGGTCCTCGAAGACCTTGTCGACGTCCGCGCTCCCCGGCTCGGTGAAGTTCAGCCGCGTCCGCGGACCGCCGTCGCCGCCCTCCGGGTTGAGCTCCTCGATCTCCATCCGGAGCAGCCGGTAGGGCTCGTCCTCACTGATCCACACGCGGTTCTTCTCACCGCCGCCGAGATCCACGCGGTAGGCGGATGTGCCGTCGAGGTTCTCCAGGGTGGCGGTGTCCTTCGTCGGAGCGAGCTCCTTGAGGATCGCGGCCAGCTTCTCGGGGGCGAGCACCTGGGAGGGGTCCATGCCGAGCTGGCTGCCCGAAACCCGCACCCAGCTGCCCCCGTACTTGTCGGAGTCGGGGTTGGCGACATCCTGGTCGAGCCAGTACTCGGTCGGGGCGTTGACGAAGAGCTTGTCGTCGGCCTCCATCACCCTGGCCTCGTTCTCGTTCTCCTGGAGTGTCCCGGAGACGGCACCCGAGTCGGTGACGGTGAGCGCGACCTCGTTGACGTCGCCCTTGTCTTCCTTGCCCCCGCTGGCGGGGGCGATCTGGCCCTGCACAGCCACCGCCGGCATCTCACCGAGCGCCTTGACCGCGGCGTCCAGCACCGGTTTGGCGTCAACCGGGGTCGGTGACGGCGACGGCGTGTCCCCGCCGCCGGGCCGCAACCCGCTCAGGTCGATCGAGCATCCCGACACAGCGAGTGCGAACGCGGCCACCACGGCCGCGCACCTAAGTGGTCCGCTCGATCGGCGTCTGTTGAGATTGACCGGCGCCATCTTGCCTCCAGCCCCACGAAAACGGGGTACACGGGATCGTTCGGGCTCTGCTGCCTTTGTGAGCCTTCGGACGCGCGAAACACGGGTCGCGGTTCCGGGTAGTACGGGGAGCGTCCTCAGGCGTCCTGAGCGCCGGGAGATCACCCCTGGCACGATCGGCGCAATGCCCCCGTCGTTTGACAAGCGTATCGAACCCCTCAGCCTCTCCCGGCACAGAAGATCACGAATAGTTGGGGTTCGGGTCTGATCGTAGCCGGTCATATCCGCAGACGCGTCCGAGGGGGCTGAGCAGGTGCCCCGAGACGCACCAGGACCGGCGAGGGGGTCCCTCACCGGTCCGGCTTCCTTCTCCCTTGCGGCGTTCGTGGCGCGGGGGCGCGCTCTACGCTGAGCGCCCCGCCCGGACCTACCGCAAGGTCACCTCCTCGCCCGGAGGCGTCGGCGAGGAGAGCTTGTTCCCGCTCTCAACCTCGTCCAGCTCGTCGAAGGCGTAGGCGCTCTCCGCGTGCAGCTCGTGGTCGAGGCCGTTGGTCTCGATGTGCTCCGCGATCCGGAAGCCCATGGCCACATCGATGACCTTGCCGATGACGAACGTCACCACGAAGGAGTAGATGAGGACCGCCACAACCGCGATCACCTGGATGGCCAGCAGGGAGAGGCCGGCGGTGTCGATGAAGCCCTCGCCGGCGAACAGCGGGCCGAAGACGCCGTTGGGGGCGCCCTCACCGGTGAGCGAGGAGGCCAGCAGCCCGATCAGGACCGAGCCGATGACACCGCCCACCAGGTGGATGCCGACCACGTCGAGGGCGTCGTCGTACTTGAACCGGTACTTCCAGCTGATCGCGTAGGCGCAGACGCCACCGGCGACGAGGCCGAGGACGATGGAGCCGAGCGGGGTGAGGTTGGCGGCGGCCGGGGTGATGGCCACCAGACCGGCGATGGCACCCGACGCGAAGCCCAGGGCGCTGGTCTTGCCGTAGCGCACCAGCTCCACCAGCATCCAGGCGCCCACGGCCGCAGCGGTGGCGACCTGGGTGTTGACCAGCGCCAGAGCGGCGACCTCATCGGCGGCGTAGGCGGAGCCCGCGTTGAACCCGAACCAGCCGAACCAGAGCAGAGCGGTACCGAGCAGCACGAAGGGCAGGTTGTGCGGGCGCATCTCCTGCGACCCAAAACCCTTGCGGCGGCCCAGCACGAAGGTGAGGGCGAGCGCGGCGGCCCCCGCGTTGATGTGCACCGCCGTACCGCCGGCGAAGTCGACGACGCTGGCGCCGCCGATGCTCAGGGAGTCGAACCAGCCGCCGCCCCACACCCAGTGGGCGACGGGGAAGTAGACGAGCAGCGCCCATACGGGGACGAACACCAGCCAGGCGCCGAACTTGGCGCGGTCCGCGATGGCGCCGCTGATCAGCGCCACGGTGATGATGGCGAACATCATCTGGAAACCGACGTCGACGAGCTCGGGGTAGCCGTCGTCGGCGACCTGCCCCACCAGGCTGTTGAGCCCGGCGTAGTCGAGCCCGCCAATGAAGGGGGTGAGCGGTCCGGCACCGCCGCCGTAGGTCAGCGAGTGTCCGACGACCACCCACAGGACGCTGACGATCGCGATACTCGCGAAGCTCATCAGCATCATGTTCAGGACGCTCTTCGCGCGGGACATGCCTCCGTAGAAGAAGGCCAGCCCTGGTGTCATCAACATCACCAGCGCGGCACTGATGAGCAGCCACGCGGTGTTGCCGCTGTCGATCATGTCGCCTCCGTGATTCGGGGTGGGGGGATGTGTCGTTGGCGATCCGAAGAGATGGACGGCGAGCACATCGTCGGGCTCGGCGGGGATCTTCTGCGCCGACCAGGCTCCTAGCTGCGTGTTTCTCCATGCGGCAGGTGATGTTGCACGCAGGTGAAGAGATCGATTCGCGTGTTACGTCTGGGTGAATCGACAGGTCAAACGGCGCCGCATGGGAGAGATCTCCAGACGCGGAGCGTCGGCCAGCGCGTCGCCGTGGCGAGGTCGGGCAAGCGTCACCAGCGGGTTTCCGCGCGTTACGGACGCACTACCGCGTCCTGTGAGCTCAGGGCCAACGGGACATCTTTTTGGTGCCGGCCCGCACCCGACGCGCGGCCCGGGGCCCAAACACAAAGGGGCCGCCCCGTGTCCCCTGCGCCTCCAATGGCGCCGGGGACACGAGGCGGCCCTCAGTTCCGCCCGGCGTCCGCTCCGCGGACTCAGTCCTGGCCGAGGATCGCGTCGACGAACGTCTCGGGGTCGAACGGCGCGAGGTCGTCGGGGCCCTCGCCCAGACCCACGAGCTTGACCGGGACGCCCAGTTCCCGCTGCACCTGGATGATGATGCCGCCCTTGGCCGTGCCGTCCAGCTTGGTCAGGACAATGCCGGTGATGTTGACCGCCTCGGCGAACACGCGCGCCTGGCGCAGCCCGTTCTGCCCCGTGGTGGCGTCGAGGACCAGCAGGACCTCGTCGACCTGGGACTTCTTCTCCACGACACGCTTGACCTTGCCGAGCTCGTCCATCAGCCCGGTCTTGGTGTGCAGGCGCCCCGCGGTGTCGACGATGACCGTGTCGACGCGGTCGTCGACACCGCGGGCCACCGCGTCGAAGGCGACGCTCGCCGGGTCGGCGCCCTCGTCCTTGCGGACCACCGGGGCGCCGACGCGGCCACCCCAGGTCTCCAGCTGGTCGGCGGCGGCGGCGCGGAAGGTGTCGGCGGCGCCCAGGACGACGCTGCGGCCGTCGCCGACGAGCACGCGGGCGAGCTTGCCGGTGGTGGTGGTCTTCCCGGTGCCGTTCACCCCGACGATCATGAGCACGGCGGGGCGGTCGCCGTGCGGCTCGGTGCGCACGGTGCGGTCCAGGTCGGGGTCGATGTGCGCGATCAGCTCCGCGCGCAGCATGTCGCGCACCTCGTCCGGGGTGCGCCCGCCGTGCACCTTGACCTTGGTGCGCAGGTTGTCCACGATCTGGGCGGCCGAGGTCACGCCGACGTCGGCGGTGATGAGGGTGTCCTCGATCTCGTCCCAGGTGTCGTCGTCGAGCTTGTCGGCGGCGAGCAGCGAGAGCAGCCCCTGCCCGAAGACGTTCTGCGACCGGGCGAGCCGGGCGCGCAGCCGCACGAGCCGTCCGGCCGACGGCGGCGGGGTCTCCAGCTCCGGAGCGGCCGGGACCTCGACGGACGGCGCCTCCGGCTGGGCGGTCTCCACGCCCCCGGCCGGTTCCTCCCGCTCCTCCGGTTCGGCGACGGCCGTGCCAGTGGCGGCGGCCTCGTCCGTCACCTCGGGGCTCGGCTTCTCGTCGGTGACCCCGGGGCGCCGGGGCCGGATCAGGAAGACGCCGCCGAACACCAGGACGGCGATGAGGAAGATGGCAACGGCGAAGATCGTGTAGTCCATAACGTCGTCCAGTTTCGCAGAAGGAGGGGCGCGATCAGGTCACGGATGGGGGTGACGTGGGCCGACATCACACGGCGCGGTCGCGTGTGCCCCGCAGCACGAGGACGAAGAACGGGGCGCCGAGGAAGGCGGTCACCACGCCCAGCGGGAGTTCGGCCGGGGCGAGGACGGTGCGCGCCACGATGTCCATCAGGACGAGGAAGGCGCCGCCAATGAGCAGTGACATCGGCAGGATCATCCGGTAGCCGGTGCCGACGAACCGGCGCACGATGTGCGGCACGACGATGCCGACGAAGCCGATCAGCCCGCTCACCGCCACCGCCGCAGCGGTGGCCAGGGAGGCGGTGGAGATCACGATCAGCCGCACCACCGTCGCGTTGAGCCCGAGGCTCAGCGCCTTCTCGTCGCCGAGCGCCAGGAGGTCGAGTAGGTAACCGCAGCCGAGCAGGACGATCACGCTCACGGCGGCGTAGGGGGCGACCATGCTGATGTCGTCCCAGCCGCCCCGCCCCAGCCCGCCGAGCACCCAGGCGTAGATGCGCTCCAGCTCCTCGATGCGCATCTGCTGGAGCAGGGTCTGCACCGCGGCGAGAAACGAGGACACGGCGACGCCGGCGAGGACGAGCGACGCGGTGCCGCCGCGGCCGGTCGTGTGGCCCAGCGCGTAGGCGGCGGCGACCCCGAGAAGCGCCCCGACGAAGGCAGCGACCGGGACCAGTCCGCGCGGCGAGCTGAACAGGTCGCCGCCGAACGCGATGATCACGGTCGCGCCGAGTCCGGCCCCGCCGGCCGCCCCGAGCAGGTAGGGGTCGGCCAGGGGATTGCGGAACACGCCCTGGTAGGCGGCGCCCGCTGTGGCCAGCAGCCCGCCGACCATCGCGCCGAGCACGACGCGCGGCAGGCGCAGCTGCACCAGGACCGCGACCTGGCGTTCGTTGAGCGGCGCGTCTGCCCCCGCCCCGACCTGCGCGAGCAGGGTGCGCGCGATGTCGGACGGGGTGATGGAGGCGGCCCCCGCGCAGACGCCGACGATCATCGCCGCCACGAGGACCGCGAAGCCGCCGAGGAGCCAGGCCCAGGACGGCCGAGTGCGTCCGAACAATTTGGGGTCAGTTCTCCTCCGCGGCCACGAGGGCCTCGGAGATGTCCTCCGCGAGGTCGACGACGCGCGGGCCCCAGCGGGAGGAGGTGTCCTCGTCCAGCTGGACGACGTTGCCGTTCTTGACGGCGCTGATCTTGTCGAAGGCGGGCCGGTCGGCGACGGCGGCGACGGCGTCCTCACCCGCGTAGGCGAGGAAGATCAGGTCCGGGTCCTGCTCGACGATGAACTCCGGGGAGAGCTGGGGGTAGCCGCCCGCGGCGTCGTCGGCCTGGTCGGCGATGTTCTCCAAACCGAACTCGCCGTAGATCTGCCCGATGAACGTGTCGGAGGTGGCCGAGTACATGGTGTCGTCGACCTCGTGGTAGTAGGTGAGGTCGGTGTCGCCGAGCTTCTTCTTGGTATCGGTGACGATCGTGTCGATCTCGGACTCGACGCGGTCGGCCTCCGCGTCGGCCTTCTTCTCGTCACCGGTGACCTTGCCGAGCAGGCGGATCTGGTCGTAGGTGTCGTCCAGCGTCGTCGCCGCGTCCAGGACGAGGACCGGGACCCCCACCTTCTCCAGTTTGTCGGCGGCGTCCTCGGCGCTGCGGGCGAGGAGGACCAGATCGGGGTCGTGCTCGGTGATCGCCTCGACGCTGGGGGTGAAGCCGGAGAGGTCGGTGGTGGGCGCCTCTTCGGGGTAATCCGAGTACTCGTCGGCGGCGACGACCTGGTCTCCGGCGTCGATCGCGAAGAGCATCTCGGTGGTGCTGGGCGAGAGGGAGACGATGCGCTGTGGCGCCTCGTCGATGGTGACCTCGCCGCGCGCGTCGTTGACGGTGACCGGGAAACTGCCCGCGGGCTTACTGGACGCGGAGTCGTCGGTGGTGTCGGGGCCGCCGCAGGCGGCGGTCAGAACGAGCGCGGCCGGCAGCACGAGGGCCGGTATACGGCGTGCGATGCGCACGAGACTCCTTCGGGGGACGCAGGACGGGGGAAGCGCGCAGCCCGCCGATGTCAGGACGGACCGTCCTTCCCCACGAGGACAGGTGTCGTCGACAGCTGAGCGAGGCGTCCTGGCTCGTCCCGGCGCCTGCTGTACAGGCGTCGGGCACCACAGTTGCGGGACAGCGCCGGATTCCCCGGGGAACCTCGCGGCTACCCGGACCGGACTTCGCTCACTCAGTGCCGTTGAACCGCCGGTGCGTTCCGGCAGTACAACGTGTCCACTTTATCCGTTTCACGCCACGCCCCACCGGCTGCCCGCCCCCTCCCCCGTTGATCTCGGCGATATGGACCTCATACTCGCCGGCTCGCCGGTATGAGGTCCATATCGCCGAGATCAACGGAAGGGAGGGTGGGCGACGGGTCAGCGGCGCTCCAGGCGCTGGCTGATGACCTGGGAGATGCCGTCCCCCTGCATGGTTACGCCGTACAGCGCGTCGGCCGCCTCCATGGTGCGCTTCTGGTGGGTGATCACGATCAGCTGGGAGGACGAGCGCAGCTCGTCGAAAATCACCAGGAGCCGCTGGAGGTTGGTGTCGTCCAGAGCGGCCTCGACCTCGTCCATCACGTAGAAGGGTGAGGGACGGGCCTTGAAGATCGAGGCGAGGAAGGCCACCGCCGTCAGGGAGCGCTCGCCGCCCGACAGGAGGGAGAGGCGCTTGACCTTCTTTCCCGGCGGGCGGGCCTCGACCTCGATGCCCGTGGTGAGCATGTTGTCGGGGTCGGTGAGGACGAGTCGGCCCTCGCCGCCGGGGAAGAGGCGGCCGAAGATCGCGGCGAACTCGCGTTCCACGTCGGTGAAGGCGGCGGTAAAGACCTCGCGTACGCGGCCGTCGACCTCTTCGACGATGCCCAGCAGTTCGCGGCGGGTCTTCTTGATGTCCTCCAGCTGTGCGGTGAGAAAGGCGTGGCGCTCTTCCAGGGCCGCGTACTCCTCCAGGGCGAGGGGGTTGATCTTCCCGAGCTGGTTGAGCTGCCGCTCGGCGGTGCGGGCGCGTTTTTCCTGGACCTCGCGGACGTAGGGGACGGGCACGGCCTCCCCCTCGGGCGCGTCGGCCGGGGGCGGGACGGGAACACCGGGGCCGTATTCGGAGATGAGGTTAGGAACGTCGACACCCATCTCCTCGACGGCCTTGGTCTCCAGCTGTTCCAGCCGAAGTTTGCGCTCGGCGCGCGCCACCTCGCTGCCGTGGACGACGTTGACCAGCTTCTCCAGCTCCACCGACAGCTCGCGGACCCGTGCGCGGACGGTCTTGAGTTCGCCGTCGCGGGCGGCCCGCTCCTCCTCGGCCGCCGCGCGCTCGGCGTCGGCTCCGGCCAGGGAGGACTCGATGCGGCGGAGCGCCTCGGCCGCGGCCTCGGCCACCGCTTTGGCCACGAGGGACTGGCGACGGCGGCGCTCGCGGCGCCGGGCGGCGCGCTCGCGGCTCTGCCGTTCGGCGGCGGCCGCGCGCAGCAGGCTGTCGGCGCGCCCGGCGATCGAGCGGACCCGTTCCTCGGCCGTGCGGACGGCCAGCCGCGCCTCCATCTCGGCCGCGCGAGCGGCGGCGGCGCTCTCGGCGAGGGCGTCGCGGCGCTCGGTGTCGGGCTCACCGTCGTCGACGGGCTCGGCCTCGGCCTCGGCGAGCCGTTGCTCCAGTTCGGCGAGGCTGTCGAGGTCGCTCTGGCGTCCGGCGGCGGCCTTGGCCGCGGCGGCGGTGTAGCGCTCCACCTCGGCGGCGGCCGAGCGGGCCTGCCCTCCGAGCTTGCCGACCTGCTGGGCGACCTCGTTGCGGCGCTTGGCGGCGGCGCGGCGGCGCACGGCGATCTCCTCCACGGCGCTCGCCGCCTGCGCCCGCTCCCGCTTGGCCTCGTCCAGGTCGGCGGCGGCCCGCTTGGCCGCGGTCACCGCCTCCTCCAGCTGCTCGGTGGCCTCGTCGACCGCGGCCTGGACCTCCAGCAGGCTCGGCGCGGTGGAGGACCCCCCGTGCACGAGGGCGGGGGTGAACACGTCCCCTTCGGCACTGACGGCGCGCACACCGGGGTGAGCCGCCATGACCTCGCGGGCCTGGACCGCGTCGGTGACGAGGACGACGCGGTCGAGCAGCTCGGTGACGGCATCGGCCAGGGACGGCGGCGGGCTGACGGCGTCGACGGCGTAGCGCGGTCTCCCGGCCAGCCGCGGCCACTGTTCGCGCGGCGGCGCCGCACGCTCGCCGGACGCCTGCGCCGAGGCGACGACGATGCCCGCCCGCCCGGCGTCGTCGCTCTTCAACAGCTCCAGCGCCGACTCGGCGGCCGCGGGGTCCGCGACCGCCACGGCGTCGGAGGCCACCCCCAGCGCGGCCGCGATGGCGGTCTCATGACCGGGCTCCACCTCCACCAGCGCGGCGAACGAGCCGAGCAGGCCCGGCAACCGCTCCGCAGCACCGAGCAGGGCGGCGGCGCCGTCCTTGCGGTTGAGGCCCATCTCCAGGGCTTCCTTGCGGGCGGCGAGCGCCGCGCGCTCGCGCTCGGCCGTGTTCTCGGCGTCGCGCAGCTCGTTCACCCGCGCCTCGGTCGCGGCGAGTTCGTTCTGCGCGTGCTCGTGGGCGGCGTCGAGTTCGGCGTCGCCCTCGTCGAGCCCGGCGGAGTCCTCGGCGGCCTGCTCGTACTCGGCCTGGGCGATCTCGGCGCGCTCGCGGGCCTCGGTCGCGGCGTCGTCCAGCCGCTCCAGCTCGGCCTCGCTCGCGGCCAGGCGGCTGCGCAGCGCGTCGACGCGGCCGCGCAGTTTGGCCATGCCCTCGCGCCGGTCGGCGGCGGCGCGGGCCAGGTGGGCGATGCGCTGTTCCTCGTCCTTCAGGGCCTCCTCGGCGGCGGTGCGCTCGCTGACGGCGGCCTCCAGCCGCTCGCGGGCGTCGTCGAGGCGGTAGGAGAGTTCCTCTTCCTGCGCTCGCACCTCCTCGGCCTCGGCCTCCATCTCCTCGGGGTCGCGGCCGGACCGCTCCTCCTCCTCGGGTTCGGCGGCGAGGTTGCGGTGGCGTTCGGTGGCGAGCCCGGCGACAGCGTTCAGCCGCTCCTTGAGCCGGGACAGCCCGTGGAAGGTGTCTTGGGCCTGGGCGAGCAGCGGTGCGGCCTCGGCGGCGGCCGCGTCCAACTCGGCCTCGCGGGCCTGGGCGTCGGCGAGCGATTTCTCGGTGGCCTCGCGGCGCGTGCGCACGGCCGACTCGTCGGCCTCTTCCTTGCGCAGCGCCTCGGTGAGGGTGACGATGTCGTCGGCGAGCAGCCGGAGGCGGGCGTCGCGCAGGTCGGCCTGGATGATGGCGGCGCGGCGCGCCAGTTCGGCCTGGCGGCCCAGCGGTTTGAGCTGCCGGCGCAGCTCGGCGGTGAGGTCGGTGACGCGGTCGAGGTTGCCCTGCATCGCCTCCAGCTTGCGCAGCGCCTTCTCCTTGCGCTTGCGGTGCTTGAGGATGCCCGCCGCCTCCTCGATGAGGGCACGGCGCTCCTCGGGGCCGGCGTGCAGGACGGTGTCGAGCTGGCCCTGGCCGACGATGACGTGCATCTCGCGGCCGATGCCGGAGTCGCTGAGCAGGTCCTGGATGTCGAGCAGACGGCAGGTGTCGCCGTTGATCGCGTACTCCGAGCCGCCGTTGCGGAACAGGGTCCGCCTGATGGTGACCTCGGAGTAGTCGATGGGAAGCGCGCCATCGGTGTTGTCGATGGTGAGGCTGACCTCGGCGCGGCCGAGCGCGGCGCGGGAGGAGGTCCCCGCGAAGATGACGTCCTCCATCTTGCCGCCGCGCAGGGACTTGGCGCCCTGCTCGCCCATGACCCAGGCGAGGGCGTCGACGACGTTGGACTTGCCCGAGCCGTTGGGGCCGACAACGCACGTGATACCCGGTTCGAAGCGCAGCGTGGTGGCCGACGCGAAGGATTTGAATCCCCGCAGCGTGAGGTTCTTCAGGTACACGCCCGGCGGCCTCCTCCCCTACGCGCACCGTTCCTTGGCTAATGCATAAGGGTGCCATGAACATCGCGCCGATGCGGCACGATCGTCGCGGTGTCGGCCATGGTCATAGCCACAGCAGGGGTAACGGGGACGTTAGCGACGGAGGCGCACAGGGAAGGTGAAACCGACCCCTGGGCATACCAATTGCCCGATTCACCGAAGATTGTGGAAATCGCCCCGGGGGTATGCCCTTAGAAAAGAGGAAGGGTCAAGGGTCGGAAAACAGAGGGCAACGCGGACTTCTAGTGAACCCTAGGGACGCCGGGAGTGTTGCAGGAGGCGTCCCATTGACCGGCCGTTGCGTCAACGCGGGTTCGAATCTGTGCGGGGTGGGCGTTACGCGAGTGCGGGCTCGCGGTCGGTCGCACTTACCGTGACGTCCGTGACTGCCGCGGAGAGCTGATCGTTGTGGGCCTGAAGTCGTCCGATCTCGTCTTCGAGGTCACGTACTCGCTTCTGCAGCCGTCGCATTTCCTGAACCATACGAGGATCAGGACCGCCAACGTGGCCGAACAGAGCCTTCGCCATGATGTGGGTCCTCCACACTGAGTGACCAGACTTTTGGCACGCACATTTGAGCCACGATCTCGCGGGCGGGTACTGCTCGCCGTCCGCGTCGTGGAAGGAAAGGCGCGCGGTCTGCCTTCCAGCGTCTCACTATGCGCGTCCCTGGTCAAGATTGACTGAAACCGTAAGTAACCAAGCAGTAACTGGGCATGTCGCATCGCACGATCCGACATCGGGTCCCCCCGGTCGAAACACGCCCAACCCCGGTACAGCGGTGGACTGGGCGGATCACGACGCGGCGCACGGCGCCCACGGATCGCGTACTACTTCCAGCATACTCACCGCTCGGCAAATCCGGTGAAGGAACCCCCGGGATTTCCCCAACGTTCAACGACCGAATCCACACGACCAGGCGTCTCACCGCCGCGCAGGTGTGCGAGCAGTTGCTCACACGCCTCGTGCGTCCCTTCCGCGACGACCTCCACCCTGCCGTCGGCGAGATTGGTGGCAGCCCCCACGAGCCCCAGCTCCAACGCACGGGCGCGGACCCACCAGCGGAACCCGACCCCCTGCACACGACCGCGCACCCACGCGGTCACCCGCACCTCGCTCACCCGGTCATCCCTTTCCCGTCGCCCCCGCTACCCGCGCCACGGTCAGCGCGGCGTGGCCGACACCCGCGCGCTACGCGGCCGGGGCTGGCACTTCGGGCAGCTGAACGACGACCGGTTCATGAACGCGTCCCGCCGGATCGGCGTCTGACAGCGCTCACACGGCAGCCCCACCCGCCCGTACGCCTTCAGCCCGCGCTCGAAGTAACCGCTTTCCCCGTTGACATTGACATAGAGCCCGTCGAAGGAAGTACCCCCTTCGGCCAGCGCCTCACCCAGCACCGCCCGCACGTGTTCCAGCAGGTCCGCCACCTGACGACGCTGGAGCCCGCCCGTAGCGCGGGCCCAGTGCAGCCGCGCCCGCCACAGCGACTCATCGGCGTAGATGTTGCCGATTCCGCTGATCAGCGACTGGTCGAGCAGCGCCCGCTTGATCTCGGTGCGCCGTCGGCGCAGCACGCCGGCGAACACGTCGCCGTCGAAGGACGGGTCCAGCGGATCCAGCGCGATGTGCCGGACGGCGCCGGGCACCTCGGCGTCCGCGTCATCGGACACGAGCGGCTCCACCATCAGGTGGCCGAACGTCCGCTGGTCGACAAAGCGCAGCTCGGTGCCGCCGTCGTCGAACCGCATCCGGACCCGCAGATGCTTCTCGTCGGCGCGCTCGGGCGGCTGCACCAACAGCTGGCCGCTCATCCCCAGGTGGGCCAGGAGCGCGTCGCCGGAGTCCAGCGTCAGCCACATGTACTTGCCGCGCCGCGCGGTGGCTGTGATCTTGCGCCCGGCCAGCCGCCCGGAGAAGTCCCCCGAGCCGCTCAGGTGCCGACGGATCGAACGGGGGTGGAGAACGTCGACGGCCTCGACCGTGCGGCCGACCACCCAGCGGTCCAGCCCCAGCCGGACCGACTCGACTTCGGGGAGCTCGGGCATTGACGCCTCAGTTCGCCTTCTCGTTCTCGCTCTCGCTCCGCGTGGCGGAGCGGGCGCGGATCGCCTTCCACGCGGACTCGGCCGCCTGCTGCTCGGCCTCCTTCTTGCTGCGCCCCTGCCCCAGGCCGTAGTCCTCCCCCGCGACGCGGACGGTCGCGCGGAACGTCTTCTGGTGATCGGGGCCGCTCTCGTCGACGTGGTACTCGGGAACGCCCAGCAGCTCCGAGGCGGTCAGCTCCTGAAGCGAGGTCTTCCAGTCCAGGCCGGCGCCCAGTCCGGAAGCCGTGGCGATCAGCGGGTCGAAGAGGCGGTGCACCAGGTCGGAGGCGGCGTCCAGGCCGCAGTCGAGGTAGACCGCGCCGATGATGGCCTCCAGCGTGTCGGCGAGGATCGAGGACTTGTCCCGGCCCCCGGTGCCCTCCTCGCCCCGACCCAGCCGGATGTAGCGGCCGATGTCCAGGCCGCGCGCCACGTCGGCCAGGGCGCGCATGTTGACGACGGCGGCGCGCAGCTTGGCCAGCTGCCCCTCGGGGAGATCCGGGTGTTCCCGGAACAGCGTGTCGGTGACGATCAGCCCGAGCACCGAGTCGCCGAGGAACTCCAGCCGCTCGTTGGTGGGCAGGCCGCCCTTCTCGTAAGCGTAGGAACGGTGCGTCAACGCGCGTGTGAGCACCTTGGGATCCAACTCGATGCCGATCGCGCGGTAGAAGTCGCGCGCCTCGGCCGCACTGAGTTGCGTGGCCACTGGACCTTCACACCCCTTCTCGGACGCCGCGCGTGCCCTCTCCGGAACCGCTGGGGGCGGGGGGCGGCCGCGCCGCGCATCTTGGGGCCGATCCGGGACGCTCGAGAGCGAGGTGAGCGTCGCGGAATGGGTCGTGCCTCCGCGACGGCCACCACGGCCTCGGGATAGCCCGTGTCGGCGCTTTCTTCTCTTTTCTCCGTCGGTCGGCGACCCTCAGGTAGCCAAAAGGGCGGGCCCGGTGACCCGGACCCGCCTCAGCGCTCGCCTAGGCCGGGTTGACGACCTGGCGGTTGTTGTAGGTGCCGCACGAGGGGCACGCGACGTGCGGGAGCTTCGGGTCACGGCAGCGCGGGCAGTCGACCAGTACCGGGCGCGACGCCTTCCACTGCGAACGGCGGGTGCGGGTGTTGCTCCGCGACATCTTCCGCTTCGGGACAGCCACTTCAATCCTCCTGGGTCACCCGCGCGGTCGCGGGAAATCTCGGTACATCCCCGCATACGCGGGAAACACTCGTCTCCGCCGAATCGTCCACCACGCACCGGGCGCGCGGCGGATCACATCCGCGAAGCCGAAGAACTCACTGGTCGCCGAGCTCGTCGCTCAGCTTCCGCAGCGCCTCCCACCGGGGGTCGACACGATCACCGTGGCCGTGGTCGGCGCCTACCTCGGCCAGTTTCTCACCGCACTCGACGCACAGACCGGGACAGTCGTCCCGGCAGAGCGGTGAAAGCGGTAGGGCGAGAACGACCGCGTCGCGGACCACCTGTTCGAGGTCGAGAACTTCGCCCTCAAGATAGTAGTCCTCTTTGTCGTCCTCCGCGTCCACCCCAACCGAGACCTGGGTCCCCTTGGCCTCGTCCTCCACCGGGTAGTGGAAAAGTTCCTGGAACCCGGCTTCGAGCGAATCGGACACCGGATCCAGGCAGCGGGAGCACTCCCCGGCCGTGACCGTCCTTGCCGTGCCCGTGACGAGCACGCCCTCCATGACCGCTTCAAGCCGGAAGTCCAGCTCGATATCGGTCCCCTCGGGTACACCGGCCATCCCGGTCGCAAACGCACCGGGCGCGGGAACGACGCGCTCCATGGTCCGCATCGAACCTGGCTGGCGCCCCAGCGGCCGGGTGTCGACCACGAAGGGGGAACGGAGATCTGAACGAGACAGGGTGATCGCGCTTTCGGTATCGGGATCCGCACACCCGCTCGCGCGGGCGGCGGCATTCTGTGGTCGCCGACCGGATCCGGCGAAAGAGCGGGAGTTACCCGCCACCGAATCCGCGACCATGGTCAACCCTGGAGTCTACCGATCAGCCCAGGCCACCCCCAAATCAGGGAACCGCCCGAACCGGATCGCGCACGTGGTCCTCAGGCACCGGGCGCGCGGCCGTTGGGGCCGGACGCCTCCCCACGCGGCCGCGCGGCATTGGCGAACTTCTCCCGAAGCCGCTCCTCGACGTAGGGGCTGACCAGGCTGCTGACGTCGCCACCGTACTGCGCGACCTCCTTGACCAGGCTGGAGCTGAGGAAGGAGTACTGCGGGTTAGCCGTCATGAACATCGTCTCAACGCCGGAGAGGCGGTAGTTCATCTGGGCGATCTGCAGCTCGTAGTCGAAGTCGCTGACCGACCGCAGGCTGCGGATGATCATGTCGATCCCGTTGCTCCGGCAGAAGTCCACCAGCAGCCCGTCGAACTCGGTGACCCGCACGTTCTCGATGTCCCGGGTGCACGCGCGCAGCATGTCGATCTTCTCCGAGACGTCGAACAGCCCGCGCTTGTTCACGTTGTTCAGGACCGCGGCGACCACCTCGTCGTACTGCCGTGCGGCACGACCGATGATGTCGATGTGACCGTTGGTGACCGGGTCGAACGACCCGGAGCAGACGACACGGCGCACGGTGCACCGCTCCTCTCTGGCGACCGGTGGGGTCCGGCGGACCGCGTCCCCCAAAAGGACACGGGCGCGCGGACGGTCAGGTGGATTCGGGAAGGTTCGCCGCGTGACCGTACCAAAGGGACGCCTCGCCATAACGGCGGACCCTGCCCCCAACGTACCCTTCGGGCCATTCGGGCCCCGCTCCGCGGGTCGCCCGCTCGACAACGACCAGCGCCTCGGGCTCCAGCCAGCCGCGGTCGCGCAGCTGCACCAGCATCCCCTCCACCTCGGCGTCGGAAACCGCGTACGGCGGGTCCGCCACCACCAGGTCGTAGCCCTCGCCCCCCGGGCCCCGCTCCAGCACGCGCTCGACCTTCTCCGCGGCGACGCGCGCCCCCGGAAGCCCCAGCGCGGCGATGTTCTTGCGGATGGCCGCCACCGCCCTGCGGTCGGCCTCCACCAGCAGGGCGTGCTCCGCGCCCCGGGACAGCGCCTCCAGTCCGATGGCGCCCGACCCCGCGTACAGGTCGAGCATCCGGGTCCCCTCAAGCGAACCGAGGTCGCTGAGCGCGGAGGCGAACAGGGCCTCGCGCGCCCGGTCGCTGGTGGGCCGGGTGGCGCGGCCGTCGGGGACCGCGAGCCTGCGCCCGCCCGCGGTACCGGCGATGATGCGGGTCATAGCGCCACGTTAGCGCGGCGAGGGACCGTACCGGCCGAGCCGTGATCCGGTCAGGTCTTCTCCAGGTACTCGGCGCGCTCCTCGCTGAGAAGATCGTCGAGCGCGGCGGCCAGCATCGGGTGACCGGTGAGCTCGGGATCGTTCTCGATGTAGTGCTGTGCCTCACCGCGCGCCCCGTGGATGAGGGCCTCGTCACGCAGCAGCGTGAGCATCTTCAGCGACGAGCGGCGGCCGGACTGGGCGCCGCCCAGCACGTCGCCCTCGCGGCGCTGCTCCAGGTCGACCCGCGACAGCTCGAACCCGTCGGTGGTGGCCGCCACCGCGGCCAGCCGCTCGCGGGCGGGGGTATCGGCCTCCGCCTCGGTCACCAGCAGACACAGGCCCGGCAGATCACCCCGGCCCACCCGTCCGCGCAGCTGGTGCAGCTGAGAGACGCCGAAGCGGTCGGCGTCCATGATCGCCATCACGGTGGCGTTGGGCACGTCCACGCCGACCTCGATGACGGTGGTCGCCACCAGCACGTCCAGCTCGCCGGCCGCGAAGCGGCGCATGACCGCGTCCTTCTCCTCCGGTGCGAGACGACCGTGCAGCGCGGCCACCCGCAGGTCCGACAGCGGTCCCTCGGCGAGACCGGAGGCGACGTCGAGGACGGCCAGCGGCGGGCGCCGACCCGCCTGGGCCGCGTCCTCATCCGCGGGCGCGTCCGCCTCGTCCGCGGCATCCGCGGCCCCGTTCTCGTCCCCGCCGATGCGCGGGCACACCACATAGGCCTGCCGCCCCTGGCGCACCTCCTCGCGGATCCGCTCCCAGGCCCGCGCCAGGTAATGCGGCTTGTCCCGGGCCGGGACAACGTGCGTGGCCACCGGTGAACGGCCCGAGGGCAGCTGCGTGAGGGCGACCACGTCCAGGTCGCCGTAAACGGTCATGGCCACGGTGCGGGGGATGGGGGTGGCGGTCATCACCAGGACGTGCGGGCGGCCGTCGGCCGCCTTGGCGCGCAGCGCGTCGCGCTGCTCCACGCCGAACCGGTGCTGCTCGTCCACGACGACCAGGCCGAGGTCGGCGAAGCTCACCTGATCCTGCAGCAGAGCATGGGTCCCGACGACGATCCCGGCGGCGCCGGAGGCGGCGTCCAGCAGGGCCTCACGGCGAGCCGCGGCCCCCTGGGACCCGGTGAGCAGCGCCACCCGGGTGGCCTGGTCGGCGCCGGACGTGCTGCCCGCGCGCTCAGCCTCCTCACTCGACTCCGCCGCCGACACACACCGGCCTTCGGCACACGGCACCGACGACTCCGCTCGCTCGTTCGGCCTCGCGTCGGACCGCCCGGCGCGCGCCATCGGGCCGAGCATCGCGGTGATGGACCGGTGGTGCTGCTGGGCCAGGACCTCGGTGGGGGCGAGGAGCACGGCCTGCCCACCGGCGTCCACCACCTGGAGCATCGCGCGCAGGGCGACCAGGGTCTTGCCGGCCCCAACATCGCCCTGGAGCAGCCGGTGCATGGGGTGGGTGGAGTCGAGCCCGGCGGCGATGGTCGCGCCGACCTCCTTCTGCCCGTCGGTCAGGGTGAACGGTAGCTGGGCGTCGAACGCGTCGAGCAGCCCGCCGGCAGTGCGGGGGCGGGGCCGGGCGGGCAGGGCCGCGGCCTCGTGTCGGCGGCGCGCCAGGGCGAGCTGGAGCACGAACGCCTCGTCCCACTTGAGGCGCTTGCGTGCGCGGCCGATGTCGGCCTGGTCGGCGGGGCGGTGGATGGCCAGCAGGGCGGAGTGGAGGGTGGAGAGGCGGTGCCGTTCGCGCAGTTCGGCGGGGAGCGGGTCGGGGACGTCGTCGATCTGGTCGAGCAGGGTGCGCAGGCACCGCTCGATGTCCATGGAGGAGATGTCCTTGGTCGCCGGGTAGATGGGGATGATCTTGTCGGCGAACTCTCGGACGCGCTCCTCCTCGCTGCCGTCGTCGGGCAGCATCTCGTACTTGGGGTGTGCGAGCTGGGCGGTGCCCCGGTAGTCGCTGACCCGCCCGGCGAACAGTCCGCGGGCGCCGACCCGCAGGTACTTCATGTGGTACCCGGCCTTCTGGAAGAAGACCAGGGTGAGCCGGTGGGCGCCGTCGGTGATGACGACCTCCAGGCGCTCGGTCTTGCGCCCGGTGGCGCGCTGGCGGAACTCGCGGCGGCGCACGCTGTACACGTCGGCCACCACGGTGACCTCCTCGCCCTCGGTCAGGGCGCCAAGCGGGGTGAGCTCGCCCCGGGTGGCGTACCGGCGCGGGTAGTGGCGCAGCAGGTCGCCCACGGTGTGCAGATCGAAGTCGGCGGCGAGCTTCTTGGCCGCGCTGGCCCCCAGCGACTTGCGCAGCGGCTCGTCCCAAGCGATCACTGGTCGCCTCCCACTGGTCGTCTCTTCCCGCACGGCCGTGCTCACGGGGATCGCGTCCCCACCCGAACCTCATGCACCACGTTAGAACGTGTGTACAACGAACAGAGTGCACAGTGCGACAGTGCTCGGCGATGGCGCCGGGGGACGCGCGCCGGGTTATACTCGATCCAGCATTCCCACCTGCGACGCCGCCTTACCGGCCGATCGGACGGGGGGTGCGGGGCCGGTCTCCGGTCCCGGTTAGGCGCGTATGCGGGGCATAGCGCCGGTGCTTTTCTCCCGTTTGGGGGTGAACGTCGGCGGTCGTGTACGCTTCCACGGTTGGCGCGCCCGCGCTGACCTGTTTGCTCATCAGACCTCTTCTCGGGTCGTTCACCGCGCGTGTGACAGCGCGCGGGCCCGAGCGCTTGAATGGAGTTACCGTGGCTTCCGTCTGCGACGTCTGCGGCAAGGGACCAGGGTTCGGTAACAGTGTTTCCCACTCGCACCGCCGCACCCGCCGCCGCTGGAACCCCAACATCCAGACCGTGCGCACCCGCGTGGGCGGTACGCCCCAGCGCAAGAACGTGTGCACGTCGTGCATCAAGGCCGGCAAGGTCGACCGCTGATCGAGCGGACGGTCGCCTTTCGTCCATAACGAACGCCTGAGGGCGCCATGGCAGCTTCGCCATGGCGCCCTCAGGCGTTGGCGTAGCCGAACCTGAGCCTCCGCACGGCGAGCCCAGTACCCACGTAACCCCCCGCTCCGAGGGACTGGGAGCTACAGGTCGCAGAAGTGCCCGTTGAGGGAGCAGCTGGTGGGGCTCTGGGCGGGGCCCTCGGCGATGAAGCGCACGGTGACCGACTCTCCGGGGGCGAGACCGCCCCGGCCATCGCTCGGGCGCGCGATCAGGCCGGTCGGCGTGGTCTCCCAGTCGGCGTCCCAGGCGGAGGTGACGGTGACGTCGGAGAACCCGATGGCCAGCTCCCAGCCGGGCAGCGGGGCGTTCCCCGTGTTGGTGATGGTGAGCTCACCGGTGAAGGTGGTGTCGGTGGTCTCGACCAGCCGGTAGGTGACCGTGCTGGGTTCCGGGTCGCCGGTGCCGGCGGGGGCGTTCTCGGCGGCGGAGCGCGGCTCGCCGCCTCCCTCCGGCGTGGTCGAGGCCGAGGGTCGGGCGTCCGGTTGGTCCAGTCGCTCGCTCTTGCCGGTGTCGGGGGCGGACTCATGGCCCGCGGGCGGGTCGCTGAACCGCAGGTAGATCTGGGTGGTGCTGTACCCGAAGAGGGTGAGCGCCAGGGTGACCCCGGAGATCAGCAGAACGGTCAGGAGACGCGGGGGTTCGACACGCTTGGGGACGGTGCTCTCCAGCACGTGCCCGACGCTCGCCAGGGCACTGGTGTTCTCCGGTTCGGACCGGTGCGCGCCGCGTCGGCTGCCGCCAGCCCCGCTATGCCGCCCCATGTACCGCCTTCCGACACGTCTGCCCCTGAAACGACGGCCCCTGCCGTCCCCGTCATCCCTGAGTGCCACTGCGCCACGTGACGATGGGTGCGCCGTCTCACGGACGGACACCCGTGTTTCGCCTCTGTTCTCCTCCGCCCCGGCCGGTGTCGGTTCCGGCGCGAGTGCGGTTCGTTCCCGCTTCACAAGGGCCGTTCGGGGCAGCAGCTTAGCGTGATTTACCCCCTAAAACCGACACCCCTCAGGCCGTTACCTAATACTGACCCACAGTGACGGAAGTTTTCCACCGGGGGCGGATCAACCATCACGCCCGCCGGGGGATATCAGCCGAAGTGTCGCCACCCGGCCGCTTCGCTCGGCCGCCCGTCCACGGTGACAGCCGCGCCCGCCGCCACGGTTCGCTCCAGTGTCACCGTACCGATCCGGATCCACGCCTCAGGAAGCTCGGTATCGGCCGGGAAGGTGGCCGCCAGGGCGTGGTCCTCTCCCCCGGCCAGCATGAGTTCGACCGGGTCCGCGGCGAGTACCTGGGCCGCCGCGCGCAGCTCGGGGAGCGGCACCAGCGCGGCGCTGTCGAGGTCGACGGCGACGCCGGAGGCCGCGCAGATGTGGCCCAGGTCCTGCACGAGACCGTCACTGATGTCGAGCATGGCGGTGGCCCCCAGCCGTGCCGCCCGCGCTCCCTCCGCGTAGGGCGGGCGGGGGCGGCGGTGCTCGCTGACGCAGGCCGCGGGGCCCTCCAGGCCCCGCTGCAGAAGCGCGAGTCCGGCGGCCGACAGCCCGAGGCGCCCGGCCACCGCGACCACGTCACCGGGGCGCGCCCCGTCCCTGCGCACCGCGACCCGGCCACCCAGGTCGCCCAGCGCGGTGACGGAGACCGTCAGGACCTCCGACCGGACGGTGTCCCCGCCGGCCACGGCGCCGCCCGCGGTCGCGCACTCGTCCGCGACCCCCGCCGCGAACTCGTCCGCCCACTCGACGGGCAGGTCGGTGGGGACCCCCAAGGCGATCAGCAGCGCGGTCGGCCGCGCGCCCATGGCCTCGACGTCGGCGATGTTCTGAGCGACGGCCTTGTGCCCGATGTCCCGCGGCGACGACCAATCGCGGCGGAAGTGCCGTCCCTCGATGAGCATGTCGGTCGTCGCCACGACACGCTGATCTGGCGCTTTGATCACGGCGGCGTCGTCGCCCGGGCCCAGGATTACGTCGTCGGTTCCGGGGAATCTGGCCGTCACGCGCTCGATCAGGCCGAACTCACCCAGGTCCCCAATGGTGCTCAACACAGACCACAGGGTACGGTGACGCTCGCGTCGGGATGGTCTAGACCCCGCGGCGATCCGGGTGGCCCGGCGCGCGGTCACGCTCTTATTTTTCCTGGAGGGGTTTCATGGTGGAGGCATACATCCTGGTGCAGACCGAAGTGGGGCGGGCCGCCGATGTCGCCCGTGAGATCGCCGGGATCGACGGCGTGACCCAGGCTGAGGACGTCACCGGGCCCTACGATGTCATCGTGCGCGCGAACGCCGACGATATCGACGCGCTGGGTCGGATGGTCGTGGCCCGGATCCAGCGGCTGGAGGGCATCGCCCGCACACTGACCTGTCCGATCGTCAAAATCTGAGGTCCAGGAACAACAGGAGCGAAGGCGACGTGATGCGACGCGCGGCAACGGTGGGCCGAGCGGTGGCGGTGGTCGCGCCGACACTGGCGCTGCTGGCGGGCTGTACCGGCGGCGCTGTCGAAGTGCCCGCGCCCGCGCCCGGGAAGAAGGCGGCGGAGCTGTGCCGCGCGCTGGTGGAGCGGGCCCCCGAGACCCTGTTCGACCAGAGCAGGGTCGACGTGACACCCAGCTCCGATCTCGTGGCCGCGTGGGGGGACCCGCCGATCGCCCTGCGCTGCGGTGTTGAACGCCCCTCCGGGCTGCGGCCCGATTCCGAGCTGATGGTCGTCAACGACATCGCGTGGCTTCCGGAGCCGGAGGACCAGCCCAACCTGTTCACCGCCGTCGGGCGCGAGGCCTACGTCGAGTTGTCGCTCCCGCCCTCCTACGGTGCTCCGGCCGAGGGGTTGGTGGCCATCAGCGACCTGATCGCCGACGAGGTCCCCGCTCTACCCGACGGGGAGCTCTAGCCGCCGACCGCCACGCGGCCACCGCGCCCGGCGGCGTTCAGCCCGTGGGGTCGTCCATGCCGCCCACGTCGAGCTTCTCGAACCCGCCCTGCTCTTCGAACTGCTTGGCGGTGAAGCTGACAGCGCCGGAGCAGGCGGCCCCCGGTTCGGGCACGCCCGGGTGCTGCTCGTAGGTGCGCAGGAACTTGTCCAGCCGGTCGTCGTCGGCGTTGTCGAGCTGGATCTGCTTGCCCCATGCGGAGGCCACGACGGGCGCGGGCAGGTCGTCCTGGTAGGGGCTGACCAGCACGTAGCTGCCGGGGGTGTGGCGCGCTTCGAGCTTCTCCACCTGCTCGGGGTCCAGGTCCGGCTGATAGGTGATCCATACGGCGCCGTGCTCCAGGGAGTGCACGCCGAACTCGTTGACGATCGGCTCGGTGTAGACCGCGCAGTCCTGCCAGGCGGGGTTGTGCTCGCCACCGGCGGGAGGGTTCTGCTCGTAGTCGACCGACGCGGCCACGTGCCCCCGCCCCACGTCGAACGACTCCAGACCCTCGATGTTGCGGCGGTTCCACGCGTTGTAGGCGCCGAAGCCGATCGCACCGAGCACCAGGACGCCGGTCAGGGCCACGCCGGTGCCGATCGCGATGGTGCGGCGCCGCTCCTGGCGCTGCCGCTGGGCGCGCATTTCGGCGGCGCGGCGCCGACGTTCCGCGGCGGACTTTTTACTCACGGCGGCTCCCTGGGGCGGTGACTTGTGGTTTTTCCCTATCCTTTGCCTAACATGCTCAAGAACGTCGGCTAAGGCGGGATGGTTCCGTGGGAGATGAAACCGAGACCGAGGCTGTTTCTGACCGCCCCAAAAAGTGGGGGGTGGGACGCCCGGTGCCGCTGTGGCTCACCGCGGCCATCGCCGTCGTCGCACTGCTTGGCGGCTTCCTCCTCGGACGGCCCGCGGTTCCGCTGGACAACAGCGCCGACGCCGGGTTCCTCCGCGATATGAGCGTGCACCACTCCCAGGCCGTCGACATGTCTCTGCTGATCCTGGAGAAGAGCGACGACCCGCAGCTGTCGATCCTCGCCCAGGACATCGCGCGCACGCAGCAGGCGCAGATCGGCCGGATGCGGGGATGGCTGGTGCAGTGGGGACTGAACATCCGCGGCGTACAGCCCCCGATGGCGTGGATGGCCGGGCACGGCTCCCACGGAGCCGACGAGGCCCCGGACACGATGCCGGGCTGGGTCCCCGACGAGCAGATGGAGAAACTGGAGGAGGCCGAGGGAACCGAGGCCGAGATCCTGTTCCTTCGGCTGATGATCGACCACCACAAGGGCGGCATCGACATGGCCAAGACGGCGGTCGCGGCGGCCGACCAGAAGATCGTCACCGACTTCGCCGCGGGCATGGCCAAGGCCCAGCAGAGCGAGATCGAACTGATGGAGGACATGCTCGCCGACCGCGGCGCCTGAGCCCGCGGGGGAAAGACCGTCTCGGAATCGGCCGCCGACCTCGACCATCGCCCGGGGAGAAGACGCCGGTAGGGTGACCCGTTATGGACGCTGGCCTAGGAAACGAGATGGTCGCGGTCCCGCCGGGACGGGTAACGCTGTCGGACCGGCGGACGCAGCGGAGTTGGCCGGTCGACGTCGCAGCGTTCCAGATGGCGGCGTTCCCGGTCACGCAGTCGTTGTACGCGCAGGTCATCGGTCAGCGGCCGAGCACCGCCCGTGGCGACCAGTTGCCTGTTGAGAGTGTTTCGTGGGAGGACGCGGTCCAGTTCTGCAATGCGCTGTCCCAGCGCGAGGGGCTGATGCCCGCGTATCGCTTCCACGCCGACGACACGGCCGAATGGGACGTCTCTGCCGACGGGTACCGGCTACCGACCGAAGCCGAGTGGGAGCACGCCTGCCGCGCGGGTACCACCGGTCCTCGGTACGGCCAGCTTGACGAGGTCGCCTGGTACCGGGGCAACTCACATGGGCAGATCCATCCTGTTGGCGGCAAGCAGCCTAACGCGTGGGGCCTGTACGACGTGCTGGGCAATGTGTGGAACTGGTGCTGGGACATCTACGATGCCGAGATGTATGGCACCTACCGGCTGCTTCGCGGCGGTGGATGGTTCGACGAGCATTGGAGCTGCCGGGCCTCGGTGCGGCGGCGCAGCCATCCGACCCTACGAATTGACGACGTGGGGTTCCGCATCGCGCGATCACTGCCGTCTCGGCCGTGACAATTCGTTCTGAAACGCTGAGTAAGCGGCCCGGCGGGGTTGGGCGGGTCCGCACGCACATGTGCACCGCGGCGACGGGCGGTGGGGCCGGCGACCCCAACCACAGGGTGGCAGCCCAGAACGAACCGCGCGCGAAGCGCGACCAGGTGCGTCGGGGACGCGAATTCCCATCGCCAGGTGGCAGCGCAAGAGGGAGAACCGCACGCGAAGCGTGGCAATGACCGCGTGATCCATGCCTCGTTGACCCCAATAGGTCAACTACAAGCGGAAGTACTACACTTCGTAGTACTACAGCCCGTCGACCCGTTGGTCCTTGGAGAGGCGCTCAGATGGACGCGTTGGATCTCGCGCGGTGGCAGTTCGGATTGACCACCGTGTACCACTTTCTGTTCGTGCCGCTGACGATCGGGCTGTCCGTCATCGTCGCCGCCCTGCAGACCGCCTGGCACAGGACCGGCAAGCACGAGTACCTGCAGGCCACCAAGTTCTTCGGGAAGCTCTTCCTGATCAACTTCGCGATGGGGGTCGTCACCGGCATCGTGCAGGAGTTCCAGTTCGGGATGAACTGGAGCGACTACTCGACTTTCGTGGGCGACGTCTTCGGCGCCCCGCTCGCCATGGAGGCGCTGCTCGCGTTCTTCCTGGAGTCCACGTTCATCGGGCTGTGGATCTTCGGCTGGGACAAGCTGCCGCGCCGGGTGCACCTGGCCTGCATCTGGGTGGTGGCCGTCGGCACCAACCTGTCCGCCTACTTCATCCTGGCCGCCAACGCCTGGATGCGGCACCCCGTCGGGTTCCGGGTCAATCCCGCCACCGGACGTGCCCAGCTCACCGACATCTGGGCGGTCCTCACCAACACCCAGGCGTGGTCCACTTACCTGCACGTCGTTTCGGCCGCGTTCATCACCGCGGGGCTGTTCGTGGTCGCCGTCAGCGCGTTCAAGCTCTGGCGCAACCGGGCCAAGAACGACACCGGCGACGCGGGCGTCGTCCCGCCCAAGGGCGACCACGAGCTGTTCCGCAAGACGCTGCGGGCCGGCATGGTCGTCACCCTCCTCGCCGGGATCCTGGTCGTCTACTCAGGCGACCACCAGGCCAAGCTCGCCGCCGAGTACGAGCCGATGAAGCTCGCCGCCGCCGAGGCCCTGTGGAACACCGAAGAAGGCGCCGGTTTCTCCGCCTTCGCGGTCGGCGACACCACCGTGGGCCTCAACACCATCGACATCACCATCCCCAACGTGCTGAGCTTCCTGGCCACCGGCGAGTTCGACGGCCAGGTGCACGGTATGAACAACCTCCAGAAGGCCTACGAGGACCACTACGGCCCCGGCAACTACATCCCGAACGTCTTCGTCACCTACTGGTCGTTCCGGCTGATGATGGGGCTCGGCATGGCTGGTGTGGCGCTGTCGGCACTCGGCCTGCTGCTGACCCGCAAGCGGCGGCTCCCCGAGCTGCGCACCGCCCCCGCCTGGCTGCCGGGCTGGGCGAAGAACAGCTTCTACTTCGCCGCCATACTCGCGCTGCCCGCCGCCCTGGCCGCCAACATCCTCGGCTGGGTGCTCACCGAGATGGGCCGCCAGCCCTGGACCGTGAACGGCCAGCTGCTCACCGCCAACAGCGTCTCCCCGGGCGTAAGCCTCGCCCAGGTGGCCACCAGCCTCGTGCTCTTCACGCTCACCTACGGGATCCTCGCGGTGGTCGAGGCCGGGCTGCTGTGGCGCTACATCAAGGCCGGGCCCTCCCACGTCGTCCCCGAACTCGACGACGACAGCGAGGACGGCACGACCTCCGACGCCAGCGTCCCCGCCTTCGTCTACTAGGAGCCGCCACCATGGACCTTCCACTGATCTGGTTCCTCGCCATCGCCATCCTGTGGACCGGCTACTTCGTCCTGGAGGGCTTCGACTTCGGCGTGGGCATGCTGCTGCCCGTGCTCGGCAAGGACAACACCGACCGCCGGGTCATGATCAACTCCATCGGGCCGATCTGGGACGGCAACGAGGTGTGGCTGATCACCGCCGTCGGCGCGACCCTGGCCGCCTTCCCGGCCTGGTACGCGTCCATGTTCAGCGGCTTCTACCTGCCGGTGCTCATCATCCTCCTCGCGCTGATCGTGCGCGGCGTCGCCTTCGAATACCGGGGCAAGCGCGACACTGACCAGTGGCGGGCACGATGGGACGCGGCGATCATCTTCGGCAGCACCGCGCCCGCCGTGCTGTGGGGCCTCATCTTCGCCAACCTCGTGCGCGGCCTGCCCATGGACGCCGACCACGTGGTCCGCGCGGGCCTGCTCGACCTGCTCAGCCCCTACGCCCTGCTCGGCGCGGTGACGACGCTGTCGTTGTTCGTCCTGCACGGCGCGGTCTTTCTGACCCTGAAGACCGACGGCGAGGTCCGCACGCGCGCCCGCGCCCTGCTGCTCCGCGTCGCCTACGTGGCGATCCCGGTGACCCTGGCGTTCCTGGCCTGGACGCAGCTCGCCTACGGCAAGGCCTGGACCGGCCCGGTCGTGGCGCTGGCGGGCGCCGCGTTGGTCATCGGGGTGATCCTGGGCGTCCGGGGGCGGGAGGGCTGGTCCTTCACCGCCACGGCGGTGACGATCACCGCCCTGTCGGTCGCCGTCTTCGGTGCCATGTTCCCCAACGTGCTGCCCTCGACCACCGACGCCGCTTACAGTCTCACCATCGGCAACGCGTCCTCCGCGCCCTACACGCTCACCGTGATGACGTGGGTGGCCGTGGTGTTCCTTCCCCTCGTGCTCGCCTACCAGGCGTGGAGCTACTGGGTGTTCCGCAAGCGCGTCACCCGCCAGCACGTCGATCCGGTTCCCGCTTACGGTGGCGGTGACACCGGAGACGCCGACGGCTCCGCCCCGTCGCCCGGCACCGGCTGAGCAGCTGAGGAGCTACGGAAAGGACGCGCGTCCCGCGATGAAACCCCTTGACCCCCGACTCGTGCGCACCGCGCGGGCGGTCCGGGTGCACCTGGTCGTCACCGTGGTCAGCGGGCTGGCGATCACCGCCCTGATCCTCGCCCAGGCGTGGCTGCTCGCGCACATCATCGCCGGAGTGGCCGCGGGGTCGGGCTCGCGGGACCTGGCGTGGGCGATCACGGCCGTCGCGGCGGTCGCGGTCGCCCGGGCGGCCCTGTCCTACGGCGCCGAGACGGCCGCGCTCCGCTCGGCCGCGCGCGCCAAGTCGCAGCTGCGCCGCCGCCTCGTCGCCCACGTGACGGGGACCGGTACAGGTACAGACACAAGTACAGACACACGCGCCGACACAGCCACGGCCGGCGCGCAGGGCTCGGGACCGGTCTGGTTGTCAGGGCAGGCCGGAACCGATCAGGGGGCGGGCACTCCCCGCGCCGGTGAACTGGTCACACTCGCCACTCGTGGCCTCGACGCGCTGGATGACTACTTCGCCCGGTATCTCCCGCAGCTGGTGCTGGCGGTGCTCGTCCCCCTCGCCGTCCTCGTCGTCGTGTTCGGCGCCGACATGCTCTCGGGCGTCATCATCGCGGTGACGCTCCCGCTCATCCCGATCTTCATGGCGCTGGTCGGCTGGCACACCCAGGCGCGGACCGAGCGGCAGTGGAGGCTGCTCAACCGGCTGGGCGGGCACTTCCTCGACGTCGTGGAGGGGCTGCCCACCCTCGCGATCTTCCGGCGCGCCAAGGCCCAGGCGGAGATCATCCGGCGTATCACCGACGAGCACCGGCGCACCACCATGTCCACACTGCGGGTGGCGTTCCTGTCGGCGCTGGTGCTGGAGCTGCTGGCCACACTCTCGGTCGCGCTGGTCGCGGTGGAGATCGGCATCCGCCTGATGTACGGGATGCTCGATTACCAGACCGCCCTGATGGTACTGATCCTGGCGCCCGAGGCCTACCTGCCGCTACGTGAGGTGGGGGCGCGCTTCCACGCCAGCATGGAGGGCGTCGCCGCGGCGGAGCAGGTGTTCACCGAACTCGACCGCGGTGGCCGCGGGCGACCGGCGGGGACACCCCGCGCCGCCGTCATTCCCCCTCCGGGGCCCATGCGCATCCGCCTGGAGAGGGTGACCCTGCACTACCCCGACCGGGACGCGCCCGCGCTCCGCGACGTCGACCTGCGCATCGAGCCGGGGCGCCGCCTGCTGCTCACCGGCCCCAGCGGCTCGGGCAAGAGTTCGCTGCTCGCGCTGCTGCTCCGCTTCACCGAACCCACCAGCGGCATGATCCAGGTGCACGACGACCGCGCGGGATGGACGCCGCTGGACGGCATCCCCGCCGATGCGTGGCGGCGACGCCTCGCCTGGGTGCCGCAGCACCCGTACCTCTTCGACGCCACCGTCGCCGAGAACATCGCCCTCGGTAGCCCCGAGGCCGGCCTCGACGAGGTGCGGCGCGCCGCCCGTCTCGCCGAGGCCGACGCGTTCATCGCGGCGCTGCCCGAGGGCTACGACACCCGTCTGGGCGAACGCGGCGCCCGGCTTTCGGCCGGGCAGCGCCAGCGCGTCGCGCTGGCCCGCGCGTTCCTGCGCGACGCGCCCATCGTGCTGCTCGACGAGCCCACCGCGCACCTCGATCCGGACAACGCCGCTGCCGTGCGCACCGCCGTGGCCCGTCTGCTGGAGGGCCGCACCGGCGTCATCGTCGCGCACGACACCGGCTGGGCCGACCTCGCGGACGAGGTGGTCCGCGTCGAGGAGGGCCGGGTTCTCGGCGAACTGGAGGCCCGGTCATGACCGCCGAGACCGCCCGCTCCCGACACGACCCGCTGTGGCGGATGATCGCGCTGGCGTGGCCGCGCGGGGGGCGCTTCGCGCTGGGGGTGGTGCTGGGCGCCGTGGCGACGGGGGCCGGGGTGGCACTGCTGAGCGTGGCCGCCTGGCTGCTGGCCACGGCCGCCGAGCATCCGCCCATCACCGCACTGAGTGTCGCGGTAGTGGCCACGCGCGCGCTGGGCGTCTCCCGCGGCGTGGCCCGCTACCTGGAGCGGCTGGTCACACACGACGCCGCGTTCCGCACACTGGCCGATGTGCGGGTGCGCGTCTATGAGCGGCTCGCCCGCACCGAGCCGGTGCGCCGCTTCCGCTCCGGCGACCTGGTCTCACGGCTGGTCAGCGACACCGACGCCACCCAGGACCTGCTGCTCCGAGGGCTGACCCCGCCGCTGGTCGCCTTCCTCACCGGCGGCGCGGTGGTGGCGTTCTGCACCGCGCTGCTCGTCCCGGGCGGCCTCCTGCTCGCCGCCGGGCTGCTGCTCGCCGGGCTGGCCGTCCCTCTGATGGCCGCCGCACTGGGCCGTGGCCCCGGGCGCCGGCAGGCCGCGGCGCGCGGTGAGATGTCCGCGGCGCTGGTCGACACGCTGTACGGCGCCCCGGACCTCATCGCCTACGGAGCCATGGACCGGGCCGTGCGGCGCGTCGAGGATGCCGACGCCGAACTCACCCGCGTGGCGCGCCGCGACTCCACCCTGCTCGGCTTCGGCGCCGGGGCGATGGCGCTGATCACCGGGCTGACGGTGTGGGGCGCGCTGGTGCTGGGGGTGGCGGCCGTCGAGGGCGGCAGGCTCGACGCGGTCTCCCTGGCCGTCCTCGTGCTGACCACGCTGGCCGCCTTTGAGACCGTGACCCCGCTCCCCGCCGTGGCCGCACGCCTGGGCGCCCTTCGGGCCAGCGGGGAGCGGCTGTTCGGCGTGCTGGACACCCCGCCGTCGGTCACCGCCCCGGAGCCGGACGCCGCAGCGGACGGGGCCCTTTCCGAGGGCGCCCCTGAAGACACCGATCTGCGCATCCGCTCGCTGCGGGTGCGCTACGGGCCGGATGAGCCCTGGGCGCTGGACGGTGTGGACATCGACATCGCGCCCGGACGGACGGTGGCGGTGGTCGGCCCGAGCGGGGCCGGGAAGAGCACGCTGGCCGCAGTGCTGCTGCGGTTCCGCGACCCCGATGCCGGGACGGTCGAGCTCGGCGGCGCCGACATCACGCGCTTCCCCGTGGACGAGGTGCGCCGGGTGATCACCGGGGTGCCCCAGGATCCGCACATCTTCGCCAGCACGCTGCGCGAGAACCTGCGGCTGGCCCGGCCCGGGTGCACCGACGAGGAGATCTGGGCGGCCCTGCGCCGCGCCCGGCTCGCCCACGAGGTCGAGGCCATGCCGCGCGGGCTGGACACCGAGGTCGGCTCGCACGGCACGCGACTCAGCGGCGGCATGCGGCAGCGCCTGGCCCTGGCCCGCGCGCTGCTGGCCGCGCCGCGCGTGCTCGTCCTTGACGAGCCCACCGCCCACCTGGACCCCGACACGCGCGACGCGGTCGTCGCCGACCTGCTCGACGCGGCGGAGGGGTACTCGACCCTGCTGATCACGCACGACATGGCGGGGCTGGAGCGGGTGGACGAGATCTACGTCGTCGCCGAGGGCCGGGTTCTCCAGCACGGCTCGCCCGCCGAGCTCGCCGCGCGCGAGGGCTGGTACCGCGACGCCCTGAGGGTGCCGTGAACGCTCACAGCGCGACGGGCGCCGAGCCGAAGGCCACGGAGAACCGCTCGCACCAGATGACCACGCTGGTCATGTCCTCGATATCGGCGCCGGCGGGGATCTCGTAGTTGGCGTTTCCGTGCGTGCCCTTCAGGGCGCCGAGGGCGACGTACGTGCCGTCGTCGTACTTGTACCAGTCGCCGCCGGCCTCCTGGTCGGTCAGCCAGACCTTGAGGTCGGGTCCGTCACTGGAGGCGAGGTTCTCCAGGCGGACGACGCGGCGGCCGTCGGCCAGTTCCACGACCTTCGCTGTTCCGCTGGTCTCATGCTCCTGGCTGACGAACTCGCCTTCGGCGAGCACACGCGGCTCGGGGGCCGCGTCCTCGGCGCGGCTGTCCTCGCCCTCCGCCCGGTCCGCACCACCGTCGGCTGGTGGTGGGGGCGCGGTGGCGGCGGGCAGCTCCTCGTTCACCGTCGAACTGGTGAAGAGCCGCCAGGGCTGAAAGGCCCACAGTCCCCCGCCGATGACGACCGCCAGGACGGCGGCGGCGATCCAGAGCAGCTGTCGGCGCCGATTCGAGGATGTCGAGGTCATGACGCGTCTCCTGTCAGTTCCGGGACCATGTCCGGACACTGGTGGCGGCCCGGCTCTGCTACTTCGGAGCCGGATCCGCCGAGGAGACGTTCGTGGGGAGGCGATTTCTACCACCTCTGTTCCGCCGCACCGCCACGTCCAGGGTGGCGCGGGCGCTCATATGCCCCAGCAGTTAACCGAAACCCCACCCTCCGGCACTTCTCATGCGATGATTGTCAGCTCACGGGCCGTGCACTGTCGCTGAAGAAATGTCGTCCGCCGGACATAAGGTCAATTGGCCGCGCCCCCATCTGGGTAATGCATCCCTGGGGCTTGTCCCCGGATCACAGGTCCCGAGGGGGTGCAGCGGGCGGTTGAGGCCTCTGCCGGGGTAGGACGGGCCCCGGCAGGGTCCTGAGTCGCTGCCGTCGTACCTCAGCCTCGCACCGAGTCCTCGGGAACGTTCGCGGACGTCCCGCCGGGCGCCGCGGGGTGAATGCGCCCGGTGTGCGAGGCCCAGCGCTCGAATACGACGGTGCCGAACGGCGGCACGCTCGCCACCAGCGCGAGCCCGCCCGTCAGCAGGTTCCAGCCCAGGCGGTGCCATGCCAGCAGCGTGACGGCGACGTAGACGATGAACGCGACCCCGTGCACCGGGCCGAAGATCTGCACGCCGATCTCGTCGCGCACGACCACGTACTTGAAGAACATCCCGATCAGCAGCCCGGCCCAGGTGACGGCCTCGGCGGCGGCTACGGCGCGGAACGCGGCCAGGACCTTGCGGGTGGGCACGGCGGACGCGAGGGACACAGGGGCTCCTGTTCGGTGAGGACGTCGTGGACGGGGTGCTCGGTGTCGCGAGGCGCCCGTACCAGTGTGGGGCGGATCCCGGCACCCCGGTCACTGGGGGCGGGGCCCAGGGGCGACCGCGGGAGGTGCCCGGCTGGCTCCCCAGGGAGACTATCCGAAAACAACCCTTGCGAATCGCTTGCCACCGAACGCCGGGTTTGACCGTGCGAGGGCGCGCGCACACCCGCCGAGCGCGGTTTACGGCACAGTCCTCCGCACCGGTCCGCGGCGGCCAGCCGACCGGCGAAGCACCCGACACGCGCGTTAGAGCGAGTTTCGGACCGTGCCTATACGAGCTTTCGGACACCGGCCCCTCGCGGAGACCCGCAGGTCAGCAGCGCCCACCGAAACCACTCGAAAAAATCTTCGAAAACACCCGCGGAAAACCGCTCTGACCTGCTGAGATATCGGCCGTTCCAGCTTCACCGACCAGGGGCGGAATCAACCATCGCGCCGCGTTTGCCGGAATTCGGCCACGAGCATGCCCGACATGAGACGCGCTGGGTGGCTTCCCCACCTCTTCCCCACGCGACTTCCCACGTCACGACAGCAACCGGAGGAACACAGGACGTGCCCAAGCTCGCGATTTCCCCGAACCTCCTCACCGAATTCTCCCGGCTCGACACCGGAATCCAGACAGCGGCGCTGACGGCGGTTCAGGCCTACCTCAACGGCGATGGCGAGCCGCTGGAACCCCTCACCGAGGCCATCGACCCCCGTGTCCGGCTGCTGCGCATCGGCGCCGGCTGGTCCGGTGTCGTCACCCCCGCCGCCGACGGCGGCGGCTGCCTCGTCGCGATCCGGCCGCGCGACGAGGCCATCGGCTACGCCCGCGAGTTCACGCCCACCGACGTCCCCGAACTGGCGATCGCCGAGCCGCACCGCTCCCCCGTCCCCACGCACCCCGGGCTGCCGGAGGTGACCGGACCCGACGAGCTCGCGCCCGACCTCGGCCGGTCGTTCGACGACTGGCAGATCACCCTGCACCCCAACCAGCACCGCGTCGTCGACGCGCACTTCGCCGGATCCGCACAGATCACCGGCGGGCCCGGCACCGGAAAGACCGTGCTCGCCCTGCACCGCGCCGCCCACCTGGCCACGCGCGACGCCGCCCGCTTCCCCGGCGAGGATCGGCACACCATCCTGCTCACCACCTTCAACCGGCTGCTCGCCCAACGGCTCTCCAACCACCTCGACCGGCTCCTCCCCGACCCCGAGGTACGCGGCCGCGTCGAGGTCGCCACCGTGGACAGCCTGGCCCGCGGTGTCCTCTACGAGCGCACGGGCCGCATCCCCGAGGCGGTCAGCAAAGAGACGCTGAGCGAGCGCTGGCGCGAGTCGGCCTGGGCCGACGGCATCCCCTTCTCCGGACGGTTCCTCGCCGACGAGTGGGAGCAGGTGATCCTCGCCCAGAACATCACCACGCGCCCCGCCTACATCCGCTGCGAGCGCAGCGGCCGGGTCCTGCACCTGGCGCCCGAACACCGCGGCCACGTGTGGGACACGATCCAGCGCTACACGGCGGCCATGCGCGTCAGCGGCGAGTGGTCCTATCCCCAGATCGCCCTGGAGGCGGCCCGCCTGCTGCGGCGATCGGGACCGCGCTACCGGCACGTGATCGTCGACGAGTCCCAGGACCTGCACCCGGCGCAGTGGCGGATGCTGCGCGCCGCCGTTCCCGACGGCCCCGACGACCTGTTCATCGTGGGCGACCCGCACCAGCGCATCTACGACAACCGCGTCTCGCTCGCCTCGCTCGGCATCAACGTGCGCGGACGCAGCCACCGGCTGCGCGTCAGCTACCGGGTCACCCAGGAGATCCTGGACTGGGCCATGCCGATGCTGGGCCGGCCGACCGCCATCGGCATGGACGACAACGCCGACACGCTGGTCGGCTACCGCTCGCTGCTGCACGGCACCGACCCGGTGCTGCGCGGGTGCGCCGACCGCGGCGAGGAGCGGGCTGCGCTGGGCGAGTGGGTGCGCGTCTGGCTGGAGGCGGGTGTCCACCCGTCGTCGATCGCGGTGGCCGGGCGCAACCACTGGATCGTCCGCAGCATCGGCAAGGAGCTCCAGGCCCGGGGGATTCCGACCGCCCCACTGGACTCGGCGGAAGGCATCCGGGCCGTCCGTGTGGGCACCCTGCACGCGCTGAAGGGGCAGGAGTTCCGGTGCGTGGCGGTGATCGGCATGAGTGAACCGCTGCTGCCGCCGAAGGCCGCGCTCGACTCCGCCGAAGGTGACCCGGTCGCCCTGGAGCAGATCCACCAGCAGGAGCGCAACCTCCTCTTCGTCGCGTGCACGCGGGCCCGCGACGCGTTGTACGTCTCCTACGTGGGCGCGCCCAGCCGACTGCTGCCCAGCGTCGAGGCGCAGGCCCAGCCCGCTTGACCCAAACAGCATTGTGGGGCTGAGCGCCCGGTCCCCGGGCGCTCAGCCCGTGTTCGGGCCGAAGTGGTTGCGGAGCCCGTCGATGGTGATGGTCCCGGCCTGGGCCAGCGGGCGGTCGACCTTGAGGTCGGTGACGACCATGTAGGGCAGCAGGAGCGGGGGCGGGAAGTCGGGGGTGAAGACGACCTTGATGCCGAGGATGCGCGCCTCCAGCCGGGTCACGTGCAGCACGACGTCGCCGGTCAGCTCCATGGAGGGCAGCGTGAGTGTCTTGCGGGCGTCGTCGCCGAAGAGTGCCCAGAGCTCGCCGTCGCGCAGCTGGCCCCGCCTCATGGAGATCTTCAGGTAGCGCTCGGGGCCGTTGGTGGTGGGGTACTCGACGACGCCGCCGAACCGTGCCCCGCTCATGGTGAATCGCTCGGCGGAGAGCCCCGACGCGGCGACGGCGGCGGTGAAGCGGTCGTCCTCCTGCTGGACCTGGACCTGCGGGGACTGTCCGCGCTCGCGGGCGGCCTCGCAGGCGCCCACGGCCTCCAGAAACTCCTCCTCGCTCTGGGCGACCGACGCGTCGCCCTGCTCGATCCGGCATTCGGTATCCGGGGTGCGCCCGTCGCCGCCGTCCTCGTCCGGGGCGGTGTCCTCGGCGGTGCCGTCGTCACCGTCGTCCGCGGCCGGCCCCTGCTCGCCCGGGTCACCCTCACCCTCCGCCGGGGAGTCCCCCTCCCCCGGGGAAGGTGCGGGGGAGGGGGACGGCGAGGACGGCACGGGGGTGGGGCGCGGGGACGGCGGCGGTGTCTCCTCCTGGCCACCGCCGGGCAAGAGCCAGTCCCAGGGCCAGGACATCGGCGCGGGCGCCGCTCCGGGCAGGGCCAGCACCAGGGCGATGGGCAGGGCCGCCATGGCCCGCAGATCCGCGCCGCGCTCCCCTTCGCCGTGGCCTGCCGGGGCAGCATCGTCCCCGTCCTCCCCGCCGCTCCGGTCGTCGTCCGGTGCCGCGTGCCGGGCGCGGCGTTCGCGGGTGGGCGTCCAGGCGATCAGCAGTGCGCCGCCGACGATACCGAGCAGCATGCCGATGACGAAGCCGCCGAAGTTGGACGCCAGGAAGGAGGCCAGAGCGAGCAGGGTCGCGGTGACGCCGAAGAAGACGCGCTGCTGGGGTTGGACCCAGGAGAGCAGGCCGAGAGCGATGAGCAGCAGTCCGACCAGGTACCCGGCGATACCCGCGATTCCGGCGTAGATGACGAGGTTGATCGGGAGGATCAGGGATTGCGCGGCGGGGGCCACGAGGATTTCCACGCCCGCGGCGAGCACGAGAAGTCCGCCCCAGAACGGGCGGGAGCGCCGCCAGGCGCGAAACCCGCTCCAGCTCACCCGCGGTGGTATGCCTCTGCGGGCCGGCGGGCGGGGGCGGGTCAGTGCTCGCACCCGCGCCCACGTTCCCGGCCCGCGCTCGGTGTCGGTCATGGGACTAGAAGCACTCGTGCTTGCCGGGCTGCACGCCGAGCTTGAGCCCGGCGAGCTTCAGCGTTCCGGAGTTGACCGACCAAGCGGTGAGCTGGAGGTCGTCGATCACGGCGCTGTCGGACTGCAGCCCGAAGGCCCCGGCCGGCCCCTTGGGACCGGAGATCTTGTCGAGTGTGCTGGCGTCGCGCCCGATCTCGATGGTGTCGAAGGACGCGTTGCCGTCGAGCTGTTCGACGTCGACGACCATCGAGGAGGCTTCGACGGGCCTGCTCTCACCGGCCTTGATGAGCAGGGTCGCCTCCCCGATGGGCAGGTCGACCAGTGAGGACATGCACAGGTTGTCCAGTTCGGCGGTGTTGATCACGGACAGGCCAACCGGCCGCGAGGTGTCGTCCACCGAGGTGGCGACGTCGCCGTACTGGGCGAAGCCCTGGCCCCTCAGGGAGTCCGCGGAGAGTTTGAAGCTGTCGCCGGAGACGGCGAAGGAGGCGGCGAGCATTCCCTGCGTCGTCATCCCGCCGAGGATTCCGGCCGCCGCCAGGCCGGGGATGAGCGCAAGTCCGAACTTGCGCCAGCGGGTGCCGCCTTCGGTCGCTTGGGGGACGGAGTCGTCGGACATGAGGCTTTTCCTCCTTGGTCCCGCACCGCAGGTGGTCGGCGGTGTCGGGGGAATGGGGGTGTTGCGCCGCGTGATGCCCCGGGGGTTTTATGGGTCACACCTACTCACAAGTAGGTGACGAACATTACAATAGCGAATGTCACACTTCCAAGTGCGAATTTCTATCCGTCTGTAACAGTTTCGTCGCATCCTGCGATTAACCCCCCGTGTCCCGCCCGCCATCCGACCCGCTGAGAGGTGTCCGCACGTGCCCACCGCGAGGAACCGATCACAGAGCCATACGTCCGACACCGAGGCCGGGTTCGACTTCGACGTCATCGTCATCGGGTCCGGCTTCGGCGGATCGGTCAGCGCGCTACGCCTCAGCGAGAAGGGCTACCGCGTCGCGGTCCTGGAAGCCGGACGGCGCTACACCCCCGAGACGCTGCCGAAAAACTCCTGGGACCTGAAGAACTTCCTCTGGGCGCCCGCGATGGGCATGTTCGGCATCCAGCGCATCCACCTGCTGCGCGATGTCATGATCCTGGCCGGCGCCGGGGTGGGCGGCGGCTCCCTCAACTACGCCAACACGCTCTACGAGCCGCTGGACGACTTCTTCGCCGACCCGCAGTGGCGGGACATCACCGACTGGCGCTCCGAGCTCGCCCCCTACTACGACCAGGCCAAACGGATGCTGGGCGTGCGCACCAACCCGACCATGACCCCGCACGACACCCACCTGAAGCAGGTCGCCGAGGACATGGGCGTGGGGCACACCTTCCACCTCGCGCCCGTGGGTGTGCACTTCGGCGACGGGCACGACGGATCCGCGAAGGCGGCGGTCGAACCGGGCAGCGTCGTCGCCGACCCCTACTTCGGCGGGGCCGGGCCCGAGCGGCGGGCGTGCATCGAATGCGGCGAGTGCATGACCGGCTGCCGCCACGGCGCCAAGAACATGCTCACCGAGAACTACCTGTACTTCGCCGAACGCAAGGGCGCCGTCATCCACGCGATGACCACGGTCGCGCGGCTCCGCGAGCGCCCGTCCGAACGCGGCGGGGGCTACGCGGTCGACACCCTGGTGACGGGGGCACCGCGCAGGCGGCGGAACGCGCGCACGTTCACCGCCCGCCAGGTCGTGGTCGCCGCCGGAACCTATGGCACGCAGCGCCTCCTGCACGCCATGCGCGACCAGGGGCTGCTCCCCCGCATCTCCGACCGGCTCGGATCGCTGACCCGCACCAACTCCGAAGCCATCAACGGGGCGATGACCCGCAGCATCGACCCTCCCGAGGACTTCAGCCGCGGCGTGGCCATCACGTCCTCCATCCACCCCGACGAGCGCACCCACGTGGAGCCGGTGCGCTACGGCAAGGGCTCCAACGCCATGGGGATGCTCGCCACCATCCAGGTCCCCGGCGGCGGGCGCGCCACGCGCTGGATGAAGTTCCTGGCCCAGGCGGCGCGGCACCCCTACGTCTTCGCCCGCAGCCTGTCAGTGCGGCGGTTCTCCGAGCGCGCCATCATCGGGTTGATCATGCAGTCCCTGGACAACTCGCTGACCACCTACACCAAGCGCGGGCTGCTCGGCCGCCGCGTGCTGACCTCGCGGCAGGGCCACGGCGAGCCGAACCCGAGCTGGATCCCGGAGGGCCAGGACGTGATGAACCGGCTGGCCGAACGCATCGACGGATTCGCCGGAAGCTCGGTGGGCGAGGTGTTCAACATCCCGTTGACGGCGCACTTCCTGGGCGGCTGCCCGATCGGCAGCACCGCCGACGAGGGCGTGGTGGACCCCTACCACCGGCTGTTCGGCCACCCCGGTGTGCACGTGGTCGACGGGTCGGCGGTCACCGCCAACCTCGGGGTCAACCCCTCCCTGACCATCACCGCGCAGGCCGAGCGGGCGATGTCGTTCTGGCCGAACAAGGGCGAGACCGACCCCCGGCCGGCTCCGGGCGCTCCGTACCGCCGCGTGGAGCCCGTCTACCCCGCCTCCCCGGCCGTCCCGGCGGGCGCCTTCGCTGAGCTGCGCTTCGGCCGCAGTCTGCCGCTGGAGGTTGTGGACTCGGCCACCACGGGCGCCGACTAGAAAGCCCGACGGAGCAGCGGACGGCCGCCCTAGGAGGCCGGACGCTGCTCCGCCTCCTCCGCCTCCTCCGCGTGCTCGCCCAGCTTTTCGGCGCCCAGGTGCTCCAGGACGTCGGCGAAGTGCTCCCCCATCGCGTCGCTGAGGTGCCGGGCCATGGACTTGGCGAGCATCGCGTCCACGGCGCTCTGCGCGAGCGGGCGCAGGCGGCGGACCAGATCGGCGGCCTCGGCTACGTCGCTTCCGGCGAGGATTCCCTCGGGTGCGTGCTGGGCGAGGATGTGTTCGGCCACGGTGTGGACCAACTCGCTCGCCGCCACATCGACGCGCCCCCACAGACGTTCGGCGATATCGAGCACTGTGGACACGTGCATGCCCGCCGCGACGAGTTCGGCGCCCGCGTTGAGCAGGCGGGGGCTGGGCACGCGGAACCGGATGCCCTCGCGCTCCAGCAGGCCGAGGCGGAGGGCGCGGGCGATGTTGGGCGGGGTGATCTCGCCGTTGAACAGCTCGCTGAGCTCGGCGACGGTGATGTAGGTGGGGATCTCGTCCGACCACGGGTCGCCGACGGCCGACTCGAAGCCGAGGATGTCGTTGAGGTCGCCGCCCCGCTCCCACACCGAGACGAGCTCGCTGATGTTGGCAAAGGTGTAGCCGCGTTTCAGGAGCTGGCCGATCAGCCGCAGTCGGGCCAGGTGCGCCTCGGTGTAGATGCCCACGCGCCCCTCCTTGCGCGGTGGCGGGAGCAACCCGCGGTCCTGGTAAACGCGGACGTTGCGCACGGTGGTCTCGGCGAGCCGGGCAAGCTCATCGATGCGGTAGTCGGCCATGGGTCCACCCTATGGACCGCCGGCAGCGAGCGCTCGCCCCGCAAGCGGAGCGGTCTGAACCGCCACGTGACCGAAACCTTGCCGCATCTTGGAGAACTTGACCTATTGCATCGTGACAATGGTCATTGTAACGTTCAGCCACATACATACCGTGGAGGAGGTCACATATGCCCGACGCGACACCGCGGAGCCTGAGGACGCTGCGCACCCTCGACGGACGCACAGCGATCGTCACCGGTGCGGCCGGCGCCTTCGGCAGCGCGACCGTCCAGGTACTGCGGCACCTCGGTGTCCGTGTTGTCGGCATCGACCGCAAACCCGACACCGCCGGTGACTCCGTCCTCGCCTGCGACATCACCGACGACGAGCAGGTGCGCGCGGTCGTCCCCGAGGCGATCGAGCGGCTCGGCGGCCGCCTCGACCGGCTCATCCACTACGCGGGCATCGGCCCCGCCGTGGACGTCGGCGCCGCCCCCGACAGCCACGTACACGAGGTCCTGGAGGTCAACCTGCTCGGCGCCTGGCGGGTCACCGCCGCCGCGATGCCCGCGCTGCTGCGCCAGCGCGGCCGGGTCATTATCACCGCGTCCCTCCTCGCCGGACTCCCCCTTCCGTTCGCCGGGGCCTACACCGTCTCCAAGCGGGCCCTGACCGCCTACGCCGACACCCTGCGCGCCGAGTACGGCACGCACATCGGCGTCACCACCGTCTACCCCGGCTACGTCGACACCCCCATCCACGACAGCTCGCGGGCCGCGGGCGTCTGCCTGGACGGCCTTGTCCCCGCCGAACGCGTGCGCGACACCGTCATGACCGCCGTTCGCGCCGCCGCCGTCGCCCGCCCCCGCCGCGACCTCGCCTCCACCGACTTCGGCACCGCCGTCCTTCGCTTCACCCGGAGCTGGCCGGGCGCCACCGACCGGCTCGCCGCAGTCCAAATCGCCGACCTCGCGCGCTCCGGCCACTTCGGCGACGCGGAGATCGCCCGTGGCCTACACGAACGCCACGGCGTCACCGTCGCGGCCTCCCCCGCGACCACGTGATCACTCGACGCCCCACAGGAGTACCGCCATGACCGTTCAGGACGAGACCCGTATCACCGACCGAGAAGACATCGCCAAGCGCCTGCTGCGCTCCTCGGCGAAAGCCTCCTTCGACCCGCTGGTGGAGATCGACTGGGAGGCCCCCATCAACGAGGATGTCTACGCGATCCGCCCCGAGCGGCTGTCCCTCTACGGCACCGAGCTGTGGGAGCGGCTCACCGAAGAGCAGCGCAAGGAGCTCAGCCGCCACGAGGTCGCCAGCATCGCCAGCATCGGCATCTGGTTCGAGACCATCCTCATGCAGATGCTGGTCCGGCACGCCTACGACCGCGACCCCACCTCCAACCACGTGCAGTACGCCTACACCGAGATCGCCGACGAGTGCCGCCACTCGGTCATGTTCGCCAAGATGGTGGGCCGGCTCGGCGCGCCGTACTACCGGCTCGACCCCGTGACGCAGTTCCTCGGCCGGGTCTTCAAGACGATCTCCAACGGGCCGCTGACCTTCGGCGGGGCGCTGTTCGTCGAGGAGATCCTGGACCAGCTGCAGCGTGAGTCCATGGTCGACGAAAGCCTGGAGCCGCTCGTCCGCGCCGTCTCCCGCATCCACGTCGTGGAGGAGGCCCGGCACATGCGCTACGCCCGCGAGGAGTTCGCCCGCACATGGGAGGGGCGCAACCCGCTGTCCAAGGCCTACAGCAGGCTCGTGCTCGGGCTGGTCATCTACTTCTCCACCACCCGCCTGATCAACCCGAAGGTCTACGCCGCGGTCGGCCTGAACCCGCGCGAAGCGCGCCGGGCCGCACGCCGCAACCCCCACTGGATCGACACCAAGACCTGGGCCGCGCGCAAGGTCGTGGCGACCCTCGGCGGCGCCGGAGCCATCTCCGGCCCCGGTCGGTACTTCTGGCGCAAGGCCGGGCTGCTGGGCCGACCGGGCAACAGCGCGCCCACCCCCACGGGCGCCAAGGCCTGACAGACCGCCGGCCCGGATACCCATGCGCCGGGGGTCCGGGCCGGTTTCCCCTCGCACTCCGGTACCCCCACTTTCCCCTTACTTCCCTGCTCCCACCTCTGAGAGGAACCGCCGACGTGACCGAACAGGAGACCACGCCCCCGCACTACCGGGTCGCCATCATCGGCACCGGGTTCGCGGGCATCGGCATGGCGGTCCGGCTCAAGCGGGCCGGGCTGAACGACCTGGTGCTGCTGGAGCGCGCCGACGACATCGGCGGCACCTGGCGCGACAACACCTACCCGGGCGCCACCTGCGACGTCCCGTCCCACCTCTACTCGTTCTCGTTCGCGCCCAACCCCGACTGGAGCCGCAGCTTCTCCCCGCAGCCGGAGATCTGGGACTACCTGCGGCGCGTGGCCAAGGACGAGGACGTGGTCCGGCACGTCCGGTTCGACCACGAGGTGACCGCGGCGCGCTGGGAGCCGGAGGCCAACCGCTGGCGGGTAGAGACCACCGGCGGCACGATCACCGCGCAGTTCCTGGTGAGCGGGTCGGGGGCGCTGGCCGACCCGGCAACGCCGGACATCCCCGGACTGGACACCTTCGAGGGCACGATGTTCCACTCCGCCACCTGGAACCACGACCACGACCTGGCCGGGCGCAGCGTCGCCGTGATCGGCACCGGCGCCTCCGCCATCCAGTTCGTGCCGCAGATCCAGCCCAGGGTCGGCGCCCTGCACCTGTTCCAGCGCACCCCGCCGTGGATCATCCCGCGCACCGACCGCGACATCACCCGCGTCGAGCACTGGCTGTTCCACCGTCTGCCGGTCACGCAGCAGATCGCCCGCAAGAGCATCTACTGGGCGCGCGAGAACTACGTGTTCGGCTTCGTGAAGAACCCGCGGCTGATGAAGCTCGTCGCCAAGCTGGGTGTCGCGCACATGAAGCGCCAGGTGTCCGATCCCGAGCTGCGGGCCAAGCTCACGCCCGAGTACCTGCCCGGCTGCAAGCGGATCCTCATCTCCAACGACTACTATCCGGCGCTGACACAGCCCAACGTCTCGGTGATCACCGACGGGATCGCCGAGGTGCGGCCGCGGTCGATCGTCACCCGCGACGGCGCCGAACGCGACGTCGACACCATCATCTTCGGCACCGGCTTCCACGTCACCGACATCCCCGTCGCCAAGCGTGTCTACGACGGCCAGGGCGTCTCCCTGGCCCAGCACTGGGGCGGCGACGGCGAGGACGCCCAGGCGCTGCGCGGCACCACCGTCGCCGGGTTCCCGAACCTGTTCATCCTGGCCGGGCCGAACACCGGCCCCGGGCACACCTCCCAGGTCTTTTTGATCGAGTCCCAGATCAACTACGCGATGGCCGCGCTGCGCTACGCCTGCCGCAACAGGATCGACCGGATCGAACCGCGCCCCGAAGCGCAGGCCGCCTACTGCGAGCGGGTGGACCGCAAGATGCGTTCGACGGTGTGGGTCACGGGCGGCTGTGACAGCTGGTACCTGAACTCCGAGGGGCGCAACACGACCCTGTGGCCCGGGTTCTCCTGGGAGTTCGCGCTGCAGACCCGCCGCTTCGACGCGCACAACTACCACCTGCGCAAACAGGCGGCGGTGCGGCGATGAGCGGCATGGGCGACGAGGAAGAGGAGTACCGGGGCGAGGTCACCCTCCTCATCCTCGGCGAGGGAAGCGAACCCACCGCCGTCGCCCTGGACGCCCATCTCGCCGGGCACTTCGACCCGCTGATCGGCGGCTACCGGTGGGTGGGGCGGCTGTCCCCCGACCCGGTGGTGACCGACGCGTTCGAGCAGGGACGCACCGAGGTCGTCGTGCGGGCGGCCGACGGCCGCGAGGGGCGGGGCAGCCTGGGCGAACCCAACGTCTGGGGCGGCCACGCCGTCACCGGCACCGGCACGCCCCCCTTCGCCGTCCCCGAAGTGGATCCGGACGGCGAGGACACCTGAGACTCGCACCGGGCGGTCGGACCGTTAATAGGCACAAAAGGGGACCGCCGACCGTCCGGTGCGACCCTTTTCCCCCGCGGGCAACGGCCGGACGGGCTCCGGAGGGCCGCCCTTACCAGGGATCCTCCATGCGGAAGAACGCCGCGCCGACGTGCTCGGTGCTCAGCCCCGCGTAGCCGGGCTTGATGACCCCGTCGATCAGCTCCAAGCGCTCGTCGTGCCCGATGAACGCCGACTTCATGGCGTTCACCGTGAACCAGCGCAGGGTGTCCAGACCGTAGTCGAAGGTCTCGACGAGCCGGGCGAACTCCCCGGTCATCGAGGTGCCGTCGAGCAGCCGGTTGTCGGTGTTGACGGTGACGCGGAACCGCAGCCGCCGCAGGACGTCCACCGGGTGTTCGGAGATGTCGCGGACCGCACCGGTGCTCACGCTCGACGTGGGGCACAGTTCCAGGGGGATCCGCTTGTCGCGCACGTAGGCGGCGAGCTGGCCGAGCTTGGCGGTGCCGTCGTCCGCCACGGCGATGTCGTCGCCGATCCGGACGGCCTGGCCGAGCCGGTCGGCGCCGCACCACTGGATGGCCTCCCAGATCGAGGAGAGGCCGAAGCCCTCGCCCGCGTGGAGGGTCAGGTTGAAGTTCTCCCGCTTGATGTACTCGCAGGCGGAGATGTGCCGCGTGGGCGGGTACCCGGCCTCTGGGCCGGCGATGTCAAAGCCGACCACGCCGTCGTGCCGGTAGCGGACCGCCAGGTCGGCGATTTCGAGGGAGTCGGCCGCCTGACGCATCGCGGTGAGGAGCAGCCGCACGTCGATACGGCGGCCGAAGAGGCGCGCCTTGGCGGTGCCGACGCGCAGGCCCTCCAGGACCGCGTCGACGACCTGCTCCCGGGTCAGGCCCTCGCGCGTGTGCTGCTCGGGGGCGACCTTGAGCTCGGCGTAGACGACGCCGTCCTCGGCGAGGTCCTGGACGCACTCGGCGGCCACGCGGCTGAGGGCCGGGGCGGTCTGGAGAAGATCCAGGATCGGGGCCAACCGGCCCAGGTGGCCCTCCTGGGTGCGGACGGCGGCGCCGGACGTCGGTGCGGTCAGCCAGGCACGCAGCCGTTCGGGGTCGGTCTCGGGAAGGCCCTGGTAGCCGGACTGCGCGGCGAGATCGAGCAGCGTGGCGGGGCGCACCCCTCCGTCGAGGTGGTCGTGCAGCAGCACCTTGGGCAGGCGCCGGATCGTGTCGGTGCCGAGTCGAGTCATCGTCCTCCTCATCAAGGAATGTGGATAAATTTCCGAGAGTCTAGACGATGTGCGCCGCTCGCGGCACAGTGAAACGCTGTGAGCCCGCTCTCCCCCCGAGATCTACATACCCGGAACGGCCGACACTCCCACGTCGACAGGGCCTGAGAGCCTCACAGCCGCGACGGAGCCCCCGTGGGCACCACATGCTCGGAAACCTCCGAACGCACCTGCTGCAAGCGCGCCTGGGCAGACCGGCGCAGCTTGCGCAGGCACTCCACGGCGGTGGTGTCGTCACCCACCAGTCCCCCCTTGGTGACGATGGGGGCGCCGTCGAGCGGGCCGCCGCTCAGCGTGCCGTGGACCGTCAGCGGGACCACCTCGCCGCCGACCGCGAGCGAGTGGACACCGAGCTCGTCGAGGAGGCTGGAGGTCACGTCGGCGCCCACGAGATAGAGGCCGCTGGGCAGCGCGTGCGTCCCGGCGTCGGCGGCGACGTCGTGGATCACCTCGGCGACCAGTTCGGCCAGGCGCTGCGGCAGGCGGCGCCGGGCCTCGACGGGGATGCCGGGGACCGCGGGGGCGCCCTCGCGCTCCTGCGGGACGGTGCCGCGCAGGATCACGACCTCGGGGAAGATCGCTGAGGTGAGGTGGTCGGTGAGGGTGCGGGCCACGTCGTCGAAGTGGTCGTCCTTGGGGTCGGCGAGGCGGGCCGGTTCGAAGTCGACGAACCGGGCGGGGCCGATGCGGGCGACGGTGTCGAGCTGGCGGGAGGTCAGCCCGGTGTTGGTTCCGGCGACGGCCAGCAGCGGGCCGGGCGACCCGGCCTGGCCGCGCAGGCGCAGCGCGTAGGCGAGCAGCGCGCTCGTCGGCCCGGGGTCCACGGCGACCCACACCGTACCGTCGCGGCGGTGGGCCTCGGCGGCGGCCTCGGCGATGTCCTCCAGGTGGCGGTCCTCCAGCGCGTCGCAGAGGACGACGGGCTCGTCGCCGGCCACCAGGTCGGCGGTGAGCAGGGTCCGGGTGACCTGGCGCATGGGCACGTGGCGTACGGCGAGGTCGGTCTGCCAGCCGAGGATAGCGGTGACGTCGGCGGTGGTCATCGGGCAGAACGGGTCGGCCGCCAGCTCGGTGTGGTCGAGGGGGACGCCGTTGAGGAGCTGGGCACCGTCGACGGTGATGCGGCCGGACGCGGGGAACGCGGGCACCATCAGCGCCCGAACCGGCGTCTCCGCGGAGACTCTCTCGCGCACCGCGCGCCAGGCGGCCTCCACCTCGGCGCCGACGTTGCCGCGCAGCGTGGTGTCGGTGCGCTTGACGACCAGACCGACGGGCCAGACCGCTTCGACGACGTCGGTGACGAGGTCGGACGCCTGCTCGGGAGGCAGGTGGCGGCTGTCGAGGTTGGCGACGACGACGTCGTATTCGTCGGCGACCGCGCTCACGTGCTCGGGGGTCACAGTGGCCACGCGCATCCCGGTACGAGCGAAACGCGCACCGGTGGCGGTCGCGCCGGTGAGATCGTCTGCCACGACGAGGACCTGGACCACGGCGGGGCTCCTAGATGTCAATCATGTTTCATGGGCGGGTCAACCTCAACATTAGGGGAACCGCCCACGTGGGCCCAGGTGGTGTGATGGATCGTGATCAGGAGCGGACGCCGCGTACGCGCAGGCCCAGACCGGCCACCGCCGCGGCGGCGCACAGGGAGGCGACGTAGAGGACGACGGCGCGCCAGCCGAAGTGGTCGTAGAAGAGCCCGCCGAGCCAGCCGAAGAGGCTGGAGCCGAGGTAATAGGCAAGCGTGTAGAGCGCGGCGGCCTGGGCGCGCGTGGCGGCGGAGGCACGGTGGCCGACCCAGGCGGAGGCCGTGGCGTGGGCGGCGAAGAAGAAGAACGTGAACACCACTAACCCGCCGACGATCGCCACCAGCGACGGCACGAGCAGCGCGCACGCGCCGATCACCATCGCCCCGACGCAGGCCAGCAGCACCGGATGCCGCCCCAGGCGCTCGGTCACCCGGCCGACGACCGCCGAGCTGAAGGTCCCGGCCAGGTAGGCCACAAAGAGGAAAGCGACCAGCGTCTGCGACAGGTGGAAAGGCGCCCCGGTCACCCGGAAGCCGAGGTAGTTGTAGACGGTCACGAACGCGCCCATGAGGAAGAGCGCCTGGCAGTAGAGAGCGATGAGACCGGGGTCGGCGACACCGGTGAGGATACGCCGAGCCAGTCCCGGTTCCGCCGTACTCTTCGACCGCGGCGTGAACCCGACCGCGCGGGGGACGGCCACGAGGTACACGACCAGGGCGACCAGCCCGAGCAGAGAATCGGCCGCGACGCCCCAGCGCCACCCGCCGACGTCGGCGACGGCCCCGGCGACGAGCCGGCCGCTCATGCCGCCGACGGTGTTTCCCGCGATGTAGATCCCGGCGACACGGCCCAGGTGGGCCGGGTCGATCTCCTCGGCGAGGTAGGCCATGGCCACAGCGGGCACCCCGCCCAGGGCCGCCCCTTGGAGCGCCCGGAGCCCGATCAGCACCCACAGATCCGGGGCGAACGGCGCGATGAGCCCAAGGACGGTCGAGACGGTGAGGGCGACGGTCATGACCCTCAGGCGCCCGAACCGGTCGGAGATACCACTCCACGCCAGGACGAACCCGGCGAGTCCCGCGGTCGCGAACGAGACACTGAGCGCGACGCTGGCGGCAGAGGCGTCAAAGCTGGCAGCGAGGCCGGGGAGGACGGCTTGGACCGCGTAGAGCTGCGCGAACGTCGCGATCCCGGCCGCGGTCATCGCGATCATCACACGCCGGTATCCAGGGGTACCGACGCGATGTCCTACCCGGTCGTGGGGTCCGTGCCCGGTAAGGGTGTCGCTCACTCGTACGACGTTAGACGTCGGATGAATCAGACACCCCACCCGGGTCCCCGAACAGCGAGAAGGGCCTCCTCCCGCACCGCGTCGGCCGCCCCACCACCCCGCCAGGCGGAACTTGACCGGACTCGGCCACGAACTCAGCGGGTCAGAACCTGCCCCCAACGCATCACAGACCTACAAAGCGCATTGAAGGCCAGCCTGCCGCCCCTCAGGTGTCCGCGCCTCATCGCTCGGCCGCAGACGCGATCGGGGCGGAGGCGGGGAGGGGCGATCATGCTTCAGACCGAAGACGAGATCCTGGTCCAGGCACACGGTGCGGCCGCCGCCGCGAATGGCGGTAGCGCCCGCTTGAACGAATTCATCGCCAGCAGGCGGAAGACCGACACGCACGAGATCGACCTGGTCATCCCGTTGCCCTTCGAAGGTGCTGTCAAGCATGTCTCCAGCGTCCTCGAACAAGCGGGCCAACGAATCGGGCCACCCCACGTCGAGTGGACACACACCGATCGCGACGAGGGGCAGCAGATGGTCCGCATCCTCACCGACGGGGGTCCGAAGTACAAGAATCCGGTCGTCGTGACCGCCCTGGTAGCGCAGGGCCGAGGCGACAACTCCGTCGTCCGGCTCCGGGCGGCCGCCAAGGAGGGCCTCATCCGGCAGCACCCAGGTGAGCACACCGCCGAGCGCTTTGCCTCCTGGCTCATCATGTAGACGATGGCCACCTCGTCCGCCAGGCGCCGTCACGCGCAGGAGACGTGCACAAATGTGGGAAAAAGATTCCCCCAGCAGGCCCACTGCTGGCGTGTCGCTCCACTCTGGGACCGCGCCGGAAAGTAGCGTTCGAATCCCCCTACGGCAGTCAGGATCAGCCACCAGGGAGGGGTAGCCATTAAGGGCAAGGTGAAGTGGTTCGACGCGGAGGCGCGCTACGGGATCATCGCTCCCGACAGCGAAGGCGATGACGTGTTCGTCCACGACAGCGGCATCAAATTCCCCGGCTCCGGGCTTCTCGAAGCCGGCCAGCAGGTCGAATTCGAACTCGTCGAGGCTGACAGGGGCCCACACGCACAGCGGGTGAGGGTCCTCGAAGAGCAAGAAGAGCAACAGGATCAGTAAACCCCGCCGCACACAAACAGAAGCCGTCGCACCAGCGATGTGGTCACGACCGAAAGACGAGACGACGACCCAGCGGGCAGGGGCCACTACCCCTCGCTGCAACTGCTCCTCGGTCCCACGGCACTGTTTTCCGCCAAGCTCACCAGTTGGTTCGTGGAGCCAACAAGGCAGTTTTCGGCTCGCACGACGCCCTCGACATGTCCAGCGCGATGGTCACATCCCGACATTCGGCACTGTCGAATTACCGAACGCTCCAGGCACCCCGAGCCCCTCATCGATCCCCCACGCGAGCTGACGCCGCAGCCGCACGAACTATCCGGCCCCTCGCTGCCGCGACGCCACAACGGATCGCAACAGAAGTCGGACATGAATCGGACCGCTCGTGGCCCCGTTAGCCTCTCGGGCTACCCCTCCCTCAGGTATATAGACCGCAGACGATGAACGGGTCACTCGCTCGGTTCCTGCTCCTCGCCGACGGAGGCGCCGCGTACAGGCTTCCTCCCGTGTCCCCGCAGTGCACACTGAAGGCACAGCATACGAAGAGAGCCCTTTCAGAAGTCAAAGAGAACTCAAACGCCGCCCCACTTAGACCGTGGGACACCATTAAGAAAAACGTTGTTCAGCATATGACTCGGCCAGGGACTTGATGAGGGATTCGCGATCCTTCGGAGTAGCCATCCGCAGCAGCCCAACGGCCTGGCGGGCATCTTCCTCGTCGAAATCGACTCCACTAACGTGGACAACTATCCGCTGATCCAGATGGACACGCGCCTCCTTGAGCTCGTTCAAATCCCGCCACACCAAAAGAAAACCATCCCGGTCCTCGCAAATATACCGATCACAGCCCTGATGAATATCCTCTCCTTTTCGATAAGAGGAGACCTCGACAATCCTCCCCTGAATCGTCTGGTATTCAATGGACACGCACCCTCTATACGCCTCCACAGGAATCGTTCTTGGCTGCCATTCATCCCCATCGATTATGGCGAATCCATCATCACACTTTTGAATTTCACGACGAAGCATGTCCGACTGCCGCTGAGCCTCTTCCTCGACTTTCAGAAACTTGTCATGAGCACTCAGAGCGACACTCACACAGAAGGAAATGACGATACCGGAAATAATAACAACAACGCCAATTTCATTCCGACTGCGGTGATTTCGGGACCTATAGACTGTCGCCGAACATGCAAACACACCCGCCAGACTCATTATGGCAAACAGCCAGAGTGGAGGTTCCACTGATAGACCGATAATAAGATATACCGTCAGCAGAGCGTTCCACGTTAGTGCTGCAATCCCCAACCCGGCAACGGATTTGGGGCGAGGAACCCCAGATAGGTGCAGGACGAACCAGGCGATCCCCCATATTCCCGCCAGGATCGCCAACGGAATAATCCAAAACGGGGGGTTGATGAATGACATGAGTAAAATGTACCCGAATGCACCCAAAGCGTTACTCATGACAACCAACCAGAGGGCAGGAACTAACGCACCCGTTGCTGCCGCAACCAGAAGGGGAGGGCGTGGAGATTTCATGTTCCGAACAAACCGCCTCACAAAACAACTACGAGCATCTGACGCCGAGGAATCACGGGGATTCAAAAAATTTCTCGCTCATTCAGAGAGATAGCATTCATATCAATACACCCCAACACAATCGAACACCGTCGCCCCGAATTCGTCAGAGCTTGGATCAACCCCATGCATAACGTCGGGTGTAATTGCGATCCAGTCGTCGTTTCCTTGCGAAACATGGACCTTGGTCGTCCGCCATGCAATAAAGTCACTGAAGTCTACGGAAGCGCCATCAAGCTCGCCGTAGAGATCTCCCGAGCGACCATTAACACGACCGACGAAAATGTCGAACTCATCAATGAATTCCCTCAGCTTTTTCTCGTGCGAGTGTCTCGTCTGGAACAAACGTGCAACCGGACTCGTTAAACTCAAATTTCGCCACAGTCGTCTCCGGGGGTTGGGGGCAGGAAAAGTAAGATTCAGCCGTTGACGTTGCGGCTGAGACCAGGCCAGGGTCCGTCGAAATCTTTGGAACTGTCGTAGTCGTTCTTCGCGGCTGCGGATGCGCCGGCCTGGATGTTCTCACTCAGCTGGAGCCCGTGATTTTGTAGTTCTCCCAGGAAGACCGACGTGTCCTCACGAAACTTGTCGTACCCCTGCCGTACCGGGGCTTCAGCCGCTGGGCTCCGAATGTCCTCAAGCATCGCCTCGAAGGTGTCCGTCAGGCCCACCATGGCTTCGGCGAGCATTTCGGCTGCCTCACCCTTGCTCTTGCCCTTGACGACGTTGACGCCGATTCCTTCGCTCACAGCTCACCTGTTCTGGTATCCGCTCACCTGCAGGGCGGACATTACCGCTCAAAGTCGGAGATAGTGGTGGCGAACTCCTTGAGGTGAGGGGTCTCACCGCTGGATGACCAGATCAGGCCAAGTGCGGAGGCGGGAAGTCCAGTGATCGGGACGAAGGAGATGTCCGGGCGGAAGTTGTACTTGGCGGTGGCTCCACACAGCAGCATCGCGCCTCGCCCGGCTGCGATCTGGGTCAGTCCCTCCTGGAGGGTGTGCACGCCGTCTTCCTGGGGGATGGCGCGACCCGACGGTGTGCTGTCGGGGCAGTGGACCCGCTTCCAGTAGTCGGGGGCGGGTCCCGCGAGAGGGATGAGGCGCGTGCGGGCGAGGTCCTCCGCTGTCAGGTTTTTGCGCCGGGCGAAGGGGTGGTGCGTCGACATGGCGAGGTATTGCTGCTGCTCGGAGAACGTCACACCCACGGTCAGGTCGGGCTCCTCGATGGGGAGGAGGACCACGGCCGCGTCGATCTCCGCACGCCGAAGTGCGCCGAACGGGTCTGAGAGGGGGATCTCGACGAGGTCGATCCTGCAGTCGGAATGGCGATCGTGGAACGTGGTGATGGCCCTGGTGACCTGCTCGTAAACGGTCCCTTGGAACCCGATGCGCAGCCGTCCCCGCCCGCCGCGTGCCCTGGTGCGTGCCTCCTCGACCGTGGAGGCGAGAGCGTCGTAGGCCGGTCGGAGTGCCACGGCGAACTCCTCACCGAAGTCGGTGAGCCGGACGCGGCGGCTCGTGCGCTCGACCAGGCGGGCGCCGATACGGCTCTCAAGCTTGCGGAGCAGCTGGCTGATCCGGCTCTGCGAGACGTACAGGCGGTCACCTGTGCGGCCGAAGTGCAGTTCCTCGCTGAGGACGAGGAAGCACTCCAGCTCGCGCACGTCCAGTCCCCGCATGTCCACTGCTCCTCCCTCGCGCCCCCGCGCTCGGCTTCCACGCCCTTCTCCCCACCAACCGCAGCGCGACGTGCATCGATGAGCCCGGCTCATTGAAGCATGAGGAATTGACCGTTGTTCCGGCCTCCCGCCGCGGCTTTGATCATCCGCATGTCCAACGTTTCTGCAATACGTCGATCCCCCCTAGCGGAAAAACCCCATCCGTTGCGGGGGTGGCTCGCGGTGATCGCCGTGGCCATCGGAACCTTCACGGTCGTGACCTCCGAGATGATGCCAGTGGGGCTGCTGACACCGATCGGTGGCGCGCTCAACGTCAGCGAGGGCACAGCGGGCCTGACGCTGACCATCACGGGGCTGGTCGCGGCCGTGTCCGCACCACTCTTCCCTCTTGCTATCCGACGCTCCGACCGGCGCATCGTGCTGGTCGCGCTCATGGTGCTGCTCGCCGCGGCGAATCTCCTCGCCGCGTGGGCTCCGAACTTCCCAATGATGGTCGTGGCGCGAGTGCTCATCGGCCTCGGTATGGCCGGCGTATGGGCACTCGCCGCCGGGCTGGCGCCCCGGCTCGTCCCGGCGCAGTCGGTCGGAGCGGCGACCTCCATGATCTTCAGCGGCATCGCGGTGGCGTCGGTCTTCGGCGTCCCGACCGGCACCTACATCGGCGCCCTGGTCGGGTGGCGCGCCGCGTTCGTCGCGATCGCGGGCTTGGCCCTGCTGGTGGCGGTCGCGATGGCCGTTCTGTTGCCGCAACTCACCGCTGAGCGGGCGGCGGGACTCAGCGGTGTGGCGCGGGTGCTCAGCAACCCGCGGGTGGTCACCGGCCTGGTCCTCGCTGTGCTGCTCGTTACGGGCCACTTTGCCGCCTACACCTACGTCAGGCCGGTCCTGGAGGAGGTCACCGGCATTAGCGCGGGGCTGGTCGGCACGATGCTGCTCATCTACGGCATCGCGGGGATCGTCGGTAACTTCGCGGCGGGCCCACGCGCGGTGCGTGCCCCGCGCACCACCATCGTGGTTCTCAGTCTGGGGGTGGGTGCGGCGGTGCTGCTGATTCCGTGGCTGGGCACGGTTGCCCCCGCCGCCGGGCTCCTGATGATCGTGTGGGGCCTGTCCTACGGTGGTGTGTCGGTGAGCGCCCAGACATGGATGATGAAGTCCGCTCCAGAGGACGGCGAGGCGGTCACCGCCCTCTTCGTCGGTGTCTTCAACGGGAGCATCGCCTTGGGTGCCTTCGTCGGCGGGATAGCGACGGACGGCGCCGGCGGTGTGTCGGCCATGTGGTTGGCGGGTGCGCTCGCCATCGGAGCGATGGTCGCGACGCTGGTTGGGCGCGCCCCTGCTTCGTCAGCCGGGTAGCCGAGTCATGCTGCCTGTTTGAGCTGGATATGGGGCGGCCGCGACACTGGTCGCCCTTATGCCCGTATCGCCCGTCAGGAACGCTCACACCTGGCGATCGTGCCGGGCTCCTGCTGTTCTTGCCAACGCACAGGGCGGCCGTTCGGGTAAAAATCGTGTCTGGCCAGAAGCTCGACGCGCCTCCGTTCGCCGAAGTTGTTGAGCGTCAAGGGCCACCAGGTGATCGCCATGAGCAAGAAGCATTGCGCGAGCGTTTCCACAATCTTGGGTGCGAATCCCAGCGTGTATTCGTGGCCCCATGGATCGACTCCAGAGGCCATGGTCGCCCATACCGCGAGCGGAACCATGAACACGGCGAACGGGATGACAGGGGCCAGCACCCTCCAGACCACGTTCCTCGCGTGGTAGCGGCGCCCCGTGAGGTCGTCCCGCACCCACGCCCGGTATCGATACGGCACGCGCTTCCCAAGGAAACGGTAACCCGCCCAGTGCCACAGCGGCGGAAACTCGCGGATCCGGGTGAGTAGCCCGGCCGTCATCAACCCCCAGAGCTCGGCCCGCCCCGGTATCGACTCGTCGGGTTCACGCAGGTCCAGAGCGGTCGCCACGATCTCATCTCCGTGCCGCTCGCGGTAGTGCCGCGGGTACCAGCGCAGCGCCCGGCGCAGTTCCGACTCATAGCGGTCCATGGTCAGGCGGTCTCCCATTCCGTCGTTCCGATGCATCGAGCGTGTGGCCGCGGTGGGCCCTACACGGTTCCCGCCGCCGGACGTGGCCCGGTGCCGCGGCCCAGCAGCTGGCGGGCGACGTCGGTCAGCTTGGCCAGGCGGTCGGTCTCCGCGGACAGGACGCGGCGACCATCCTCGGTCAGTCGGTAATAGCGCCGGTTGCGGCCCCGTACGACCTCTTGACCGGACACCTCCACCAGGCCCTCCGTGGCCAGGCGGTCCAGCGCTCCGTAGAGCGTCCCGGCACCGAGTTTGACCCGGTCGTCGGACAACCTCCGGACCGCGGTGATGATGCCGTACCCGTGCAGCTGCTCCCCCTCGGCAAGAGCCAGCAGCACGAGGTAGCTCTGCTCTCTCAGTGCCATAGGGGATATATATCAGATGACGACATATACTGCCACGCGACATGCTGATCCTCGGAGGCGGCCGGCACATGGGGCCGCCACCCACCCTGCGGGGCGCCCAAGAGCGAACACGCGTCGAGCCACGGCTGGTTCGGTCCGCGGAGCGGCCTGTGGGTAGCTTCTACGCTCGCGCACCAAACTCGCTGGCTCCGTACGCGAGGCGCGGGAGCTTTTTCGTCGCCCGCGGGGGTGAACGGCCGCGAGGGACGCGGTCGGATACGCTATCGCCCGCCCTCCCGCAACCGATGGGAATTCCACATGCCAAACCCCGTGATCGCGATGACCGATGTCGTCCGTCGGTACGGCGATCGCCGGGTCCTCGGCCCGCTCAGTCTCAACCTCGACCCCGGTGAGTGCCTGGCGGTGACAGGGCCGAACGGGGCGGGGAAATCCACACTCGTCCGCATTGCCGGAGGCCGCGAGTTACCAGATGAAGGTGTCGTGGAGGTCTGCTCACGTACGCCGAACGAGTTCGCGCGCGAGTTCCGCCGCAACGTCTCCCTACTCGACGAGGCCGCTTTCTACCCAGACCTGACAGTGCGCGAGCACCTGGAGCTGATCGCGGTCGGGCATGGCTGCGGCGCCGAGAGTAGGCACGTGGTCACGGCGGCATTGCGGCGATGCCGACTGGTCGAGCACGCCGACCTTACTCCGGGACGGTTGTCCAGGGGGCTCCAGCAGCTCACCCTCATCGCCACACTCCTCGTCCGCCCGAACGCCCGTTTGCTCATCCTTGACGAACCGGAGCGCCATCTCGATGCTGCGGCGCGCGACTCTCTCACTGAATTGCTGGCCGAAGCCAAATCCGCGGGCTCGGCGATTCTTCTCGCCACGCACCACGAAACCCTCGTCGATCGCCTCGCCGACATGCGTCTCCGTATCGCCGATGGCACCGCCCGTACAGACGCTCCCAAGGGACAGCGGTGACCGCCCGAGCACCGTCCACCGCTCCACGAGCCCACGCCCGCAGCGGCGATGCGGCCCAGCTCGTAACACGCCACCTTCGCACGGCACGGCGTGCCGCCCGCGGACGCCGGAGCGACGATCGGGCCTTCACTGTCTACGTCGGCGTCTTCGCCGCAACCATGGCGGGGCTGTCGCTGATGTCCTGGCTGGCCTCGGCACTGGCTGACCCCGACCTGCCTTCATGGGCGAACCGGGCATCGGGGGCGCTTCCGGCGGTCCTCACCGCGGCCGCGCTGGCCACCCTATGGATCTCGGCCCGAGACGCGCTGGTCAGAGGCCCGCTCGCCGTCGATCGGCCGATGATCGACTGGCTGCTCTCCCTGCCCGTCGACCGCCGACAGCTGTTGCGCCCTCTCTTCGCGAGGGCCCTCCTGATCCGAGGGGCGACCGGGGCCGGCGTCGGCCTGCTCTCCGTGGCGGCGGTCGGCTCCGCTGTGCGTCGTCTGCCCGATGACACCGCGCCGTGGGCGCTGTTCGCGCCGGCTTTGTCGGCCGGGACGCTGCTGGGTGTGCTCAGCGCCGCGATCGCGGTGATCGTCCTATACAGCCGCCGTTCCCGTACCGTGATGGCCTGGCTGACTCCGGTCTATCTCGCTGCCTTGGCCACCCTGGCTGGCATAGCGTTGTGCGCCGCCGACAGCGAAAGCGCGGCCACGCCGATAGCGCTGGCGTCGGGGCCATGGGGATGGGCGGCCCACGGAGTACTCGCTTCGGTGGGAGCAGCCCCTGTCGGCGGATGGATCTCGCTCGGGGCACTTGCCGTCACCACCACGGCGGCCGTCCTTCTCGCCGACCGGATTCTCGCGTTCATCCCGACCTCCGCACTCCGAGCACGAGCCGACATGCATGCGGGCGTGCGGACCGGTATGTGGATGAGCGAGGCTAACTGGCTGCACGACACACTGCGTGAAGGGGATGGGCCCCTCCTCACCTGGCTGCGCTTGCCGCAGCCCCCACGGCCATGGGCGGTCGTGCCCTGGCGGGACGCGACTGGACTGGTCCGCGCCCCGTCTTCCCTGGTACGCGCCTGGGTGGCCGTCTCGATGGCCGTGCTCGCCGTGAGCGCGGGCGTGGGCGCCGCGCCCGCGCTGCGCGCAGGGGCAGCCGTCGCAGGCGGAGCACTCCTCTTTATCGCGGCTTCGTCCCTGGCGGGCGGGGCACGCTTCACCGCGTCGGTACCCCGCAGAATCCTGTTCTTCCCGCATCGGCCGGAGACGGCCGTGCTGCTGCACGGCTGCGCCCCGCTGATAGCTCTGGGTGCCCTCGCGCTCCCCGCGATCGCGGCCGCTGTCCTGGCAGGCGCCACCGAGAGCCTCCTGGTGCTGGCGATGCTGCCCGCTGCCGTTGCCGGCGTGCTCGCCGGAGTGTTCCGCGGTTCTCTTCCAGCGCACATGTGGATCGGTTACGAGACCCCAATGGGAAACACCGCTCCGCTCCAGCTTCTGGGGTGGCAGGCGCAGGGACCCATCGCGGTGGTGACAGTCGTCGCCCCAGCGCTGGGGGCGTGGCTTCCGGCCTCCGCCGCGTCCGCCTGGACCGTACTGGCCACGCTGCTGCTGGGCAGCTGGGCGTTCCGCAGGGGCCGTCAGGCTGTCCGCGGTGGCGGCCCGTCCCCACGGACGGACTGACGTTACGGTCCGTGCGATGCCTGATGTCCTGGCTGTCGACCGCCAGTGCACGAGGGCCGCGGCTTGCCGTCATCACCGGGCCCGCGAACGTCCTTCAGCATCGCGTTGAAGATGTCCGTCGTCACTGTCCAGCCGCCACCGTGCACGGCTCGACAGGCTCGATCGGCACCGACGACAGCCAGCGGGGCGCCTGGCGCTACCTGACCGAAAGGCAGGGGGCGGGGGCGGCGGGCCGGACACCGCGAGGCACGGAAAAGGTCCCAGGCGGCTTTCCCCGCGGGTTCGTCGCCTCCGCAGTACGGCGCGTCGCGACAAGACTCGCGTCCTCCGGGAAACGCGTCCCCTTCCACCAGCGGAGTCGGCCCGGGACGCGCTAGGTCGACGTTCCCCATCCCGCGGACTCCCCCAGGTCGACGGTGCCGCCGGTCCGTGTGCTGCGGCGGGCGGCTTCGATGACCTCCAGGCCGTGCACCACCTCATGCGGTTCCACCGGGATTGGTTCCCCCTCGGCGACCGCGTCGCGGAGGGCCGCGTAAAACGCCAGGTAGTCGCCGCGTTCGGACGGTACCGGGCGCAGGTCGCCATCGGCACCGATGCGGCCCCATGCCGACTCGGGCTCGACTCCCCAGTCGGCGGAGTCCGGGCGCTGCCCCTCTCCGAGTCGCGCCTCCTGCCCGTCGAAGCCGTCGATCGTGAACGCCGCGCGGTCGCCGAGGACACGGAAGCGCGGGCCGGGCTGGGCGCTCAGCGCGTTCATCCACAGGTGCGACCGAACCCCGCGGGTGTGGGTCAGTGCCAGGAAGGAGTCGTCATCGGCGGCGACGCCGTCGCGGCGGGCGTCGAGTTCGGCGTAGACGGAGGACACCGGACCGAAGAGGTTGATCGCCTGGTCGATGAGGTGTGGTCCGAGGTCGTAGAGGATCCCGGCTCCGTCGTCGGCACCGCCACGCTCGCGCCAGGTCTGCTTGGCTGTCGGCCGCCACCGTTCGAACCGGGACTCGAAGCGGTGGACCCGGCCCAGCTCCCCCTCCTCGATGAGCTTCCACAGGGTCAGAAAGTCACTGTCCCAGCGTCGGTTCTGGTAGACGGTGAGGACCTGACCGAGCTGTTCCGCCTCCTCGGTGAGTTGGCGCGCGTCGTCGGCGGTGAGCGCGAACGGCTTGTCGACCACGACAGCCATGCCGGCCTTGAGCGCGGCGCGGGCGAGCGTCGCGTGGGTGGCGTTGGGGGTGGTGATGACGGCGATCTCGAACTCGTCGCTTCGCTGCCACAGCTCCTCGGCGGAGGTGATCACCGTCGCGTGCGGGTAGCGAGCGCGTACGGCGGCCTGCCGCTCCGGGTTACCCGTCACGACCGCGGACAGCCGCAGCCCGGGAGTGGCGTCGACCAGCGGCGCGTGGAACACCTCACCGCCCTTGCCGTAGCCGATGACGGCGACATGCAGTTCTCGTTCGGCACCGTTCGCAGAGCTCATGGTCCTCACGCTATCCATCGGCGATGCCCGGAATCACCGACCGGCTGCCCCTCTCGACGCGGACGTTCGGCTCGACACGCGGCGTACGCGAGTGCGGCAGCGATCTCGACACCGGCGGCCGACGCGAGGGCTCCGCCCAGGGACCACGTCGAGAGGGGACCAGCGAGCGCGGATCCGACGGCGAACCCGGTGATCTTGAAGCTCGCGCCGGTGGTGAAGATCTGGCTGCGCAGGTGGTCCGGAGCCTCACGGTGGCGGATCGCGATCAGCGCCGCCAGCTGCGGGCCGTCGGCCGCACCGGCGACCACCGCGGCCGTGATGAGGAGTGGTGCCGCGTACCCGGTTACCCCGCTGCCGGCGTGCACGGACGCGATCGCGGCCAATGCCACGGAGAAGGCGACAGCGAGTATGACCGCGCTGAGCCAGAGGATCCGGTCCGGCGGACCGGCGCTCCCAGGTCGTCGCGCGAGCAACGCGTTGGCGGCAAGCGCGGCCCCCGCCACCGCCGCAAGCAGCAGGGCGCCATGGCGGGCGTCGCCGAACACCGGCTCGGCGAGCAACGGGCAGGAGACGACGAACATGCCGATGCCGACGTAGGAGATCGTCGAGGTCGCCGTCGCACGGAACAGCGGACGCCCGTGCATGATCGCGCGCAGGCCGGAAACGAGGTGGCGCGGGACGCTGCGTCGCGGGCCCGACGGGCGCCAGGCAGGCGACGCGTGCGCGTAGGGCAGCGTCCATGCTGCTGGGAGGGCCAGAGCGATGAGCGCGACCGACACTGCCACCGCCATGGCGGCTCCGGCTGCCCAGGCGACCAGCCCCGCCGCTGCGGGCCCGACAAGGCTAGCCAGGCTGAAGGTCATGGCGTCATGGGCCGTAGCGCGCGAGAGCCCAGCGGCCGGGGCCACTCGCGGCAGCTGGGATGTCCAGCCTCCCGCCAGCGCCGGCCCCAGCAGTCCTGTAAGCAACGCGATGCCGACAACCGCAGGGGTAGGGAGCCGCCCGAGACTCACGAGGATCGCCGCCAGCCCGGCGGCGTAACCCGCGAGCGCGAAGGCGAGTACGCGACCCGGCCGGTCGGACCGGTCCAGCAGCACACCGAGGAGGGGGCCGCCGATCACCGCGGAGATGGTGACGCCCGCGAGCAGTGCCGACCCCGAGGTAGCGGACCCCGTGACGGCGAGCCCCAGAAGGAGGAGCGCCGGTCCGGACATCTCGTCCCCGATGCGGGCCGAGGCGCCACCCGCCAGGTATCCCCGGAGTATGTAACGCGAATTCACAAGGATGACGTTACATGGGTAACGCAGAATTTTACACACCGCGTTACTGTCGGAGTATGTCGCACACGGGTTCCGATCCCCTTGCCGGGCGCTCGATGCGTGCGGTCGCCGACCGCACTGTCGATCTGGTCAACGCCCTCTATCCATCACCGGCCGATCCGGACGCTGTCGCAGATGTCCTGCGCGCCCACGGGGAGACCGATCCCCTCCATCTGACGCGCGCGGACGTGGACACCATGGCGCTCGTCGCCCGCCAGCTGCGCGAGGTCTTCGCGGCCACCGACACCGGCCAGGCCGCCGCCCGGGTCAACCACCTGCTCGCGGAGCACGCGCGCCCGCCCCGCCTCACCGATCACGGCGGAACGTCCAACTGGCACCTCCACCTCGACAGCCACGACGACGCCCCATGGCCAGAGTGGATGCTGACCTCGTCCTGCATGGCGTTCGCGGTGCTCATCGCCGACCGCCAGCGCAAGCCCGGAGGGATCTGCTCATCACCGACTTGCCAGCACGTCTACATCGCGCTCGGCCGCGGTGCCCCGCGCCGTTTCTGCTCTCCCCGATGCGCCACGCGGGAACGCGTCGCAGCGCACCGTCGAGCAGGAAGGCCGGAGAAAGCAGACCAGGACACCGCGCACCCCGAGACTGGCGTCCTTTAAGCGGTATCCGGCCTCGCACGGTGCTGGGCGGTCGTGGTCGCGCCGACCACTGCGACCACCGGCGACGACGGCAGGCACGGGCGCCTGCGCCTCGCGAAACGATTCGAGATCGTTGACGGGGGGTTGGCCGAACCAATCGTGCACACCCAGCACCTGTCCCCCGCTAGGTGGGGAAGAGGGCTACTCGCAGCCCACCCCGTCGCGGTCGCGGTCAAGGTGTAGTCCGTACCCCGGGTCCCCCTCACGCACTGGTGCGGCACCGGCGGCGCGCGCGGCGTCGCAGTTCTCGTAGAACTCGTCCCGCCCCCGTCCGCCGCCTCCCTGAGGTGCGGGCGGTTGCTCGGTGACGGTCTCCCGCACCGTTCTGGTGGCTTCGACAGTCTGTGTGGCGGTCGCAGTGGTCTCGATGGTGCGCGTGGCGGTCACCGTGACGGTAGGCGCCGGGGCCGGGGCGGCGCCCTGCGGGTCGCCGTTGTCCGGGCTTCCTGCACACCCTTGAGCGAAAGCCGCGATCACGAGGGCTCCGAAAACGGCGGTCGCAGTGAAAAAGGTTGCTCGCGTGGCGCCCGGTACCAGTGTGGTGGGTTTTGTTGGCATAGGGGCATGATGCCCCATTCTTCACCGCGGTTTTCGGACAATTCCCTCCAGGTGCTGAAACGCATCCGCGGGGTGCCACTTCCCGCTCGCCTCGCTCCGGCCTTCGCACCAGTGGAATCACCACTCACGGTGGCACCAGATGGGAGCGCGAATCACCTGCACGGCCAGCCGTGCCATGGCACACGCGAAAAAGTGGGCCCTGTTCCTAGAGTGGACCGACCACCCCTCGCCCGCCAGGGTCCTGCCATCTCCCCTACAAACCGGGCGGGCAGGGCAGCCGGCCGCGTCAGGAGCCGTGGCAAGGCCGCTTACCGAAAGCAACGGGGCTGTTGGCTGAAGCGTCAGCCAACAGCCCCGTTCCGCATGACGGTCGGCCTCTTAGGCGGCCACGGCCGCCGCGCCGCTGTGCGCGGGTTCCAGCGCGAGGTCGAGGACCTCGCGGACATCGCTCACGGCGTGGACGGTGAGTTCCTCCAGCACGTCGGCCGGGACGTCGTCCAGGTCGGGCTCGTTGCGCGACGGGATCAGCACCGTGGTCACGCCGGCGCGGTGGGCGGCCAGCAGCTTCTGCTTCACACCGCCGATGGGCAGCACGCGCCCGGTCAGCGAGACCTCACCGGTCATCCCGACATCGGAGCGCGCGGGCCGGCCCGACAGGAGCGACGCGAGCGCGGTCGTCATGGTGACACCGGCGCTCGGGCCGTCCTTGGGGATCGCACCCGCCGGGACGTGGATGTGCACGCCGCGCTCCTTCAGGTCGCCCACCGGAAGCTCCAGCTCCGCGCCGCGTGAGCGCAGGTAGGAGAGGGCGATCTGGGCGGACTCCTGCATCACCTCGCCGAGCTGGCCCGTCAGGGTCAGCCCACTGCCCCCGGATTCGGCGTCGGCCAGCGAGGCCTCGACGAAGAGCACATCTCCGCCCGCACCCGTCACGGCGAGGCCGGTGGCCACGCCTGGGACGGACGTCCGCTCGGCCGACTCCGGCGTGTGCTTCGGACGGCCGATGTACTGGGGCAGGTCCTCGGCGCGCACCGTGACCGGGAGTTCCCGCTCACCCAGGGCCACGCCCGCTGCGACCTTCCGCAGCACACGCGCGATGGTCCGCTCCAGGCCGCGCACGCCCGCCTCGCGCGTGTACTCGGCCGCGATGCTGCGCAGCGCGCCCTCCTCGAAGTCGACGTCGGTGGCGTCCATGCCGGCCCGTTCCAGCTGGCGCGGAAGCAGGTGGTCCCGGGCGATGGTGACCTTCTCGTCCTCGGTGTAGCCGTCGAGCTCCACCAGTTCCATCCGGTCCAGCAGCGGGCCGGGGATGGTTTCCAGCGCGTTGGCTGTGGCCAGGAAGACGACGTCGGACAGGTCGAGGTCGACTTCCAGGTAGTGGTCGCGGAACGTGTGGTTCTGCGCCGGGTCCAGCACCTCCAGCAGTGCGGCCGTGGGGTCGCCGCGGAAGTCGCTGCCGACCTTGTCGATCTCGTCGAGCAGCACGACGGGGTTCATCGAGCCGGACTCCTTGATTGCCCGGACGATACGGCCCGGCAGGGCGCCGACGTAGGTGCGGCGGTGGCCGCGGATCTCGGCCTCGTCGCGGACGCCGCCCAGCGCCACGCGGGTGAACTCGCGGCCCATGGCGCGCGCCACGGACTCGCCCAGCGACGTCTTACCGACACCGGGCGGGCCGACGAGGGCGAGTACGGCGCCGCTGCGCCGCCCGCCGATCACGCCGAGGCCCTTGTCCTCGCGGCGCTTGCGCACCGCCAGGTATTCGACGATGCGCTCCTTGACGTCGTCGAGCCCGGCGTGGTCGGCGTCGAGGATCTCCCGTGCCCCGGCGATGTCGTAGGCGTCCTCGGTGCGCTCGTTCCACGGCATGTCGAGGATGGTGTCGAGCCAGGTGCGGATCCAGCCGGACTCGGGTGAGGAGTCACCGGCCCGCTCCAGCTTGTCGACCTCGGCGAGCGCGGCCTTGCGGACGTAGTCGGGCAGGTCGGCGGCCTCGACACGTTCGCGGTAGTCCTCTTCCTCGCTGCCCGGCTTTCCGGACAGCTCGTTGAGCTCCTTGCGGATCGCCTCCAGCTGGCGGCGCAGCAGGAACTCGCGCTGCTGCTTCTCCACGCCCTCCTGGACGTCGGCGTCGATGGTCTCGGCGACGTCGAGTTCGGCCAGGTACTCGCGGGTCCATTCGCTGAGCAGGCGCAGCCGCTCAGCGACGTCGTAGGTCTGCAGCAGCTCCAGCTTCTGCTCGGTCTTCAGGAACGGGGAGTATCCACCGCGGTCGGCCAGCTTGCCCGGGTCGTCGAGCTGCTGGATGCCGTCGAGGATCTGCCAGGCACCGCGCTTCTGCAGGTAGGTGGTGAGCAGCGCCTTGTACTCGCGGGCCGCTTCGGTGACCTTGCCGGGGTAGCCGCCCTCGGGTGCCTCCTCGTGGTGGATGTCGACCGACACCCACAGGGCCGCGCCGGGGCCGGTGGTCCCGCTGCCGACGCGGGCACGCGCGATTCCGCGCAGTACGGCCGCGGGTTCGCCTTCGGGGGTGCGGCCGACCTGCTCGATGACGGCCACCGCGCCGACACCGGCGTAGGAGCCGTCGATGCGCGGCACGATCAGCACCCGCGGCTTGCTTCCCCTGCCGCTCTGCGAGGTGATGCCGGGAACCTTCTCGTCTCGATCGTCCCCGGCCTGGGCGGCCTCGATCGCGGCACGGACGTCGGACTCGGAAATGTCCACTGGCACGACCATGCCAGGTAGGACGACGTCTCCGTCGAGGGGGAGGACGGGCAACGTCACGCTGGACTGGGCTTCACTCATCGAACCCTCCTTGTTGAGTCACTATCACTCAATAAAAAAGAGTCGGGTTTTGTTCCCCTCGCGGCGTTCGCCGTGAGCGATCGCGATCCGAGGCGCCGCGCGCTCCTTGACACCCTCTCCCCTGACGCGCATAATCAACCTATAGGTTAAACAACCGAGAGGTTGAATAGGGTATGGAAGAAGATCAGCTCAGCCTGACGTTCGCGGCGCTGGCCGACCCCACCCGGCGGGAGATCCTGGCCCGCCTGGCCGAGGGTGAGGCAACGGTGAACGAACTGGCCGAGCCCTTCTCCGTCAGCCTCCAGGCGATCTCCAAACACCTGAAGGTGCTCGAACGCGCGGGCCTCATCAGCCGGGGACGCAGCGCCCAGTGGCGGCCGTGCCGCCTGGAGGCGGCGCCGTTGCAATCAGCCTCCGACTGGATCGAGCGCTACCGGGCCAGCTGGGAAGAGCGGTTCGACCGCCTCGACCAGGAGATCAAGAGCCTCCAGCACCGCATGCACGCCAACCGCGAGACCCATCGGCAGGATCACCAGGACCAAGGGGACGAGAACCATGGCCGATAGGACCAATACGACCAACAAAACCGACAAGACCGAACTCATCGTCGAACCGGGCCGCCACGACATCGTCGTCACCCGCGTCTTCGACGCCCCGCGCGACGTCGTCTACGCGGCGTTCACCGACCCGGACCTCATCCCCAAGTGGTGGGGCCCCGCCCAGTACGAGACGACCGTCGACCGCGCCGAGGTCCGGCCGGGCGGCGTGTGGCGCTACATCAGCCGCGATGAGCACGGCACCGAATACGCGTTCAAGGGCGTCTACCACGACCTCGTCGCACCGGAACGCGTCGTCTCCACCTTCGAATTCGAAGGCGTGCCCGGACACGTGGAACTCGACACCGCTACTTTCGAGGAGATCGACGGAGGCAAGACCAAGTACACCAGCGTCTCCGTCTTCCAGTCCGTCGAAGACCGCGACGCCATGGTGGCCTCGGGCATGGAGTCGGGTCTCCGCGAAACCCTGAACCGCCTCGCCGAGATCGTCGAGCGCTCTGGCGCCGACCACTAGAGGCCACACCGCACACCACGCGCACAGCGCGTCCCTGGCCATCGGCGGCCGCGCCACCGCGATACGCCGTTGGCCAGGGCGAGCGCCCACGCGATCCGCCCAGCAGCGCCGGCCGCCGCGTGATCTCGTCTGACATGACATGTCCCGCTTGTTCCCCGCTCACCCTTCGGCCTCAGGCACGAGATCGTTGAACCGGTCATCGACATAGTCCGCCATCACCGGCGCTTCGGGAATCTCCCCGGCGTCGGCGAAGGCGTCGGCCAGGTCCTGCTCGGACGCGATCAACTCCGTGTCGATGGGCCGCGGCGCGGGGGCACGCCGCTCGGCGGCGATCCGGGTGACCTTGTCGGGCAGTCCGGTGTGCTGGGACCACACCTTCGCGTAGGCGTCCGGGTGGGCCGCGCTCCACAGCACCGCGCGGTGGACCCGGCCCACGTAGTCCTCCAGCGCCGCTTCCTTGGCCGGGTCTTCCAACGCATCAACCGCGGCGACCTGGAAGGTGAAGGTGTTGCTGTATCCCTCGGCGCTGACCAGGATCTTCGCGCCCACACGGTCCTCGGCCTGGGCGATGTAGGGGTCCCATGCCGCCCAGGCGTCGGCCTGGCCCTCGGAGAAGGCCGCCAGGCCGTCTGCGGGCTGGACGTAGTTGACGTCGATGTCGTCGAAGGCGAGTTTTTCGGCTTTCACAACCCCCAGCAGCTGACCGTGGGCAGAGCTGCCCTTGGTCACGGCGATGGAGTGGCCCACCAGGTCGGCGGGGCTCTCGATGTCGGAGTCGGTCGGCACGACGATCGAGGTGCTGTCCGGGGAGGACGCGAAGGCGGCGACGATCCGCATGTCCGAGCCCGCGGCCGCGGCGAAGACCGGGGGCGTGTTGCCGACCTGGCCGATGTCGACCGCGTCGGCGTGCAGGGCCTCCAACAGCGGCGGGCCGGAGGTGAACGTGGACCATTCGATCGTGTACGGGACATCGTCGAGCTCCCCCGACGCCTCAAGCAGCGCCTGGGCTCCGTCGATCTGGTCACCCACGCGGAGCACCACGTCACTGACGTCGTCGGCACCGCCGTTCCGTGCCGAACAGCCCACTCCCAGAAGCAGCAGGGCCAGGACCGCCGATGCGGTGGCGGCGGGTGCGGACGTGGTACGGGCCATCATCGGTGGGGTTCCGTTTCCGTCGGAGGCAACGCGGGAGCGAGCCGCAACTAAGAGGCAGCCGGGGCGGCGCCGAGCGCGGTGAGCAGCTCGGCGCGAAGTTCCGCGGCGCGGGGGTCGCCCCGCCGCCGCGGGCGCTCCAGCTTCACTGGGATGTCGTGGGAGATGCGCCCATCGGTGAGGACGAGCGCTCGGTCGGCGAGGAGCAGCGCCTCGTCGACATCGTGGGTGACGATCAGAACGGCGGGGCGGTGCCGCTTCCACAGGTTCAGAACCAGGTCGTGCATGGCGGCGCGGGTCAGTGCGTCCAGGGCGCCGAAGGGTTCGTCCAGTAGCAGGAGGCGTGGTTCGCGGATGAGGGCGCGTGCCAGGGAGACACGCTGGGCCTGGCCGCCGGACAGCGTCAGCGGCCAGGCGTCGGCCCGCTCGGTTAGGCCGACCTCCGTGAGCGCTGCCGTGGCCGCGTCGCGTGGCGACGGGGTCGCCACCCCCAGGACGATGTTGGCCCACACCTTCTTCCACGGGAGCAGCCGTGGTTCCTGAAAGGCAACGGCGACCGCGCCTTCGGCGGCGACTTCGCCCTCGTAGTCGGCGTCTAAACCCGCGAGCACCCTCAGCAGGGTCGATTTGCCTGATCCACTCCGTCCAAGGAGAGCGGTGAACTCCCCTGGGGCCAGGTCCAGGTCCAGGCCGCGCAGCACTTGATCGCCGCCGAAGGACCTGTCGAGACCGCGCACACGCGCGGCCGGGGGCGAGACCGCGCCCGCACCGCGTTTCGGGGTCACGTGTGCATGCTGCTCCGCCATGACAGCGCCCTCCTCTCCAGGAGCCGGACGAGTGCGTCGGTGGCCAGGCCGAGCAGGCTGTAGACGACGAGACCGAGGACGACGATGTCGGTGCGCAGGAACTCCCGCGCGCTGTTGATCATGAAGCCCAGCCCGGCGTCGGCGTTGATCTGCTCGGCGACGATCAGGGCGAGCCAGGCGCCTCCCAGGCTGACGCGCAGTCCCGTCAGCAGCCCGGGGAGCGCTCCGGGCAGCACGACATGGCGCACCACCGCCGCGCGGCCGAGCCCCAGGACGCGGGCGACCTCGATGTACTTGACGTCTACGGCCCGAATGCCAGCGACGGTGTTGGTGTACAGGGGGACGGCGACAGCGATGGCCACCAAAGTGATCTTGGGTGTCTCGCCGATACCGAACCACAGGATGAACAGGGGGATCAGGCCAAAGATCGGTAGGGCGCGCAGCATCTGCAGCGGCGGGTCCAGCAGTCGCTCGCCCCATCGGCTCATCCCGACGACGAGGGCGCAACCAGTTCCGGCCACTGCCCCCGCCGCGTAACCGACCAGGACCCGCTCCAGGGAGGTTCCCACGGCCGTGAGCAAGGTGCCGTCCCGCGCGAGGTCGATGCCGGTGGCCGCGATCGCGGAGGGCGGTGGCAGCAGCCGCTCGGGGATGACCCCGGCCGATGCGCCCAGCTGCCACAGGGCGAGGAGCGCCACCGGGCTGATCCAGCGCAGCCAGGCGCCGCCGCGGCTCCGCTTGGGAGCGGTGGTGCCGCTGCTGGGCGTCGGTGGCGACGGAGGGGAAGGTGGGTGCTGCGATCGTTCACTGGTGGCGGACGTCCGCACAGCGGACGCGGACGGCGGACCCAACGGGTTCCTCCTCAAGAAGATGACCAGGGTGGGGACGCGCGGTGCACGGGAAGCATGGGGGTGTCAGGCGAGCGGGGAGAACCCGCCGAAGGCGCCGCGGTGGTACAGGAGTGGCGGGCGGGGGTCGCTGAGCACGTAGCCGTGCGCGACCTCGCCGACCATCAGCCAGTGGTCCCCGATCAGGCGGGTGTCGTAGCGGCGGCACACGAGGTGCACCGCGGTCCCGTCCAGGAGCGGGACGTTCTCCGCGCCCCGGCTCCAGGCCGTGGGTGGCGCGAATCGGTCGATGCCGCGTGTGGAGAAGCGCGCGGCCAGGTCCCACTGGTCCTCGGCGAGCAGGTGGACGGCGAAGAACCGGGCCTTGCGCAGTTCGGGCCATGTGGTGGATGAATCGGCGATGTAGAAGGCCACCAGGGGCGGTGACATGCTGACGCTGGTGAACGAGGTCGCGGTGAGCCCCACGGGCCGGCCCGACACGTCGGCGGTGACGATCACGACGCCCGCGGCATGGTGTGCCATCAGGCGGCGGAACGCGTCGGCATCGACATCCGGGGGCTGCGCACTCGCCCGCGTACGCAGCCCAGGAGTGGCCCGGGCGGGCATCGTGTGCACGGTGGTCATCGGTTCTGCCCTTCATGCGCGTGGAACGGTGGACACCGCAGTACGGGCCCTCTGGAGGACGGGGGTCGGGGAGGAGGCCTCAGTTCGCCGAGGAAGTGGGGGCGGGTGCCCCGGCCGACGCGACGAAGGGGACGGCCGCTGCCTGGGTGGGGAGGTCCCCCGGAGGGCTCCATAGGCCGCGATCACGCAGGATCGGCAGCACGCCTTCGCCGAACCAGTAGGCCTCCTCCAGATGCGGGTAGCCGGACAGGACGAACTCGGTGAGCCCGCGCCGGTGGTATTCCTCGATAAGATCGGCGACCTCGCTGTGGCTTCCCACCAGCGCGGTCCCGGCACCACCGCGCACCAGGCCGATCCCGGCCCACAGGTTCGGATAGACCTCCAGCCGGTCGCGGCGGCCGCCGTGCAGTTCGCGCATCAGCCGCTGCCCCTCGGATTCGCTGGCCGACAGTCCGCTCTGCACGGTCTGGACGGTCGTGTCGTCGATGTTCGCCAGCAGCCGCTCGGCCTCGGCCCACGCTTCCCGCGACGTGTCGCGCGTGATGACGTGCAACCGGATTCCGTACTCCAGCGTGCGTCCGCGCTTGGCCGCCAGGGCGGCCACTCGGTCGATCTTGTCGGCGACCGCAGCAGGCGGCTCACCCCACGTCAGGTAGGTATCCACCCGCTCGGCCGCCACCCGCAAGGCGGTCTCGGAAGAGCCGCCGAAGTACAGCGGCGGGCGCGGATCGGGCAGGCGATGAAGACGGGCGCCTTCGACGGCGAGGTGGCGACCGGAGAAGTCGACGGTGTCCCCCGCCCACAGGCGCCGCACGACCTGCAGGAACTCGTCGGTACGCGCGTAACGGGCCTCCTTGCCCAGGAAGTCCCCATGCGCACGCTGCTCGGCGCCCTCCCCGCCGGTCACCACGTTGAGCAGCAGTCGGCCGCCGCTGAGCCGCTGGAACGTGGCGGCCATCTGGGCGGCCAGCGTCGGCGATATCAGCCCGGGCCGGAACGCCACCAAGAACTTCAACCGCTCCGTGGCCTCGACCAGCATCGCCGTGCTAAGCCAGGCATCCTCGCACCACGCCCCCGTCGGAGTGAGCACCCCCTCAAAACCGAGCTGCTCAGCGGCACGGGCGACCTGCGCCAGGTAGCGCGTGGTCGGCTCACGATCACGCCAAGCAGAGTCGACATCGACCCCGTGCCCACCCCCGACGATGCCGCGCCCGTCGCCCTGGGTCGGCAGGAACCAGTGGAACGTCAGTGCCATGAGGGAGTCCCCGTCCTCTCCGCTGATCACAGATGGCCTAGCGCTACTCTGGAGCCCATTCCCCCCTTTGTCAACCAAGTAAGTAGGAAATTCACCGCCGCCTCGACTACCAGCACCGACACGGGGGCGACGCTCTGGCTCCTTCACGCCTGAGCCGCACAACCGAGGTTGGCGTTCGCCTTGATCTCGCTCGACCGACGACGCCCCCACACAGGTCCGGGGACTCGGAGCGACGAGCACTTGTCAGCGCGCTCCAGGATGCCGTACGGGCCCCAGCAGATCGGCGAGGACCTCGGCGCTGCGCTGCACAGGCAGGTGGGGGCGATTCCAGGGGCCGGGCGCAGCCGGTGCAGGTCCGCGGGTAATGGTCGAGGACCTCGTCGGGGATCTCGGCCTGGCACAGGGTGGTGCCCGCATCGCCCTGCTGCTTGCCGGGGGCGCTTGCCGCTCGCCGTGCGCAGGCACTTGGGGGCGGGCTTCTTCCAGGGCCGGTCGGATGACGGGGGCTGGGAGGAGGTGGTGGAGTCCAGGCCCAGGCGGTGCTTGAGCTGGGCGTTCTCCTTCTTCAGCGCGGCGTTTTCGGCTTCCAGTTCGCCGATCCGGGCGTCGCGGGCCTCCAGGGCGGCTCGCAGCCGCGTGTTGTCGGCTTCCAGCTCGGCGACACGGGTTTCGAGTTCCTCCACGCGCGCGAGCACCCGCTTCAGCAGCGCTTCGGAGGATGAGGTCATGGAACCGATCATGCCGCCAGAGCCGGCGGCCTGTAGGGGAATTCCAAAGACCGGCGTGCGGCGACCGTTATACCCGAATCCCAGCCACCACGTGAAAATTTACAATAATCTTACTTCCTTATCGAAATAACGGCTATGAATAGAGGGAAGAATAAATTCGAAAAAAAGAGTTTAGCGAAATACCCAGGCCAAACAATATCAACAAACCACTATTCACATATCGAGTCACAAATCTTAAAATCCTCGGCATTCGAGAATATCCGATCACCACCTTGTTAATAGCATTATCATTTAACATAATAATGAAAACCCCGACCACAATCAATGAAATTCCCACTATTGATGCGAAAACCATTGAAAGCATACAGCTTCCACCAATCCACATCCAGAAACCTCAAATATACAAACCAGAAGTCACGTTTCAGGATATAGGATGCTTTATATTATTTAAGGGCAGAATTAATGATCGCAAGCGAGGGGGCGCTATACTAGAAGCGGAGCTCCTTTGACTTTCACAACCCCTACTCCCACTAGTATCCACGCTCGGGCCACCCTTCTGGAGTAAAGATTGGAAACGCAGGGCTCCCCCAATCTGCGGGATTCCAACTCCAATTTGTGTCGACTTGAAATACTGTGAACTCACCTATCTCGAACCCGACCCCGCCAGCGCCGGTCACGGAAAAGGATTCACCGGACCCATCAGAAGCGTTCGGGAGCCCGACACACACTCCCACGACGTACGCTCCGCAGAACTTTGGAGTCACACCGGTACTATCACGCGGGCTCATTCCGCTTGCACCGACGGGCAAGTCCAGCTTTCCAATTCCAACACCCAGAGATACCGATATCATGCCATCCTGAAAGGAAGCTCCGACGCACAGTACGAGGCAATACCCAGCACCAACAACCGCATGCTCCTTCAACCATTCCAATACATCATTCAACCCTTCCTTGTGCCTCTGAAGGACATCATCGGGCATCGAGCGTCCATCCGGACCGCAGACTGCAGGGTAACTACCTGTACATGGTCCCCCCATATTGGATTGTGCTATACCAAGCGCTTCGGCTTTGGGATCGCGTGAGGGACCTGCATATGGATCCACCTTGATGACAGGTGTTGCTACACCGCCACCCCGACTTCCGCCACCACGGTAACCACCGCTGCCGCTCTTGCTACCGCCACCGTTGTAGTAGCCGCCGCGTCCGCCACCGCCCGGGCCCCTGTGGCCGCCGCCGGAAGGGGGGCGGTAGCCCTGGCTTACTGTTCCTTTGACGTTCCCCTGGTTGGAGAAACAACTCGCCAAGGGGCTCTTCTTGGGCCCCTTGGGCCTATAGCCGCACGGATAGAGACCGCTCGCATCGGACTGAGTTGCGGGGCTGTTGTTCGCATAGGCATAGCCATGCATCTGCTGCGGGGAGGACCCGTCGAGCAGCGGGTCCACCGAGATGAACCGGCCGATCGTCGCGTCGTAGGCGCGTGCGCCCAGTTGGGTCAGCCCCGTCGAGTCATCAACAGTCCCGCCGACGAATCCCTTCTGTCCTGGCCATTCGCCACTGATGCTGCGTTCCTCGCCGAAGACGGTGAAGCGCCGCTGTACAAAGGCGCCCGAGTTCGCGTCGACCGTGATCTGCCCTGTTCCCTGGTGGTCAGAGAACAGCCAGCTCAGCTTCTGATCATTCTCCCGAACCGCAACGGTCTCCCCCGCGTGCTGATAGAAGCGGGTGGCCTCTGTCTTCTCCTCGCCAGCGGTCCACGAAATCTCCTGGCCAGGAAGGTAGAGGGTTGTCACCGGACCTTCGCGCCGTAGGAGGCGCTGCCCATCGGCGTCGTAGACGTAGCTGGTCTCACCGGGACCGTTGCCGACCTTTTCCAGTTTGCCTTCGGCATCCCAGGTCAGTTTTTGGTCCTGATCGGCCGTAGTCTTCCGGGTCATGTTGCCGGACTCGTCGTACTCGTAAGTCCAGGTCTCTTCGCCGTCGCTGCCCGTCTGGTCAACTTGGGCAACAGCGTGAGCGGGCCCCTCGTCATCTCCCGGGGTGGAATACGTGCGAGAGGTCTGCCCCTCCCCTCTACGTCTGGTTTCAGCGAGGCGGTTGCCAACTTCGTCGTACGTGTAGGAGTCCCAGTACGGCGCCGGACCACCGAGCCTGTCAGCATCCGGCTCCTCCCCACAGGCGTTCTCACCAGCAGTGGCAGGAGTCCACACGTCGGTCAGGCGCTGAAGGTAGTCATAGGCGAAACACTGCGCGTCACTGGGACGGTTCTCGTCCGTCGGCTTGTCGCGGATGCTGAGAATGTTGCCGCTGTCGTCATAGTCGTAATGCTGGGTTGACAGTGAACCATCGCCGATCTCGTGGACGAGACTGGTCATAGACAACCGATTCGTGGGTTCCTCATACTTGCGTGTCGCCCACGTCTCCTTCGCCCCTACAGCACCGCGGCTGAACTGCCGCTGGAGGAGGTTGCCGGTCTTCGAGTAGATAGTCTCCGTGACGAGGCCCTGCCAGCCCTCCACCGTCGTGGGCTGATTCAACTCGTCATATCCAAAGGCTGTGGTCTCTTTCTTCAGAGCACCCGCTGCCGGGTAACCCATGGATTGCAAGCTGCCGTCTGGGTTGTAGCCGTTGACGTAGCGATAGGTGCCCGCGAGCTCCCCTTCGATTTCCGGAACGGTGATGTCCTTGACCTTTGGCCGGTTCATCTGGTCGTAGCTGCGCACTTCGGTGGTGTACGCCTGACCATCGACGTAACGCGTCGCGGAGGTGAGCTGCCCCTTTGCGACGGAGTCATAGACCCATTTGGCCCGCAGGTTCCCCGACGGAGAGTCATCTCGTAGCTCGATCCGACGGCCCAACGCGTCATAGACGTGGGCCAGAGTCTCACCGCGACCGTCGGTCGAACGGACTTTCTGGTCCAAGGCGTTGTAGGTAAAGGTGGAGGTTCCAGTGTCTGGGTCGTCCTCCTTGATCCTGCGGCCACGGAGGTCGTAGGTGTAGGTCCAGGTGCTGCCGCCAGCGTCGGTGATCGTGGCGATCTTGCCGTTCTTGGCGTAGGTGTAGGTCGTCGAATCGTAGTCGCCCTCGGGCAGGCGGCCGTGGTGCTGGCGCAGTTCGACGGTCCGGCCGCGGGCGTCGGTGATCGTCGTGCTGCCGGTACCCCCCTCAGGCTTGGTCACCAAGGTTCTGTCACCTGCGTAGGCGGTCGTCGTGCGCCGCTGCTCCTCACCCCGGGACACCTGGATGACATCAGTGGCGCGGCCGGCCCCGTCGAATACGGTCTCGGTCTGACGGGGAATTTCGTCATCATTATTGACGATGAACAGGGAGTCTGTCGGGTCTTCCTCGTTGTAGTAGGAGGCCCTCTCCTTGACCGCATTACCGCGCGAGTCATAGAAGACATCGATGATACGCCTACCACCGCCAGTCGCCGCACCCTGCGTCTGGCGTTGTCTCAGCAAGCCGTCATAGATCTCATAGCTGGTGATGTACTGACCATCGTGGTTGAGCCTACGCGTGACAACGCTGGTGGGAGCGTCCTTCCGGACGTTGTACTCGAACTCCATGCTCGGACGCGGGTTATCGGACTTCGGCCGATCAGCCAGCCATACCTGAGTCAACCGTCCGAAGGGGTCGTAGGAGAGTTCCGTGCGGTTGCCGTTCGCATCGACCTGGGCTGTCAGTGACGAACGGACATCGTACTCCTGGGAGGTCGTGAATCCGAGAGCATTGGTGATGCTCATCTTCATCGGGGCGCCGTTTTTCGCCGCGCTTTCGTACGCAGTGGTCGTCTTGTTACCCAGCGCGTCGATGACGTCCACAAGTCGCCCATAGGAGTCGAAGGTGTTTTCGACGTGTGTCTGGTACTTGGCCGTACCCGAGTCATAGTCTGCGATGCGCTCGACCTTGGTAGGCAAGCCGTGGGTTGGAGTTTTCCCGAATTCCTGACCGTCGAAGTGGGTGCGCTCGTCGCTGATGACATCGTCGGGGCGCTTCGGGTCCTTCGAGCACGCGACTGCGACTGTCTCCACTCGGGAGACCTTGTCCAAGAGCCACTTTGAGGTGTTGCGTGCGTAAGTCGTCCGGGTACAGCGGTCATCCTCAGGTGTGGATGTATCTCCAAGGTCGTCCGTACGGACGACGTACCCGTAATCGTCGAAGGTGTTGACGGTCTTGGTTGTCCGCCAGCCTTCTTCTAAAGCGGTGTAGCCCTCGGTGGTCTTCGTCTTGACCAGGTGCGAGTTCAGAGTGCCCCAGCTGTAGCTACGCTCAGCGGTCTTCTTCTTCCAGGGGGTCGAGATGGTCTTCTCCACGGCCTCGCCACCCGCGCCATTGCGGGTGATGACCTCGCGCGTCTGCCCGTTGAACACCTCGTCATCGGCCTGCTTGCCTCCCTCCGAGTCGGTGATGCTCACCGACCGCTTCCCGGAGGGCTGTTTGTCGCCGTTCATGCCCCGGTAGAACAGGTGCTCCGTCTCCGACTGGGTCTCGTCTGCGGCACCCTCGCGAACCTTAACCTTCGCGTAGCCGCGGAAGACAGACCACGTCTTACGCTTGTTCGGAACGATGCCGTCGGGATCGTCAAAGTGCCAGCCCGCACCTCCCACATACTGGTACGAGGTAATGACATCGGGCTGCTGTGCCACCAGGTCGATCTCGGCGACTTTGGTGACGACATACTTGTGAAACCAGTCGGTGAGCTCCTCCTCCCCTTCGGGTGTCCAGATCACCGGATAGCAGCGCTTGGTGTTGGAGTGCGGCTTCGGTGTCTGGCCGGGTTTGCACTCGGGTGCGGAGTAGGAGACGTCGACTTGGCCACCGGTCTCGGTATAAATGGACGTAATTCGCCACTTGTACATCGGCGCCAAGCCATCGGAAGTGGAATCGACTCGGTTCTCCAACGCCGTTCCACCGAATGTGATCTTAGGATAGGTCTCGGTGCCGCCGACATGACCGGTGTGGGTAATGGACTCCAGCCACAGGGCCGGGGCGGTTCCGTCTCCGGGCTTCGGGTACTTGTGTTCCAGTTTCCACGAGTCAACGGTGGTGTAGTCGCTGCCATCGTGGACCTGTGTGGTGATGGTGTTCAGCTTCTTGGTGGAGAAGAACGAAGCGGAGTGCTTACCCGTACACTTCTCGTCCTTCTTGCACTCCTGGTCAAGAGGAACATCCGGCCAGTGCTTGGCATTTTTCTTGGTCCGCTTGGACGGCGCACAGTCGAAATCCTCGGTGGGCAGGCAACGTTCGCCGACACCGAAGTTCACACGTGCGGCAGCGGTTCCAAAGACGTCATCTGAGCGGAGTCCGTACTCGATCCGCTTGAGGTATCCGCCCCGTACATACGGGGTCGCAGTAGACGTGAGATTCCGGCCGTAGTAGTTGGTCTCCTTGTCGTAGTAGTAGGCCATGGCGTTGCCCTGGACGTCGACGACATAGTCGAGGTTCCACTTGTACGCCTGCTGGCACCAGGAGTCCGCAAAGCGAGACTTATGGCACGGTTCACCCGATTCATCGCCGTAGACCGGCATCGTCCACGCCGACTTGGTCTCCGGCTTGCCCGAGGCCCATCCCGGCAAGCGGTTGCGACCGAAGAAGTACTGCGTGCCGTCGGGCGTGGTCAGCTTCCAGTACTCGCCGTCGTTGTCGCCGTTCGTCGCACCGGTCAATCTCTCGATCTTGGAACCGTCATCGTCCTTGAGGTGCCACTCGCCATCGGAGTCGATAATCAGCTCGGTAGACATGCCGTTCAGCGACAGCGTGGCATTGTGCCGGGCCCAGCACTGATCGGCGACCTCGTTCTTCCCGTCCTGGCACAGCCCATAACGGCGCTCGATGTAGCCAGGGTCGTACGAGAAGCCCTCACCGATCCAGGAGGTCTGGTTGTTGGAATTGGCCGTACGGCCATCAACGCTCTGGGAGGAGTAACCCAGCGACAATCCGGGACTGAGTTCACCCGCTACCTTGGGTGTGGCCATCGAGTACGACCAAGAGAAGTCCCCAGTCTGCACCCCGACGTTCCATTCCGATGATGGCGAGAGCGGGGTGGCGGAATAATCTCCAGATCCCTTTTCGCTTTCCGTGCTGGGCGCGACTGCCAGAAGCGTCCCTGTTCCTGCGGAAGCAGGTGCCACAGCAGAAAGCGTTCGCGCCTGAGCGTTGTTCTCCGATTGCAGATCGGTGACACGCGAGCAATACCGAGGAGCCGATTCGGCGTCACAGTCTTCCAGCGCCAGGAGTTCCAGGCGAGAGCCGTAGTCACCGCCGAAGGCGGTGGCAAAGTCCGAATAGTCGACTCCGACTTGGACCGGCGCAGTCTGCGATCCACCATCGGTCCGGGTCAGGCGCAACAGCACCCCATCGACACCGAGAGTCTCGGCAGTCTTCTGATCAAGGACTTCGAGCTCAGCGCTTTCCAACTCGACTGGCTTATCCGGCTCACCCGCGGCCTCAGCTTGGTCGGCGCCTTCATTCGACTCGTGCTGCGCGTTCCCCTCTTGCGGCTCTGCTTCTTCGGGCTCCCTTCCCTGCTCCATCTCCGGCTCGGGTGACGACGGGCGGCCCGGCTCTGGTGTGGTGGGCTCGGGCTGAGCAGGGGCATGGCGGCTTTCCCGCGGCGTCTCCCTCGTCCCCGTCTCCTCGCCCCGCGAAACTTCGGTAGATTCGTCCGAACTATCCGTCGCGCTGTCGGAGGATTCCTGGTCGCGCCGTAGTGGCGACTGCCACGTTTGCAGAACTTCATCCGGCACGGCCTCGATGGACACCGCCGTCGAGTCCGTGTTGGCAGGAGCAGACAAGGTCCGTGCCCGGGGCTCCGCGTTGGTGTCGGCCAGTTTCACCTTCTCAGGTGTGGGCCAGTCTGCGTCCGCCAGTTCGGTGATCGCGGCCTTGCTGACTGAATCATCCTGCGCGACAGCGGACTCGAAGGCGTCTCGGCCTGCGACCGACTGCTCATCGGTGACGCTGGGGCGGTGGTTGTACATCAGTGCCGAAGCAGGCACGGTCGACAGCGTTGAAGCGACGACCACCAGTGCGGTGGACCGGACAAGAATCTTCCGGGCGCGCGCTCGCGGGTTCGTGACTTCCGAAGCGTTCTCGGACACAGGGAGCCTCCAGTCCGGCGACCAAAGTCGCCGGGGCCGTGCGGGGGGTAAGGAGTTCAGGGGGTGTGGATCATGACGTCGCTCGCTACGTCATACCGACAGACCCACCGCGGACCTGCGCCACTTCGGCGCCGTTCAGGACGCCCTGGTAGACGTGGACGTCGTCAATATCGCCGCCCCAGGCGCCCGTGAGCCTCTCCTCGAACTGCGCGGCGCCGATCACCAGCGCGCCGTTGGCGTTCCACGGGTTCTTCTGCACGTCGGTGCCCTCCTTGACACCGTCGACATACAGCGTCATCTCGCCCGTGGTGTAGTCGTAGGTCGCGGCCAAGTGCGTCCATAGGCCCAGCTCAGGAGAGCCCTCTGAGAGTGCCCGGGACCATCCCTTGGCACCGACCTCATCCGAGGGGGCCATCTTGAGCACCCAGTTGTCCCAGTCGTAGGTGTTCTGCTGGCCGAGGTAGAAGCCGCTGTGGTTGGTCCCGTCCTGTGAGACAGCGGTGGAGTTGGTGTTGGTCTCGTCCAGGCGGACCCAGGCGGCCACGCTGAAGCTGCGGTCAGTGCGGATCGCCGGAGCCTCGGTCGTGATCCGCTCGTCCTTGCCGTTGAGCGTGACCCCAGGCGAGAAGGTGTGATCGTTCTCCGCGCCGCCCCACGCACTGTCCGGGTCGCCGTGCAGTGTTCCGGTCAGCCCGTGGTCGCTGGAGTCAGCAACCGAGGTCCCGGCGGATTCATCCAACTCCCAACGTCCCTCTAGCGCAGTCGGCCGATTAGCGAGTTTCCACGTCTCGGGTCTCCCGCCCGAGTCCTCCAGAGCCTCATCCATGACCACGCGATCCCACACGCGTACGTCGTCGATCGCGCCGGGCCAGGGGTCATACGGCTCGCCCTTGAACTTCGCGCCGCCGATCACCAGCGGGCCGTCAGCGTTCCACGGGGTCCCTTGGACCGTGGTGCCCTGCTTGACACCGTCGACGTACAGCGCCAGCTCGCCGCTCGCCGGGTCGAAGGTCCCCAGCAGATGAGTCCACGCCCCGGACTTCGCCGGTTCCTTCGAGTAGACGCGGTGGTCGACGGCGGCGGAGTCGGTGTCGTCGCTGGGTGCCTGCTTGAACACCCACGACCCGTTGCCGCCGCGGTGGTTGTAGCCGAGGTAGAACCCGCTGTGCCACTCGCCCTCCTGGGCGACCGCGGTGTGGTTGCGGCTCGGGTCGTCCAGCCGAACCCACGCCGCCACGCTGAACGCCCTGGACGTATCGACCACCGGGCCGTCCGTGGACAGACGGCCGTCCGTGCCATCAGTCCTCACAGCGGTCCCATTGAGCCGGTAGGAACCATATTCGGCGCTGCCGACACGCCCCCGCGTCCAGTCCACTCCACCCGAGGCGGTCACGTTCCGCCCCTCCTGGATGGCGTCTCCGCTCGTGCCTCCGCTGCCTTCGTCCACCGGAAAGTAGGCCACCGGATGGCTCGGCTCGGCCACGGTGAAGGTGTACACCAACACGCACTCAGAAGAGTTGCCGTGGGCGTCGGTGGTGCGTGCGTGGATCAGGTTGGGACCCGATGTGCTTGGCGTGATCACGGCGCTGACCGAGCCACCGGGCTCCTTCGGCGTGAGCTTGGTAGAGCAGGAGGCGTCGTTGACGCTGTAGTGGTAAGCGGCCGCGTCCTTGACGCCGTTGGCGGAGAAGGTGAACGCCCCCGATTTGCCGACCGTCCCGCTGACCTCGTCCCCCTCGGGGTAGTCCTGGGAGGTCACCTCGGGACCGGTCTCCGGGTTGGTGGTATCCACCTTGATGTAGCACCAGTCCGACCACGGATAGCCCCACACCGTGCGGTCATGGGCGATCGCCCGATACCCCAGTAGCTCGCCCTCGGGCAGATCCTTGGCCCTGGCCTGGTAATAGCTGCCCTTGGGCCACTTCGCCACGTCCTTGTAGGCCGTGTCCACATACCCGACGCGGTCGCCCTTTCCGCCGATCTTCCACTCGAAGCGGGTCTTGAGCTTCTGGCCGTACCAGTGGGAGTCGTAGTCACGCACATAGGCGCGGAACGTCGGCGATTTCGTGTTGATCAGCCGCGGGTTCTTCGGATCCGTGGAACACACCCCGCCGTGCGAATCCGACATCTTGCCGGTGTCGGGCTGGGCCGGCTTGTTGTTGAACCGCACCACCAGCTTGGGGTCCTTGGCGAACCGCCGCCAGTCCCAGTTGGACCCCGAGCGGGTCTCGTTGCCGTACAGCCCCAGGGTGACCGAGGACTTGTCGTACTTCGCCCCCCACTTGTAGGCCTCGGTGGCGTCGAACTCCACGCCCTTGCCCCCGCAGGCCGGACGGCCCTTGTCGACGTTGACCTTGTCCTGGAACTTCGACTTGGAGGGCTGGCGGTTCCACGTGGTCTTGGAGCTGATGCCCGAGGTCCGATACAGCCGGAAGGTCGCATCAGTGCACCCGAACGCGTGGGTGACCTTCATCCGCAGCGTGGCCCGCTGGATCGTCGTCGTCGCCTTGCGGGTGCGCTTGTAGACACTGAACCGCCAAAACGCCCGCTTGGTGTTGCCGTACTGCGGCTCATACCCCACCCCGGTGTCCTTCTCGGAGCGGTTGTAATACGCCTGGGAGGGGTACTTGCGGTTCACATAAGCCCAGGCCTTGCGCGACACCGACACCGAAGGGTCGATAAAGACCGGGAACTCGGTCTCGGGGTCATCCAGCATCGCCGCATCGGGCACCAGCTTGATCGAGGCGGGCTCGACCTCCGCCCGCACCAGGGCGGTGCGGGCGCCGGCCGCGGGCCGGGAGGCCTTCTCCTGCTCGGGGACGTCCTGGCCCGCCGAGTCCCACATGGCCGGGGCCGAGGCGGTGAACACCGACTCCCCGCCCTTGTCCCCCAAAGCATCCAGATTGCCCGCCGCATCGGCACGCATCCGCACACCCTCGGTGCCCAGCGCCAGCTCCAGCTCGGCCAAGTCCGGATTCTGGGCCGCCTTACGGGTCTTGACCACCAGCACCTGGGAGAACCCATCCGTCCCGGCCGTGAGCACCAGGTCCACATCCGGCAGCACATCGGCATAGGTGGCCCGGTCCTCCTCCAACGTCGGTGCGGGCAGCTCGCCCGGCCAGTCCAGCTCCACCGCCTTGGACCCCAGCCCCACCCGGGCCATCGGCGCATCCCCGCCCCCGGAGAACTCCACCTCGGCCGAGGACGCCTTCGGACGCACCATCCCACTACCGGTCGTGGCGAGGGTGGTGTCCACCGGCGTCCAGCCCTCCGCCGTGCGCACCCGCTCGGGCACCGCCGACTGCTCCAAAGTGAACGACCCATCCGGCTCCGCGAACACCCGCGACCGCTCATCAGTCAACGCGGGAATCTCAACGCGCTCCCCGGTTGCCGCAGCTTTCGCGGACGCGGAGCGCTCGTCGGCGGTGCTTCCGGCAACGGAAGGGGGGTCTCCGCGTTCATCTGCGGATACGGCGACAGGTGTGGTGAGGGACGTGGCCATGACCGCAGCAGCGACCACGGCCGGCATCCGGCGACGCATGGGGGATCCCGTCTAGTGCTCAGGTGGGGGGAACATCGGCATAACGCCATGAAGCAGGGCGAAACACACGATGCCTGAATCGGATGTGAAGCTAGCAGTCCACACAGCGTGGTTGAAAGTGCCCATATGGCCCTGGTGAACCATCCGTCGCCCTGCTGTGATCTTGAGAAACCTGCTTTCACCTGGACCTCAGCAATAACGAAGGCGAATGATCTTCATGTTATGGCCGGATTCGGCCACCGTCCCACCTCAACCCGCCAAGGGACGTTTTCGCCCCGACTCCCAAGTTCCGAAATGCGACCGACACGCCAGGTCTGACCAGCGAGTCCGCTTACCGTGACGGAACTGTTAAGGGTGAAATCATGGACACGGGGCGGGAAAGGCACTTGCATCGAATCCCCGGTCTATACCAGTCCCGGGGATGTAGCAGGAGGTGCGAGCATGGTCAGGCCCATCCGTCCGTCGCACGGTGCCGTCGTCACGGCCACTTCTCTGTCATTGGCGCTTCTCGCCACCGGGTGCGACTACCTCAGTGGCACCGGCGGCACGTCGGCCGGACGAGATGGGGCTGGTTGTGAGCCGTTCGCCGAATGGGCGGACGTCGAAGGCGGGACCGTGGACATCTACGCCTCCATCCGCGACGAAGAGGGCGAGCGGATGCAGCGGGCGTGGCAGGACTTCGCCGAGTGCACCGGTATCAACATTCGCTACGAAGGCAGCGGCGAGTTCGAGGCCCAGGTGCAGGTGAAGGTCGACGGCGGAAACGCGCCGGATATCGCGTTCTTCCCGCAACCCGGCTTGCTTTCCCGCTTTGTCGAATCCGGTGACGCTCTTCCGCTGCCCGACAGCGTCGCCAAGCGCGCCCAAGAGGGATATCCCGAAGACTGGCTGCAGTACGTCGAGCATGACGGGAAGCTTTACGGCACTCCCCTTGGCGCGAATGTGAAGTCGTTCGTCTGGTATTCGCCGGGGTTCTTCGAGAAGAACGGATACGAAATCCCGCAGACGTGGGACGACCTCATTACGCTCAGCGACACGATGGCCGACGACGGCGTCAAACCCTGGTGCGCGGGCATCGAGTCCGGTGAGGCCACCGGCTGGCCGGTCACCGACTGGCTGGAGAACGTGATGCTCCGGGAGCACGGTCCCGAGGTCTACGACCAGTGGATCGACCACGAGATCCCGTTCGACGACCCCAAGGTCACCCAGGCCCTCGACCGCGTCGGCGACATCCTTCGCAACCCCGACTACGTCAACGGCGGCCACGGCGGGGTCAAGAGCATCGCCACAACGTCGTCCCAGGTCGGTGGCCTTCCCATCCTCGACGAGAAGTGCGGCATGTATTTGATGGGTTCCTTCTACGCCGCGCAGTGGCCCGAGGGCACCGAGATCGCGGAGGACGGCGACGTCTTCGCGTTCAACCTGCCGACCATCGACGAGGAGATCGGCACGCCCGTCCTCGGTGGCGGGGAGTTCGCCGCCGCCTTCAGCGACCGCCCCGAGGTCGTCGCCGTGCAGGAGTACCTCGCCACCGCCGACTACGCCAACAACCGCGCCCAAGAGGGCGCCTGGTTCTCCGCGCACAAGGATCTCGACCTCGACGCGCTGGACAACCCCAACGACCGCTTCGCCGCCGATCTGCTGCGCGACCCCGACACCGTGTTCCGGTGGGACGGCGGCGACTACATGCCGGCCGCGGTCGGCTCGGGCACCTTCTGGCGGGCCATGACCAACTGGATCAACGGCTCGGACACCGAGGACGTGCTCAGCTACGTCGAGCAGTCGTGGCCGAAGTCGTGACCCGCGGCCAGCGGCTCTGGTCCCGGACGACGGACACCGACCGACGATGACCGAGGAATGCGGGGGCCTCCATGGCATTCGACATCTTGGCTGAGCTTCCCAAGCTCCTCTGGCTGGTCATCGCCGTGGCCGCGTTCCTCGCCGTCTTCGGCGTGCTGCTGCTCGCCGTGGACGGCGGCCCGCGCACCCGCTACGACTGGTGGCAGGCCGCCTGCTTCCTCGCCCCCGCTGGGATCCTGCTCCTGACCGGCCTGGTCTACCCGGTCATCCGCACCACCGTGCTCTCCTTCCACGGCCCCGGAGGCGACACATGGGTGGGCTGGGGAAACTATGTCTGGATGTTCACGCGGCCCGAGATCCTGCTCGTGCTGCGCAACACCTTCCTGTGGGTCATCTTCGCCCCGATCCTCGCCACCGCGACCGGCCTGGTCTACTCCGTGCTCGTCGACCGCTCCCGCTACGAGTCGATCGCCAAGTCGCTGCTGTTCATGCCGATGGCGATCTCGTTCGTCGGCGCCAGCATCATCTGGAAGTTCGTCTACGCGTTCCGCCCCGCCAACGCCGACCAGATCGGGCTGCTCAACCAGCTCCTCGTCTGGGCCGGTGGCGAACCCCGCCAGTGGCTGCTCGAAGGACCCCTGAACACCCTGCTGCTCATCGTCGTCCTGATCTGGATCCAGGCCGGGTTCGCCATGGTCATCCTCTCGGCGGCCATCAAGGCCATCCCCGCCGAGATCGTGGAGGCGGCCCGCATCGACGGTGTCAACGGCTGGCAGCAGTTCTGGCGCATCACCCTGCCGTCGATCTGGCCCACGGTCACGGTCGTCCTCATCACCATCTCGGTGCAGACCCTCAAGATCTTCGACATCGTGCGCACCATGACCGGCGGCCAGTTCGGCACCTCGGTCATCGCCAACGAGATGTACAGCCAGGCGTTCCGCTACGGCCAGCTGGGCCACGGGTCCGCGCTGGCCGTGTTCATGTTCCTACTGGTCATCCCGCTCGTCCTGATCCAGATCAGAAACGCCCGACGAACCAGGGAGGCGCAGTCGCTGTGATCCTGTCCCCGCCCCGCACCGGGCCCGATCCCGCTCCCGGCCGCGCGGCCACCGCCCGGCCGAGTGCCGCCGCGCGCGTCCGGCGCAAGCTCTCCGGCACCGGGGCGAGCGCCGCGGCCATCATCATTGCGGTGCTGTGGACACTGCCCACCGCCGGGCTGCTCATCTCCTCCTTCCGTCCCGAAGACCAGATCAAGACCACCGGCTGGTGGACGTTCTTCAGCGACCCCACCCTGACCCTGCGCAACTACGAGGAGGTGCTGTTCGGAGGAACGAGCACCCGACAGCTGGCCAGCTACTTCGTCAACTCCTTCGTCATCGCCCTGCCGACCATGGTCTTCGTGGTCGGCATCGCCGCGCTCACCGCCTACGCGCTGGCGTGGATGAACTTCCCCGGGCGCGACTGGATCTTCATCGGCGTCTTCGCGCTGCAGATCGTCCCGCTACAGATGTCCCTGGTCCCGCTACTCAGCCTGTTCTCCGACGGCCTGACCATCGGCACCACCCAGGTTCTGCCCGCGTGGGACCTGCGGGGCGCTTTCCAGTTCACGCGGGTGTGGGTCGCCCACACCATCTTCGGCCTGCCGCTGGGCATCTTCCTGATGCACAACTTCATCGTGCAGCTGCCCAAGAGCCTGATCGAGGCCGCACGCGCCGACGGCGCCGGGCACGGCGTCATCTTCCGCCGGATCGTGCTCCCGCTCATCGTTCCCGCCCTGGTGTCCCTGTCGATCCTGCAGTTCCTGTGGGGCTGGAACGACCTGCTGGTGGCGCTGATCTTCGCCGGGGGCAGCGTCGAGGTCGCCCCGCTGACCGTCCGGCTCGCCGAGATGGCCGGGACGCGCGGCGAGGAATGGCAGCGGCTGACCGCAGGAGCGTTCGTCTCCATGGTGGTGCCGCTGATCGTGTTCTTCTCGCTGCAGCGCTACTTCGTTCGGGGGCTGCTCGCGGGGAGTACGAAAGGGTGACGGGCCCGGCGACCTGGCGGACGGGGCCGACGCGGTAGGCGATGACGACGAGTGGTGCGCAAGACCGGGAGTGCCGGCGGCGAGCGTCCTCGCCGCGGTGGCCGCGCGACCCTGGCCGGGCTACCAGCCCGTGGGCAGCCGCCCGGTGCCCTTGCAGATGGGGCAGGTGGTGCCCGACCGGGTCCGCCCCGTTCCGCCGCAGTCGACGCAGAACCCCTCCTTGCCGGTGAAGGGGGCCATCGCGGCGTGGAAGCGGTTGACCACGGTCATGGCGGCGTCGTTCAGGTCGCCGCCGATGGCGGGGTTATGCAGCAGGTTGTAGGCGTGGTCGGCGATCACGCAGATGGCGTCGACGGTGCCGGTGACGACGGTCTGGCCGGTGGCGTCGGTCCGCGCGGCGGCCAGGGCGTCCTGCGCCGCCTGGTGGAAGGGGTTCGCGTCGCGGGTGGTGGCCACCGCTGTCGTGGCCATCCAAGCGGCGAACGGGCCGGGCAGGGTCAGGGAGAGCCGGGTCGGCAGCTCGTCCTGCATCGGAGGCTCCTTCCGAGTGAGTCCGGCTCGGCTCACCCTCGGGCGCCGGACCCCTGCCACCGCTGCGGAGCCCGGACACGATGCGCCCTGTAGGGCCGCACCGGGGGTCCTCACCCTACTCGGGACGGGCGAGCCGCACATCCCCCTCACCCGCCTCCTATCCGACCTCGTACTCCTGGTTGCGCAGGCTGTTCAGGATCTTCTCCAGAACGTCGGTGTCCGCCGCGTCGGGCAGACCGGTGTCGGCGAGGATGGTGAACGCGCGGACCGCGTTCTCCTCGTCGGGGTTGGGAACGACCACCGTGTGCGCCTCGGCCGTGGGCGGCTGGCAGCCCTCCGTGGGCTGTTTCAGCGTGGCGTCGACGATCGCGCGGTGCCCTTTGAGCCCGTTGTTGGTGAACTCCTCGACCGCGCGCACCGATGTCGAGGCCGCACCGGCGTCGGTCGTGAAGCTGAGCTCGGCCCACCTGCTGGCCACGCCCTTGGCCATGGCCGCGGTGTCCTGGGTCTCGGTGATGCCCTGAGCCCCGGTGACCGCGCGGTCGCCCCAGCCGTCGCAGGGCTGGTCCTTGTAGATGGCGACCCCGCTCATCGCGATCTCGGGCACGCCGTTCTCGTCCTCGCCCTGCCCCACGATGAAGCCGTCGCCCTTGGCCGCCCAGCCGTCGTCCGACGGCGGCACCTCGTAGGTGAAGCCCCACTTGTGGGACGTGACGGTGCGCCACCCGGGATTGATCAGCTTCTCCGGTTCGCCGGGTGACTCCGACGGCTCCTCGGAGGGGTCATCGTCGACCTCGTGCGCCGTGGCGCTGGGTGGCGGCGCCGACGCGGCGGCCCCGGGACGCTCGCGCAGCGTGTTCCAGACCACCACGACCGCGATGACCACCGCCACGACCATGACCATGGCCACCAGGGCCAGCATGAGCGGGCTCATTCCGCCCGAGGCGCGCGGTGCCGGCGCACCCGGCTGCTGGGGATAGTTGTAATTGCCGTTCTGGGGATTTCCTGGCCACGTCACGGCCCTGACTTTAGAGGATCTCCGTAACTTCTCGATCACCCCCGGGGGCGGCTACGCACAGTGATTCCCGCAGGGGTGCAAAGAAGGTACGCGATGGTCGGATCGAGGTCGTCGGCAGACGCGATTCGGCGCTTTTCCATACGTTCACAGAATTTCTGTTTTCAGCGATTGAAATGACGACCGCTGGCCACACTGGGACACGAAAACCGCCTTGTGCCCGCCCACGACATGAGCCAGGGTCGGTCGGCAAGGGGGCAGCAGGCACAATCATTTTTCGATGGAGCAGAAGAATGACGGTTATGCGAAGGATCGGCGCTGCGGTGGTCTCCGCCGTGCTGGTCGGTGGCCTGTTCACCGCGACCGCCCCCGCGGCGTCGGCCCACAGAGCGTCGGTCACGATGAACCGCGCGGGCTGTACCTACGCCGGCGGCAGTAACCACACGACCGCGTGGACGCAGAAGGTGCGCGGCTCTTGCAAGGGCCATGCCTGGGTCCGCCTGCAGAAGAGGAACGGTTACTACAGCCCCTGGCGCCATGCCAAGAATTTCAAGAAGATCCGCACGGGCAAGGGCCAGCTGAAGACGAGCATGCACAAGACATGGCGCAAGGGGAAGGTCTACCGGCTTTACCACCGCTGAGCCGCTAGGCGCGCCGTGTGACCACTCCGCGGTGGTGGGGGCTGGCGGGCCGCGGGTCGGCCGCCGTCAGCGCCGCCGCGGCCCATCAGCCACCCATGATCCACAGAGGTGAAACAACGCATGACCGCAATCGCGCGAGCCCTCGCGATCACCGCCTGCCTGGTGCTGACCACCGCGATGGCCCCTGCTCCCGCGCCGCATACGGGCTGGGTCACGATCCACCGTGGCACCTGCACCTACGTGGGCCGGAGCGACCACACCTACGCGTCCACGCAGAAGACGCGGGGCGGGTGCCTGGGCCACGCCTGGGTCCGGTTGCAGAAGAGAGGCGGCGAGCTCAGCCGCTGGCACCACGCTCCCGACTTCAAGAGGATCTCGACGCAGACGGGGCAGCTCAGCACCAGCTTCCACAAGGGCTGGGGCAACGGCAAGGTCTACCGGGTCCGACACTACTAGGGCGGCGGAATGCGACCCAGACCGGTGATCGCCGCCGCACTGCTGGCCGTCGCGGCGGCGGCCTGCGGGCCGGAGGGCCCCGCGGCCGACGACGGTCCAGATGCGGTGCCGGCCTATGAGGGGCCGAGCGGGGAGGAGGTCGACGCCGGAATCGCCGAGCAGGACACGCTGCTGGCGCGGGGAGCGGTCGGCGAGGACGATTACGCCGCGGCGGTGGAGCGGATGGAGGAGTGCCTGAACACGCGGGGAATCGATCTCGACAACAACGGGTGGGATCCCGTCGACCAGCTGAGAATGGATCTGTGGTTCGACGGCAAAGGTATTCCCGACGACGCGCTTGCGGATATCAGCGACGCCTGCTTCACCGCCCACCTGGAAAAAGTGGAAGACCGGTATTCCGAGGACCACGAACCCCGCATGGCCGACGATCTCATGGCCTATACCCGCGCGTGCATGTCCGACGCCGGCGTCACCACGACGGGTGACGAGACGAACGTGGCGGACCTCGCAGCGTCCGGTGGCCCCGACCACGAGGAGACCGTCACCGACTGCGTCGTCGAGGGCGCCGGCGAGCTCTACCCGGACTCCACGGTGGTCGTGGGGTGGTGATGCGCGTTGCCCCGGGCCGCTGTCTCTCAGGCCTCCCGCAGAACCGCTTGGGCGGCGTTGAGCGTAATGATCCGGTAGGCGGCGCCGAACAGGCAGGCGTGCACCAGCAGCGGATGCAGCTGGTGCAGTGCGATCCGTCCCCGCCATCCGGCGGCCAGGGGAAACGCCTCGTTGTAGCCGTCGCGCACCCGGTCCAGGTGCGGCAGGCCGAACAGCGCGAGCATGGCAAGGTCGGCCTCGCGGTGTCCGCCGTGGGCGGCGGGGTCAACGATGACGGCGCCGTCGTCCTGCCAGAGCACGTTGCCGCTCCACAGGTCGCCGTGGATGCGCGCGGGAGGCTCGGGGGCGCCCGCCAGGTCGCCGATAGCGTCGATGGCCCGTTCGATGACACGCACATCGGACGGCGTCAGCACGCCCCGGTCGGTGGCTTGGGCGAGATAGGGCAGCAGCCGCTGCTCGGCGTAGAACTCCGGCCAGGAGTCACGCGGGGTGTTGTCCAGCGGCAGGGGGCCGATGTAGCCGTCGCGCGGCGCCCCGAAGTATTCGGCCGGTATCGCGTGCATGCCGGCGAGCTGGTGGCCGAAGCGCTCGGCGGCCTCGGGGGTGGGGGGCCGCTCCGACACCCACGGGAGCACCAGCGTGCGCTCGTCGGCGCCGAGAACCTCGGGCACCGGGGAGCCGAACGACCCGCCCAGCCACTCCAGGCCCCACGCCTCGGTGGCGAACAGCCCGCCGAACTCCCCGTCCGGGGTGCCGTCCGGCAGCGCCTTGACGAAGGCGTCGGTGCCGTCGGCGAGTTCGGCCCGGTACAGCTCCCAGGCGTGGCTCGATCCCAGCGGGGCCAGTGCCGCGACCGCGCGGCCGGTCAGCTCGGCGACGCGGTCGGCGACGGGCGGCGCCGCGCGCTCCTCAGAACGCACCGGGGGTGTCCCGCGTGTCGTCCCGGCCGCGCTCGTAGCCGGTGCGGGGGCCGAAACGGGCGACCAGTTCGCCGGTCAGCCCCTTGGCCGCCGCCTCCACCATGCTCAGCACGGTGCTGAAGCCGTCGTCGCCGCCGTAGTAGGGGTCGGGGATCTCAGGGTTGGGGCCGCCGCCGGGCGCGAACGAGCGGAACAGCATCACGCGCTCGCTGGCGTCGGCACGGTCGGGGACGAGCCGGAGCACGTCGTCGAGGTTATCCAGGTCCATCACCAGGATGAGGTCCCGCTCGGCGAACCAAGCGGGGTCGAACTTCCGCGCGATGTGTTCGGTGAGGTAGCCGTGGACGCGCAGGGTCGACGCGGCGCGGGCGTCCATGCCCGATCCGATGTGCCAGCTCCCGGTGCCGGCGCTGTCGACCCGCACGAGATGGGCGATCCCGGCGCGTTCCAGGTCGGCGGTGAGGACCTTCTCCGCCATCGGGGACCGGCAGATGTTGCCCAGGCACACGATGCAGATCCGGTAGGGCCCGGCGGGGTCACGAGGTTCCGGCAAGCTCATGGTCATTACCGTAACGGAGGTTCGACCCCCTGAACGGGACGAACGCTCCCGCGCGCGGACATTGGGCCGACGTCGACGTCTCGGGGGCGGGCCTCCCGCGCGGCTCACCCCTTGGGCAGCCGCACCACGGTGACGAAGAAGTCGTCGATCTGCCGCACGACCTGGATGAACTGGTCGAAGTCGACGGGCTTGGCCACATAAGCGTTGGCGTGCAGCCGGTAGCTGCGCAGGATGTCCTCTTCGGCCTCCGACGTGGTCAGCACCACGATCGGGATGTGCGACAGCTCCTCGTCCTTCTTGACCTCCTCCAGCACCTCGCGGCCGTCCTTCCGGGGCAGGTTGAGGTCGAGCAGGATGAGGTGCGGCCGGGGCGCGTCGGCGTACTCCCCGTCGCGGCGCAGGAACCGCAGCGCCTCGACACCGTCGGAGACCACATGGAGACGGTTGCCCACCTTGTGCTCTTCGAAGGCCTCCTTGGTCATCAGGACGTCACCGGGGTCGTCCTCGACCAGCAGCACCTCTATGGGTTGCACCAAAGTGACCTCGCTCAACGTCTCAGACCTTCTCGGAACGGTCCCCGTCGTCGCGGGGAGTGGCGTCGTCTCCCGCCTCGTCGTGGCCGGAGACCTTGGTCGCGGTGGGGTGCGACGGCTCGGTGTCGTCCGCGCTCCCCTCCTCAACAGGCAGCGACCAGCATATGCGGGTCCCCCGGTGGTCCGAATCCGTGTCGAGCCAGATGCGCCCGCCGTGGAACTCGATGATCTTCTTGCACATGGCGAGACCGATGCCGGTCCCGCCGTACTTGTCACGGGTGTGCAGGCGCTGGAAGATCACGAAGATCCGCTCGGCGTACTGCGGTTCGATGCCGATCCCGTTGTCGGAGCAGCAGAAGACCCATTCGTCCTCGCGCCGCTCACAGCTCACATACACCCGCGGCGGCTCCTCGCCGCGGAACTTCACGGCGTTGCCGACGAGGTTGAAGAACACCTGCGTCAGCAAGGTCTTGTCGCCCTCGACGGTGGGCATGTCGTCACCGGTGACGACCGCCCCGGCCTCGTCCAGACGGGTCTCCAGACTGCTCAGCGCCTCTTCGAGCGCGACGTTGAGGTCCACCTGGGTGAAGTTCTTGGTCCGTCCCACCCGGGAGAACGCGAGCAGGTCGTTGATCAGGGTCTGCATGCGCTTGGCGCCCTCGACCGCGAAGTCGATGTAGGAGTCCGCGCGTTCGTCGAGCTGGCCCCGGTAGCGGCGCTGCAGCAGCTGGCAGAAGCTGGCGACCTTGCGCAGCGGCTCCTGGAGGTCGTGCGAGGCGACATAGGCGAACTGCTCCAGCTCCAGGTTGGACCGGCGCAGCTCCTCGGTCTGGCGCTCCAGCAGCTCCGACTGCTCCTGGAGCTGGCGCCGGGCGGCGGCGACTTCGTGCAGATCGCTGACGATGCGCTCGCGCATGGCGTCGACGTCGCGGCCGACGCGTTCGATCTCCGGTGGCCCGTGCAGGGCGACGCGGTGCGCGTAGTACCCCTCCGACACTTGGGAAAGGTGCCCGGCGAGCTCGTCCAGGGGGCGCAGCACCCAGTGCTGCAGCATCACCCACAGGAAGACCGACATCACCACGACGACGAAGCCCACGAGCATCAGCAGCGCCACGACCTGCTGGGTGGCGAGAGTGAGGCCGTCGCGGGCCTGGTCGAGCTCCTGGTCGATACGGGTCTGGGCCTTGGTTCCGGCGGCGCGCAGCTCGTCGAAGCGCTCCCGGCCCAGCCGGTAGTCCTCGGCGCTGACCTCCTTGCCCTCGTGCACCTTTTCCAGGGTGGGGTCGGCGAAGTCCTCGGTCCACGCCTCCCCGGCCTCCAGCAGCTCGGTGATGTCGGCGCCGATGTCGCTGTCGTCCGAGGCGATCTGGTTCAGGAGGGGCTTGCTCTCCGTGATCGACTGCTTGCCCTGCTCGTAGGGGGCGAGGAACTCGATCTCGCCGGTGAGGGCGTACCCGCGGATCCCGTTGTCCTGGTTGAGGTAGGCGGACATGGTCTGCTGGACGGCGGTCTGCGCGGGGGTGAGCTGGTCCACCTGCCGGTTCAGCGACTCGCGGGCGTTGAACGCGGCGAAGGTGATCGTCGAAACGGAGGCGACCAGCACCACGGCGACGGACGCCAGCAGGACGGTCACGCGACGGCGCAGCGACCAGGGCCCCCCGCTACTGCCGAGGGGCGGTGCCATGGGGCTCAACGTTCGGCCCCGTGGGTGAGGAGCATCATCGCGACGTCGTCCTGGAGCGGGCCGCCGTTGTGGCGTTCGGCCTCGTCCACGAGGTGCTCGGGCAGGTCCATGATGGAGCATCCGCTCTTGAGCACGCCGTCGAGGATCCTCGACAGGCCCTGGACCTCCAGGCGCGCGGGCGGGGCGCCGTCGTAGGCGTCGACCAGGCCGTCGGTGTAGAGCATGAGCGTGGCGCCCTGCGGGAAGGAGAACTCCTCGACCTCGATCTCTGCGTCGGGGAACACGCCCAAGGGCGGGCGGGGCACGGCCGGGACCTCCTCGACCACGCCGTCCTTGATGACCAGCGGCGGCGGGTGGCCGAACAGGCGGATCCGCGCCTTCTCGCTGCGCACGTCCAGGCTGACCTGGCACAGCGTGGCGTACATCTCGTCCTGGGCCCGCTCGCTGACCAGGATCTCCTCCAGCGCCGGCAGGACGGCGTCCTCGGCCACACCGCCCATGACCAGGGCGCGCCAGGCGATACGCAGGCTCACCCCGAGCGCGGCCTCGTCGGGGCCGTGCCCGCTGACGTCGCCGATGATGACGTGCGTGGTGCCGTCCTTCTGCACGGCGTCGAAGAAGTCACCGCCGACCAGGGCGCGCTTGCGTCCGGGGCGGTAGAAGGAGCGGTGGCTCAGCGGCGAGTCGTCCAGCAGCACCTGGGGCAGCAGGCCGCGCTCCAGCCGCATGTTCTCGCGGGCGTGGAGTTCGGCCTCGCGCAGCTGGCGGGCGTTTTCGTCGGCGCGCTGGCGTTCGACGGAGTAGCGCAGGCTCCGCGCCAGGAGGGAGCCGTCGACCTGGCCCTTGACCAGGTAGTCCTGGGCGCCGGCCGCGACCGCCGCGATGCCCTCGTGCTCGTCGTTGAGGCCGGTGAGGACGACGACGGCCGCTGATTCGGCGGTGGTGAGCACCTCGCGCAGCAGATCCATTCCGCCGGCATCGGGCAGGTTGAGGTCGAGGAGCACACAACCGCGGAAGTCGTCGAGGTGCTCGCGCGCCTTACCGAGTGTGTCGACCCAGGTGATGCGGGCGTCCAGCGCGGTATCGGCGAGCAGCTCTTCGACCAGGAACGCGTCCTGCGCGTCGTCCTCGATCAACAGGATGTCGACCGATTCGACGGCGGCCGATGCGCGGCCGGTCCCCGCCGGCCCCGCGGAATCGGGATCTACCATGGTCACGGGCTCGTGTCCTGTTTTCCTTGTATCCACACATCGCCTCTACGTCGACCGGTCTTCCCCCGGCACCATCGTCGTGCTCCACCCGGACTCTGAGGGTCCCTCCCACCCCCCGGACCGGGATCGCGGGGCATCGGCCCCTTTGACTCTCCGAGACGGTGACCGCCGGCTCAGCGAGGCCCGATGATCCTTTGCGGCAGTCAAACGATAATCGCCCGGCCCTTTTCGTCGCCAGCGAGATTGCACGAGAGACATCCAACGCTCTGACCGGCTGGGCTAGCGCACACTGCACCCTGGTGCACCGCCAGGATACCGGCCCGGCCGCGCCATCGAACTGGGCATCATCCCAGAGTGTTTTTTCGACACAGTGTCACCAACCACTTGACAGCGGCCCATATCTTGCTGACATCATGTCATAAACAGTCCATATCGGACAGACAACAGGGAGCAAGGCGTGGACACCCACCAGCGCGCGGCGGCGACGGAACCGACCCCCCAGTCCCCCGAATTCTCAGAATCCTCATCGGCCCCAGCCCCCTTCTCCGCCGAGCTGAAGGCCGCGACCTGGTCGCATCATGAGGAGGCCGAGGCGCACGGATTCACCCAGGCGCTCCTGGACGGCACACTCTCCCGCGACGGGTACGCGGCGATGGTCGCCCAGCACTACTTCGCCTACGTCGCGCTGGAGGAGGTCGGCCGCGCCCTGGCCGACGACCCCGTCGCCGGGCGCGTCGTGTTCCCCGAGCTCTTCCGCGTCCCGGCGCTGCAGCGGGACCTCGCCGCCCTCTACGGGCCCGACTGGCGCGACCGCATCGTCCCCTCCGCACCCACGCGCACGTACGTGGCGCGCATCGAGCAGATGGCCGACGAGCCGGGCGGCTACATCGCGCACCACTACACCCGCTACATCGGCGACCTCTCCGGCGGCCAGTTCATCCGCAAGATCGCGATGCGCAGCTACGGCCTCAGCGACGCGGCGGGGGTGGCGTTCTACGTCTTCGACGAGCTGCACAGCCTGCCCCGGTTCAAGGACACCTACCGGTCCCGGCTCGACGCCCTCGACCTGGACGAGGCGGCCCGGTGCCGGATCGTGCGCGAGACCCAGCTGGCCTACCAGCTCAACGTGGAGGTCCTCGCCGACCTCGGCCGCGATCACGCCCCTGGGGCGGCGGCCTGAATCATGTCACCATAGGGCCATGCCCAAGATCTCCGCTCCGACGATCGCCGCCCACCGCGCCCAGACCCGCGAGCGCATCCTGGAGGCGGTGGCCACCCTCACGCGCACCCAGGGGATCGACGGCATCTCCATGACCGACGTCGCCGCCGAGGCGGGCATCACGCGTACGGCCCTGTACAACTACTTTCCGGACAAGGCGTCCCTGCTGCTCGCCTTCACCGAGCAGGTCACCCACGGCTTCGTCGACCGCTACGCCCAGGAACTGCCCAGCGACGCCTCGGCGGCCGAACGGCTCTCGGCGTTCATCCGCTTCCAGCTGGAGGGGATCGCCGAGCACCCGCATCCGGCCGCCGCCGAGCTGGGCGCCAGCCTGGGCCCCGACGCCTACCAGGCGCTGGCCGACCACGTCGCGCCCATGCAGCGGCTGCTCGTGAAGATCCTGAGCGACGGAACCGAGGGCGGGGAGTTCGCGGACTTCCCCGTGGAGACCACCGCTCGGCTGGTGCTGGCGATGATCGGCGCGCAGCGCGTGCCGCTGGTGCGCGACGAGACCAGCATCGCCGAGGCGCATGTCCTGGTGTCGGCGTTCACCCTGCGGGCGCTGGGCGTCGAGGAGGACAAGGTGCAGCGGTGTGTGTCGGCCGCCCCGAGGGACACTACCGAGAGTGAAGATTGATGCGGTCCGTGGCCACCCCGTGTCATTGAGGAACGGCCGTAACCGGCCGTATCCGAACCCGCCCCTCCCGGCCGACCGCCGCGTGCGGGAGAATCGGCCACCGTTGGTGTCCGCCCTCGTCCCGCAAAGGCCACCGAGACGTGTCCCTCGTGCTCATCCTGGCTGGTGCCGCCCTGGTCTGCATCGCCATGTTCAACCGTGTACCGCGTCTGGTCCCCGCCGACGTCGGCGAACCGCGCATGGCCGAACGGAGCGGCCGTGTGGCCGCCCCTCCGCGCCGCCCCCGCTCCGATCAGCGGCGCCTGCGTCTGGCGTTCGTCCCCGCCCGCCTTACCGAGACCGGCCGCGCCCTGCTCACCACGGTGGGCGGCAGCGTGCTGATCGTGGCCTTCTTCCTCGCCCTCTCCGGCGCGTGACCCGTTGATCTCGGCGATATCGACCGAATTCCCGTTGAAATTCGGTCGATATCGCCGAGATCAACGGAGCTACCGGCGACTCAGCGCAGACGCCGCAGCAGCATACGGGCGGCGGCCGTCGACGCCGCCACGCCGGCCAGCGCGGCCGAGGCCGCCAGCGCCTCCCGGGTCACCGCGCGGCGCCGCGCGTCCTGCGCGGCCAGACCGCGTTCAACCGAGCCGAACCGGCCCCCGCACAGGCCGGGGTCGAGCTCCAACGGCCGCCAGCGGCTCGGCCACGACGCCAGCGGCCGGGACGCGCCCTCGCGGACGGCGGACAGCCGCAGACCGCGCGCCACCGGCGTGCGCGGCTTCAGCCGGACCGGTGCTCCGCTCCCTGCCTCGGCCAGCCCCTTGGGCTCGGGGCCGACGTAGCGGAGTTCGCCGGGCGCGTTGTACAGCAGCTCGGCCAGCAGCTGGGCGCAAGCACGGGCGTCGCCGAGCGCCGTGTGCTGCCCGCTGGGCCAGTGGCCGGTGAGGGTGTGGCTGGCCCGCGGCAGGGCGTAGCGTTCCAAATCGACCTGGGAGCGCAGGGTGCGCAGGGTGCACAGGCCCGGCAGGTCGGCGGGGAGCCCGGCCGGGACGAACTCGGCGGCCAGGAAGGCCCCCTCGAAGTCGAGCTTGTGTCCGACGACCACGGCGCCGGAGAACAGTTCGGCGAGGGTGCCGACGAGGTCGGCGGCCTGCGGCGCGCCGATGACGTCGCTCGCCCCGATGCTGTGGAACTCCTGGCCGGTGACCGGAACGCCGGGGTTGACGAGCGTGTTGAGCTCGCGCGTCACCGTTCCGTCGCCGCGCATCCGCACCACCGCGATCTCGCAGACCCGCGCTCCCTGCGCCGGGTCGAGGCCGGTGGTCTCCACGTCGACCACGGCGTAGTCGAGCTCCTTGGCTCCGCAGCCCGCCGACCGGCTCCGGGTGAGGGCGCCCCTGCGGAATGCCCGCGAACCGGCGCGGCCTTCGTCGGGCACGTCGACCATCCCCTGTCTGCTCGTCTTGGTGATACCGACCCGTTGGACTGCGATCCGGAGGCTGCCAGTGTCGCGTCGATCTAGGTCAGGGCCCGACCTTACGGCACCCACGGGATGAGAGTGGCCCGTGTGCGCGTTTATCCTCAGGCTGGCCCCCCGCCACATCATCCGATGTAGGACCGACCACCCCTGTGTCGAGACCCTCGACGACACCCACTGGCGCCAGGAGACCCCATGCCCGCAACGCAGCAGTCCGTCTACGCCCCGCTCGCCGAGATCGTCCGGTCGGGGCTCCGCGAGGGTGTGCACTTCGGCACGGTCGTCGGGCTCACGGCCTCCGGCGAGGTCGCCTACGCGCGCGGTGACATCCAGGCTGCCATGTTCCCCCGTTCCTCTGCCAAACCGCTCCAGGCGCTGGCGTCTCTGCGCGCCGGAGCACCGATCGTCGGCGCGCAGATCGCGATCGCCGCTGGCAGCCACAACGGTGAGCAGATCCACACCGCCATCGCCGAGAAGATGCTCGCCGAGTCCGGCCTGACGCCTGACGCGCTGCGCTGCCCCACCGACTGGCCGATGGGGACGCAGGCCCGCAAGGAACTGCTGATCGCCGGCGGCGAGCCGACCCGCCTGCACATGAACTGCTCCGGCAAGCACGCCGCCATGCTCGGGGCCTGTGTCGCACGGGGGTGGGACACCGCGACCTACCTCGCCCCCGACCACCCCGTGCAGCGGATGGTCCGCGAGGCCCTGGAGGAGAAGTGCGGCGAGCCGATCGCGCACACCGCGGTCGACGGCTGCGGAGCGCCGCAGCTGGCCGTCTCCCTGGTCGGGCTGGCCCGGGGCATCCAGGCGATGGTCCAGGCGCCCGAAGACAGCCACGAGGCCGCGGTCGTGCGGGCGATGCGCGCGTTCCCTGAGTACGTTGCGGGCGAGGGCCGCGACGACACCACGCTGATGCGGCGCGTTCCAGGGCTGGTCTCCAAGATCGGCGCCGAGGGCGTCATCGTGATGGCCGCCCCCGACGGCGCGACCGTCGCGGTGAAGATGAGCGACGGCGACCCCAAAGCGCGCTCGCGCACCATGGTGGGGCTGACCGCGCTGCGCGCGCTCGGTGTCGACATCACCCCGGTGGAGGACATGCTCTCCGCCCCCGTCCTCGGTGGCGGGGAGCCGGTGGGCGAAATCCGCCCGATCGCCGCGTAGGGTCCGTTCCCTCCCGCCGCGCGGGAATCCCCTTGGTGCGCCGCTCGTTGGGCATTCACGAGGCCTCCGGCGCAAAAACCCGCGCGGGGAGGGTCGGTGCACGAGGGAAAGGGCGGAACGCACAGTTATGCGCGACATCGTCATCGCCGGGGCGGGGATCGCCGGGCTGCACACGGCGGAGGCGCTGCGCGACGCCGGGTTCGACGGCACGGTCACACTCATCGGCGACGAAGTCCACCGCCCCTACTCCCGTCCACCGCTGTCCAAGGAAGTCCTCACCGGGAAGGGCACGCCCAAGAGCCTGCCCCTGCGCGAGGAGGCGGCGATCGACGCCCTCGAACTGGACCTGCGGCTCGGGCGCCGGGCCGAACGCCTGCTCGCCGAGGAGAAGGCGGTCCTGCTCGACGACGGCACCCGGGTGGACTACGACGGCCTCGTCATCGCGACGGGGGCGCGCGCCCGCCGCCCCCGCACCGACCTGGCGGGAGTGCACACGCTGCGCACGCTGGAGGACGCCGAGGCGGTGCGCGCCGCGTTCGCACAGCCCGGAGGGCACCTCGTGGTCGTCGGTGCCGGGTTTATCGGCTCCGAGGTGGCGGCCAGCGCGCGGGCGTGCGGCTGGGAGGTGACGCTGGTCGAGGCGGCGCCCACGCCGCTGACCCGGGTGATCGACCCACGGGTCGGCACGGTCCTGACCGACCTGCACCGGGACAACGGGGTGGACGTACGACTGGGCGTCGGCGTCACCGGGTTCGAGGGCAAGGGCCGGGTGGAGCGGGTACTGCTGGCCGACGGCAGCGCGATCGAGGCGTCGCTGGTCGTGGTCGGGCTCGGGGTGGAGCTGAACACCGACTGGCTCGCGGGGTCGGGGGTCAAGCTGGACGAGGGCGGCGCGGTACTGTGCGACGCCCAGGTCGCGACCACCGTGCCGGATGTGTACGCGGTCGGCGACCTGGCGAGCTGGACATACCCGCGCTACGGCGGCCGGGTCCGCCTGGAGCACTGGACCAACGCCGGGGAGCAGGCGGTGGTGGCCGCGCACAATCTGCTCGCTGGGGAGGGGGGCACCGGCCGGCGCGACTACACCCCGGTGCCCTATTTCTGGTCCGACCAGTACGGGATGAAAATCCAGCTGCTCGGCCAGGCCGCGCCGGCCGACACCGTGGAGTTCGTGCACGGATCGCCCGAGGACCGCAAGTTCGTGGCGTTCCTCGGACGGTCCGGCATGCTTATCGGCGTCCTGGGGCTGCGCTCCACGCCGAAGACCATGCGCTACCGCAGGCTTGTGGAGGAACCGACGGCGTGGGACGACGCCCTGGCGGCGGCCGGGTTCAGTCCTCGACGCTGATGGCCTGCTTGGGGCACATCCGCACGCATTCCTCCACTTTGTCGCGGAGTTCTTCGGGCGGTTCCTCCTGCAGGATGTAGAGGAAGTCGTCGTCGCGAACCTCGAACACCTCGGGCAGGATCCCCATGCAGACCGCGTTGCTCTCGCAACGGTCGAAGTCCACCTTCACCCGCATGTGGCGCTCCTCACTTACTCGCGTTTTCCTCCGAGCTTAGCCGCGCGCCCCGCGGGCGATCGCGCCCCGCCCACCCCTATGCGTCGGGCCGCGCTCCCGCCCCCTCCGTTGATCTCCAAGAGATCGGGAGCTCCGGGGCGACGCTGACCCCCTGGCGCCCGGGACCAACGGAGGGGCGGGAACGTCTGTGGTGGGACGTCAGTCGGCGTCGGCGAATCGGTCGGTCGCCTCGATGAGGTGGTGCAGGATGCCGGGCTCGCTGAAGGCGTGTCCGGCGTCGTCCACGATCGTGAACTCCGCTTCCGGCCAGGCCTTGTGCAGTTCGTAGGCGGTGCGGGCGGGCGTGCACACGTCGTAGCGGCCCTGGACGATGACGCCGGGGATCTCGCGCAGGCGCTTGGCGTTGGCGATGAGCTGGTCCGGGGTGAAGAAGCCGCCGTGCACGAAGTAGTGGTTCTCGATCCGGGCGAACGCCAGCGCGTACTCGGGGTCGGCGTGCTGGGCGCGGATGTCGGGGTCGGGCACCAGGGTGACCGTGGAGCCCTCCCACATGCTCCAGGCGCGGGCCGCGGCCAGCCGCACGTCGGGATCGGTCGAGTTGAGCCGCTTGGAGTAGGCGCCGATGAGGTCGTCGCGCTCGTCCGGGGGGATCTGCTCCAGGTAGGTCTCCCACAGCTCCGGGAAGAGGTGGGAGGCGCCCTCCTGGTAGAACCAGCGCAGTTCGTCGTTGCGCAGCGTGAAGATGCCGCGCAGGATCAGCTCACTGACCCGGTGCGGGTGCTCCTCGGCATAGGCGAGGGCGAGGGCGCTGCCCCAGGAGCCGCCGAAGACCTGCCACTTCTCCACGCCGATCATGCGGCGCAGCCGCTCCATGTCCCTGACCAGCGCCTGGGTGGTGTTGGTCTTGAGGTCGACGTCCATCCCGCTGGCGTGCGGCACGCTCCGGCCGCAGTTGCGCTGGTCGAACAGGAGGATGCGGTACTTCTCCGGGTCGAAGAGGCGCCGGTGCGTCGGCCCGCACCCGCCGCCGGGGCCACCGTGCAGGAAGACCACGGGCTTACCCGTGGGGTTCCCGCACAGCTCCCAGTAGATCCGGTTCCCGTCACCGACATCGAGCATGCCGGTCTCGTAGGGATCGATCGGCGGGTACAGCGTGCGCATCGGGCATGCACCTTCCGTGCAGACGTGGAGGGCCGTGTCTAACAGAATTTTGAAAGCAGAGGACGGGGCTCGGCCGGTGAGCGGCCGAAGGGGACGACGACCCGCGGCACCGGCGGCCATCGACCCAATCCTAGACAGGATCGCACTTCCCGTTGATCTTGAGCGGGTCGACTCGGGCATGGGGCATTCGTCCGGGTATGGTGACCAGAGTCACAGTGACGACGTGGAGGTCCGCCCATGTCCAGTCCGGCAACCCGCGAGTTCCGCTCCGCCCGCGACTTCCTGCTCGACCACCGCGAGGACCAACTTCTGGCCCACCGGGAGTTCCGCTGGCCCCGGCCCGAGCACTTCAACTGGGCGCTGGACCACTTCGACGTCGCGGCCGCGGAGCACCCCGACCGGATCGCGCTGTGGATCGTCGAGGAGGACGGCACCGAGACGAAGCAGACCTACGCCGAGCTCGCGCGGCGCTCGGGCCAGGTCGCCAACTGGCTGCACGCCCAGGGCGTGCATCGCGGCGACCGCATCCTGATCATGCTCGGCAATCAGGTGGAGCTGTGGGAGGCGACCCTGGCCGCCATGCGGCTGGGCGCGGTCGTCATCCCGGCGACCACGCTGCTCTCCACGGCCGACCTCGCCGACCGCATCGAGCGGGGCGGGGTCGCCCACGTCATCGCCAACGCAGTGGACACCCCCAAGTTCGAGGGCCTCGGCGGGCACTGGACCCGCATCGCGGTCGGGATCATGGAAGGCTGGCTCGACTACACCGACACGCAGCACGCCGGGCTGGACTTCGTGCCCGACGGCCCCACCTCCGCCGACGACCCGCTGCTGCTGTACTTCACGTCGGGCACCACCTCCCAGCCCAAGCTGGTGCTGCACACCCACCTGTCCTATCCGGTGGGGCACCTGTCCACCATGTTCTGGGTGGGGATCCGTCCCGGCGACGTGCACCTGAACATCTCCTCACCGGGCTGGGCCAAGCACGCCTACAGCAGCATCTTCGCGCCGTGGAACGCCCAGGCGACGGTGCTGGTGGTGAACCAGTCCAAGTTCAACCCCTCCTACCTGCTGAGCCAGATAGCGCACTGCGGCGTCGACACGTTCTGCGCCCCGCCCACGGTGTGGCGGATGCTGATCCAGGCCGACCTTGGGGCGTGGAACGTCCCCATGCGCGAGGTGGTGGCGGCGGGTGAGCCGCTCAACCCCGAGGTCATCGAGCAGGTGCGGCGCGCCTGGGGGTTGACCGTGCGCGACGGGTTCGGGCAGACGGAGACGACCGTGCAGATCGGCAACGGCCCCGGCCAGGAGATCCGGCCCGGGTCCATGGGCCGCCCCATGCCGGGGTTCACGATCGCGCTGGAGGACCCCGTCACCGGGGAGGTGGGCGACCAGGGCGAAATCTGCCTCGACCTGGCCGACGACCCCGTCGGGCTGATGGCCGGTTACCACGACAACGAGGAGCGCACCAAGCAGGTGATGCGCCACGGCCGCTACCACACCGGTGATGTCGCCAGCCGCGACGCCGACGGCTACATCACCTACATCGGGCGGGGCGACGACGTCTTCAAGGCCTCCGACTACCGCATCTCCCCCTTCGAGCTGGAGAGCGTACTCATCGAGCACGAGGCCGTGGCCGAGGCGGCCGTCGTGCCGTCCCCCGACCCGGTGCGGCTGGCCGTACCCAAGGCGTACGTCACCCTCACGGAGGGCAGGGCCGCGGACCCCGAGACCGCGCGCGACATCCTCCGCTACGCGCGGGAGAACCTCGCCCCCTTCAAGCGGGTGCGGCGCCTGGAGTTCGCCGAGCTGCCCAAGACGGTCTCCGGCAAGATCCGTCGGGTGGAGCTGCGCGCGGCCGAGGAGCGGCGCGGCACCGGCCGCGGTTCCCGCAACGAGTACGAGTATTGGGAAGAGGACTTCCCGGGGCTCAAGGACGAGGAAGAATGAGCGTGGACGGCACCGACGAGGCCGGCAACGCTGTGAGACGGCTCCCCGGCCGGCCCGGATGCGGCGCGGGGCCGCGGTCGTTGTTTCCGCGGTCGTGACCGGCCCCGCCCCGCGATCAGTGTCGATGAGCCCCACCACAATCGAGGGGCGTCGGAAGCCGCGCCGGTCCCGTCGCGTTAGTGTTGCCGGAGGCCACGTGGGGATGAGGGATAGAGGAACGGCATGCCGAACACCAACGACACCAGGGTCGAAAGCTACCTTCCCCTGGTCGCGCCACAGGACGTTTTGGCCGAGCTGCCGATGGGCCCCGAGCGCAGCGCCCTCGTCGAGGACGCCCGCGCTGAGGTCAAGGGGATCATCGACGGCACCGACGACCGGCTGCTGGTGATCGTCGGGCCGTGTTCGGTTCACGACCCCGAGGCCGCGCTCGACTACGCCCACCGCCTCAAGGGCCTCATCCCGTCGCTCAGCAGCGAGCTGTGCGTGGTGATGCGCGTCTACTTCGAGAAACCGCGCACCACGCTCGGCTGGAAGGGCCTGATCAACGACCCGGGCCTGGACGAGACCTATGACGTGCACCGCGGGCTGCGCGCCGCCCGCAAGTTGCTGCTCGACATCGGCTCGCTGGGGGTCCCCTCCGGCACCGAGTTCCTCGACCCGATCACCCCGCAGTACATCGCCGACGCCGTCGCGTGGGGCGCCATTGGCGCCCGCACCACCGAGAGCCAGGTGCACCGCCAGCTCAGCAGCGGCCTGAGCATGCCGGTCGGCTTCAAGAACGGCACCGACGGCGACGTGCAGGTCGCGGTGGACGCCTGCGGCGCTGCCGCCGCCTCGCACACCTTCTTCGGTGTCGACCCCAGCGGCGCCGGGTCGGTCGTGGTGACCCAAGGTAACCCCGACTGCCACGTGATCCTGCGCGGCGGGCGTTCCGGCCCCAATTACGACGCGCAAAGCGTCGGTGCGGCGCTCGATGTCATCGAGGGGTCGGGCCTGCCCCGCCGCGTCATGATCGACGCGAGCCACGCCAACAGCAGCAAGGACCACACCCGCCAGCCGGGTGTCGCCAACGCCATCGGCGACCAGATCGCCGCGGGTGAGAAGGGCATCGTCGGCGTGATGCTGGAGAGCAACCTCATCGAGGGCGCGCAGAAGCTCAACGACCCGGCCGACCTCACCTACGGCCAGTCCATCACCGACAAGTGCATGGGCTGGGAGACCACCGAGGGTGTCCTCAGCGGACTGGCCGAGGCCGTCCGCAACCGCCGCAAGGCCTGACATCCGACCATCTCCGGTGTGCCGGGAGAATCGCCATGATCACCGGGAGAATAGGGTGCCCGCACGTCCAGTGTTGCCGCGTTTTCTTGCGATGGTCATGGCGGCAGGCCTCGACTCTGTCCGTTCTGTCTGGCCAAACGCCGTCATTATCGGCGACAGGGCTGCGGACAGCGCTTTCCCACCCCGCGGGACCGCCCAGCACACCCACGGCCCGGCCCCGTGGTGATCACGGCTTCTGTCGCGGCAACACGGACGGAGTCCAGGGCATTCGCCCTGATCTTCAACGGAGGAGGGCGGGGGGACGGGCGCCCTTGGGGCTCGTTATCGCCGCTGCTAGGCTGACCGGTAGTCGCTGACCCCGTACGGGAGAGTGCCCCCGCATCCAGCGCGGGCCGCCGAAGGAGCAATTCCTCCCCGAAGACAACCTCTCAGGCGCACAGGACCGTACGGGCGAGACCACTCTGGAAAGCAGGAGCTCACCGCTCCTCGCCGAAGGTGCAAGCCACGCCGCGCGCGGGCGAAGCTCTCAGGCACCGATGACAGAGGGGGAGGATGGCAACGCCTTTGCAGATTCGACGTCCATCCTCTCGGGAGTGCCCATGACGGAGCCTACGAGCGCCCCCCGCCCCACACCGCTGCACGCGGTCCACGAGCGGCTGGGTGCCACCCTGGTCGACTTCGCCGGGTGGCTGATGCCGCTGCGCTACGGCAGCGAGACCGCCGAGCACAAGGCGGTGCGCGAGCACGCCGGCCTGTTCGACCTGTCCCACATGGGGGAAATCAGCGTCACCGGCCCGCAGGCCGCCGCGTTCCTCGACTACGCGCTGGTCGGGCACCTCTCCAAGGTCAAGGTCGGCCGCGCCCGCTACACGATGATCACCGCGGCGGACGGCGGGGTGCTGGACGACCTGATCGTCTACCGGCTCGGCGAGGAGGAGTACCTTGTCGTCGCCAACGCCGCCAACCACGACACCGTCGTGGCCGCGCTCACCGAGCGCGTCGCGGGGTTCGACGCCCGGGTGGAGGACCAGTCCGCCGAGTACGCTCTCATCGCGCTGCAGGGCCCGGAGGCCGTGCGGATCCTGGGCCCCCTCACCGACGCCGACCTCTCCGGGATCAAGTACTACGCGGGCTACGCCCACACCGTGGCGGGATACCCCGTCCTGCTGGCCCGCACCGGCTACACCGGTGAGGACGGCTTCGAGATCTTCCTCCGGCCGGGCTCCGACGCCCCCGCCGTCTGGGACGCGCTGCTCGCCGCCGGAGAACCCTACGGCCTGACCCCGGCCGGACTGTCCGCGCGCGACACGCTCCGCTTGGAGGCGGGGATGCCGCTGTACGGCAACGAGCTCAGCGCCGAACTCACGCCCTTCGACGCCGGCCAGGGCCGCGTGGTCAAGTTCGAGAAGGACAGCGATTTCGTGGGCCGCGCCGCCCTGGCCAAGGCCGCCGAGACCGAGCGCACGCGTCGCCTGGTCGGCCTCATCGGCCGCGGCCGCCGCCCCCTGCGCAACGGTCAGGAGGTCCTGCGGGAGGGAACGCCGGTGGGGTCCATCACCAGTGGCGCCCCCTCCCCTACGCTGGGCAAGCCGATCGCGATGGCCTACGTCGACGGCGACCTCGACATCACGTCCGGTGAGTTCACCGTGGACGTGCGGGGCCGCGCGGAGGCGGTCGACGTGGTCGAGCTGCCCTTCTACAAGCGGGACCGCTGATGTAGCTGGCCTCATGGGGGCCAGAGCGCGAGCCGCGGTGCGGGCCGCGTCGGCGACCCGGCAGAATCTCTGTCAGGGCCGATGACGAGCCGCATGGTGCAGGACACGACCGCGCGGACGTGTCGCGCGGTGCCGGATAACGAATGATCTCCTGGGGAGTTGAATTGAGCGTTCCCGCTGAGCTGAACTACACGAAAGAGCACGAGTGGGTGGCCATCGCCGATGGTGTCGCCACCATCGGCATCACGGCCTTCGCCACCGAGGCGCTGGGAGACATCGTTTTCGTCGACCCGCCGGAGACCGGGACCACGGTGGAGGCCGGTGACACCTGTGGCGAGGTCGAGTCGACCAAGTCCGTCAGCGACATCTACGCGCCGGTGAACGGCGAGGTCGTCGACGTCAACCAGGCCGCGGTGGAGAACCCCGAGATCATCGGCGAAGACCCTTACGGCCGCGGTTGGCTTTTCAAGGTGGAACTCTCCGAAGACCCGGCCGACCTGCTGACCCCCGAGCAGTACACCCAGGTCACCGAAGGCGAGGTCTGATCACATGACCGAGACGCGCAACATGCTCGACCAGACACTGGAGCAGTTCGACCCCGAGGTCGCGGCGGCCGTCAACGACGAGCTCGCCCGCCAGCGCGACACGCTGGAGATGATCGCCTCCGAGAACTTCGCGCCGCAGGCAGTGCTGGAGGCCCAGGGGACGGTCCTCACCAACAAGTACGCCGAGGGCTACCCCGGCCGCCGCTACTACGGCGGCTGCGAGCACGTCGACGTCGTCGAGCAGCTCGCGATCGACCGCGCCAAGGCGCTGTTCGGCGCCGAACACGCCAACGTGCAGCCGCACTCGGGCGCCCAGGCGAACACAGCGGTGTACTTCGCGCTGCTCAAGCCGGGCGACACGATCCTGGGCCTGGACCTTGCGCACGGCGGACACCTGACCCACGGGATGCGGCTCAACTACTCCGGCAAGATCCTCAACGCCGTCGCCTACCACGTGCGCGACGAGGACGGCACCGTCGACTACGACGAGGTCGAGAAGCTGGCCAAGGAGCACCAGCCGAAGATGATCGTGGCCGGGTGGTCGGCCTACCCGCGGCAGCTGGACTTCGCGCGGTTCCGCGAGATCGCCGACGAGGTCGGCGCGATCCTCTTCGTCGACATGGCGCACTTCGCCGGGCTGGTGGCGGCCGGGCTGCACCCCAACCCGGTGCCCTACGCCGACGTCGTCACCACGACCACGCACAAGACGCTCGGCGGCCCCCGCGGCGGGCTCATCCTCGCCAAGGAGGAGCTGGGCAAGAAGATCAACTCCGCGGTGTTCCCCGGCATGCAGGGCGGTCCGCTGGAGCACGTGATCGCGGCGAAGGCGGTCGCGCTGAAGATGGCGGCGGGCGAGGAGTTCGCCGACCGCCAGCGGCGCACCCAGGCCGGTGCGCGGATCCTCGCCGAGCGCCTCACGCAGCCCGACGCCGTCGAGGCCGGGGTGCGGGTGCTCACCGGCGGCACCGATGTCCACCTGGTGCTGGTGGACCTGGTGAACTCCGAGCTCAACGGCCGTGAGGCGGAGGACCGCCTGCACGAGATCGGCATCACGGTCAACCGCAACGCGGTGCCCAACGACCCGCGCCCGCCGATGGTCACCTCCGGGCTGCGCGTCGGTACGCCGGCGCTGGCCACCCGGGGCTTCGACGAGACGGACTTCGCCGAGGTCGCCGACATCCTCGCCGAGGCGCTCAAGCCGGAGTACGACGCGGCCGCCCTGCGCGACCGCGTGGTCGCCCTCGCGCGCAAGCACCCGCTCTACCCGGGCCTGTAGCGGGACATCTCCGCCACCCCGGCGCGCGGGTTCGGGGCGTGCGGCGCATCGCCGCCGCACGACCTCATACCTCGTCATCAGACAGCCGGGCCGTGCGCCGTCGCACCGAGTTCGGCGCAGGGCCCGGCTGTCGGCGTTTTACACGGCCGGTGCCCCGCAACCGCTTCCGACTATCGCACCCTGTACTCAACGAGGAGGGCAGGAACCATGGCTATCAGCGTTTTCGACCTTTTCAAGATCGGTATCGGCCCCTCCAGCTCGCACACGGTCGGCCCGATGAAGGCGGCCCGCACGTTCGTCACGGGCCTGGCCGACACCGGCCTGCTCGACCGGGTGGCCACGGTGCGGGCCGAGCTGTACGGCTCGCTCGCGCTCACCGGCAAGGGGCACGGCAGCGACACCGCGGTCATCCTCGGGCTGCTCGGGGAGACCCCGGAGGACGTCGACGTCGACGCGGTACCGGAGCTGCTGAGCCGGGTTCGCACCACCCGGCTCCTCGCGCTGGGCGGACACCGGGAGATCACCTTCGACCCGGCCGTACACGTCGACTTCCGGCGCAAGGAGAGCCTGCCGGGTCATCCCAACGGCATGCGGTTCGCGGCCTTCGACGCCGAGGGCGCTGAGCTCCGCTCGCGGGTCTACTACTCGGTGGGCGGCGGTTTCGTCGTCGACGAGGAAGCCGCCGGGGCCGACCGCATCAAGCCGGACGACACCCCGCTCCCCTACCCGTTCGCCACGGCCGCGGAGCTACTCGGGCTGTGCCGCGAGACGGGTATGTCGATCAGCTCCATCATGCTCGCCAACGAGCAGGCGTTCGGCCGCACGCGCCAGCAGATCCACGACGAGCTGCTGGAGATCTGGCACGTGATGCGCCAGTGCGTCCGCCGCGGCGTCACCACCGAGGGCACCCTCCCCGGCGGCCTCAAGGTCCCCCGCCGCGCCCACCGCCTCTACCGCCAGCTGGGCGGCTCGTGCGACGCGACCGGCCTCCTCAAGCCGGACCGGACCGACCTCAGCGACCCGATGCGCGGCAGCGACTGGATCACCCTCTACGCGCTGGCCGTGAACGAGGAGAACGCGGCGGGCGGCCGCGTGGTGACCGCCCCGACCAACGGCGCGGCCGGGATCGTCCCCGCGGTGCTGCACTACTACACCCACTTCACCGACGGCGCCAACGACGACGGCGTCGTCCGCTTCCTGCTCACAGCGGGCGCCATCGGCATCCTCTTCAAGGAGAACGCCTCCATCTCCGGCGCCGAGGTCGGCTGCCAGGGCGAGGTCGGCTCCGCCTCCTCCATGGCGGCGGGCGGCCTCGCCGAAGCCCTGGGCGCCACGCCCGCCCAGGTGGAGAACGCCGCCGAGATCGCCATGGAACACAACCTCGGCCTGACCTGCGACCCGATCGGCGGCCTGGTGCAGGTCCCCTGCATCGAGCGCAACGCCCTGGCCTCGGTCAAGGCCATCAGCGCCACGCGCATCGCCCTCCGGGGCGACGGCAGCCACTTCGTCTCCCTGGACAAGGTCATCAAGACCATGAGAGACACCGGCCGCGACATGCACGACAAGTACAAGGAGACCAGCCGCGGGGGTTTGGCCGTCAACGTCATCGAGTGCTGACGAGCTTCAGGGCACCAAGTGGAAGGGGCACAGGGCCGCAGCGATGGCTTCGATGTCGTCGAGCGCTCCTGTGTTCACGTCGAGGACGAACTGCTCCGCTCGGTCCTCATCAAGCGGGGACACCAGTGGAGCACCATTGATACCGAGGAAGACCGCAGTACAGTTCCCGGCCGCGCGTTTGTTGCCATCAACGAACGTGTGATTCCGCGCCAAGGAGTGCATCAGCGCTGCGGCCTTCTCGAAGAGTCCCGGATGGTGCTCGACACCGAACGAAGAGGACTGCGGTCGGTGCACCGCGCTCTCCAGCAAACCGTAGTCGCGGACGGTGGCCTGGCCTTGGTTGTTCTGGCGGAGGATCAGGCTGGTGTTCAACTCCCCCCGGCAGCTCGCCTGCACCGCGATCTCCGGGCAGCAGAGTGGGACCTGGGGCAGCATTGCTGCATGCCCATGAAGAGGACGAACATCTACGTCGATCCGGAGGACCTCGCCCTTGTCAGAGAAGCCGCACGCCGTCGTGGTGTCCCGGCGGCGGAGGTCATCCGCGAAGGCATCCGTCTAGCGGCCATGTCGAACCGTGATTGGGACCAGCCACTTGATTGGCCCACGTTCGACGGTAGCGGTGAGAACGCGTCCAGTGCCGGGGTCACGGCAGCAGTCGCCGAGGGCGCGCACGTCGAGACCCCGCACGACCGGTGTGAATCGGGCGGGGTCCCTGGTCGGGCGTAACGCGTGTCGGTCAGTGGTGGGTGAGGTGCGGCCGGGTGCCGGCGCCGGGAACTTGGTCGGCGGGCCCCGACTTCATTGCTTCGACGAACTGCGCGAGTTGCTGCTCGGGCAGGGCGCGGGCGAGGTCGGACTCGCTGATGATGCCGGTCAGCTGGTGGTCGCGGATGACCGGGACCCGCTTGATGCGGTGCTCGATCATGCCCTGGAGGACCTCGCTGATCTCCGCCTCCTCGTCCACCCAGAACGGAGTTCCCTGGGCCAGGTCGGCGGCGGTCGTGGTGCGGCAGTCACGGCCTTCGGCCACACAGCGGAGTACGATGTCGCGGTCGGTGATGATGCCCTTGAGGCGCTTGTCCGAACCGCAGATGGGGAGCGCCCCCACCCCCATGTCGCGCATCATCCGGGCGGCGACGTCCAATGTCTCGCCCTCGTCGATGCACTGAGCGTTCTGATGCATGATGTCTGCAGCGGTCGTCATGGATTCCCCCTGAAAGTCGACGTCCCGCCCCAGAAATGGGCTTACCCCGGCCGCACGATCACGACACCCGGCCTCGTGGCGGGCGTGGACGCGTCGGTGAGCTTCCCTCGTGGTGAACTTCTCGACGTCGTCCTCGACGAGCAGCACCACGTAGGCGTCGTCATTGGCGACCTGGGGGTGGTGGTCAGGATTTCAGGCCGGGCGAGTCACACACGTTGTCGATGCGGTTGTAGAGGAAGCCGTGCGGGCACTGGAAGAGCACCGGGATGTTCTTCACGCACGGGTGCAGTGCCTTCTCCTCATACGGGTCGGGGAAAGTGAGCCGCCCATACTTGATCCCACGGGCGATCGAGCACTCGTTGAAGAGCTCCGCGTGGGCCGGGAGCACGATGGCCACCGACAGCAGGCTGCCCAGGAGTACGGCACCGCAGACCGCGGCGAGGCGGCGGGGTGTGGAGTACACGAGAGCCATCTCTTTCTGTCAGGTATTAACTACTGAGAGTTATATTGCCAGATAGAGGCCGACTCTGCAGCGGTTTAGCGCCGGAGTGTAGGTGAGGGCCGGGAGAAAAAAGGCGAGAGGCGGGACGAGTGCCGCGCCATGTCATCCGCGCGCGGTCAGCTGGTGGTCGGGGCCGTCGTGGGCTCGAAGTGTTCCCGCAGCACGCTCTCACGCCGTTCGTCGCTCGACAGGGGGCAGATGGCGCACTTGGCGCCACCGAAGCGGTAGTAGAAGCAGCAGCCGCCGCGCACCATGAACATCCGCTCCGGGCGGTGCTCCGGCTGCCCGGCCAGGACGAGCGGGAAGGGGCGCTGCTTGGGAGTGACGCGGGCACGATCGGCGTTGATCCACTCCACCATGCGCCGGGCCCGTTCCCACGCGGTCCGCTGGTCAGCGCCGATCTCGTAGGACGCCCCAATGAGCGCGGCGTGCGGCGCGTCGGCCACCATGCTCCACTGCGCCCGGGTCCCGTAGCGCGTGTGGGCGCGCACGGCGTCGATCACCGGCTCCAGAGCGGCCACTGCCGCGCCCATGAACCACGCGTCCAGCGCATCCTCATCGCTGACGCACACGGCGCCGGGGCGGCGCGCCATCGGGTCGCCGTCGACCACGGCCACCGCGCCCTGGCGCAGCGCGAGCCGGTCGAGCCGGCCCGTCTCCGGGTCGTGCCGCACCCAGGTCCGCTGTGGGGCGAGGTCCGGAGCGCGCCCGGTCAGGTACGCCGCCACACAGGCGAAGGCGAGCACCTGGCGCGCGGCGTCGGAGGCGAGGAAGGCCGCGGCCGACGTGGTGTACCCCGCACAGGAGCGCTCCAGCAGGAGGGCGATGAGTTCGGGGACCCGGTCGGGCATTCGGTCGAGTCGTGTCCACTCCCCACCCGAGGGGGCAGGGTCGGTGGCCCCCAGGAGGTCCACATCGATGTAGAGCTCGCGTGCGTTGATCCAGCGAGCGACGCCGACCAGCGGATGGCAGCTCTGCACAGGCACTCCCGATCGATCGGACACGGAATAGCGAATGGATTCGTAGGTTAGCCTAGCCTCACCTTCCCCTGTTGTGCACGTCGGCCCCACCCGTATCGGGCGCCATCGCGCATTTCCCGGCGAACAGGGGGAACTAAGACACGGGCTCGGATACGGTGACAGCACGCCACGTCAAGCTGATGGGAGAACACGTGGGCAAGCGCCTGGTGCTGTGGGATATCGACAAGACCCTGCTCGACGTCGACGGAGTCGGCTTCGAGATCTTCTCGGCCGCGTTCGCCGAGTACAGCGGCCTGACCGAGCACCAGGAGACGCGTGGCGCCGGGCGTACCGAGTGGCGCTGGTTCCACGACACCCTGCTGGCCAACAGCGTGGACCCCGCCGACGACGGCTTCGCCCGCTTCCTGGACGTGCAGGACCGCCTCTTCGCCGCGCGGACGGCCGACCTGGTCGAGCGCGGCCGAGTCCTCGCCGGAGCCGAACGCGTCCTGCGCCACTGCGCCGGTGACAGCGACATCGTCTCTTCCCTGCTGACCGGCAACACGCGGCGCAACGCCGAGCGCAAGCTCGCGGCGTTCGGCCTCGACGACCTTGTGGACTTCTCGCTAGGTCCTGTCTGGAGTTTGATCATGAGTGTGGTGCGATGCTGCGGAGCCAGAGCATCGCACCACACAGGTGGAGTCCGGCCTCGTAGCTCTGCGGGGTCTTGTCGAAGCGGGTCGCTATGCCGCG